>CAYYSX010000295.1:1408-7350 GCA_964474315.1 uncultured Verrucomicrobiota bacterium | reverse complement strand
CCCTGTAGAGTCGTCTGTCCCCAGACGACTGTCGTCTGGGGACAGACGACTCTACCAGGTGAGAAGGGCCGGTTCATGGGAAGAAGAATCGCGAGGAAGGCTTGACCTCGGACGAGCCGGTTGAGTGGCAGCGTTGACGGAAGGTCTGCCTTTAATGAATCCTTAACACATGAGGGATTGGGATACGATGGCTGTTTCGAAAGTGGGCCAGGGCATCTTGCCCAAATGGTGGCGCGACGCGTCGGGTTTGGCTCAAGGGGGGGTGGTCGAAGTCCGGCCTCTGCGAGACGGTCTCCATAGCATCGTCTTGACGCCCAGACCCGCGAAACGTGCCGGTGCCGTCGGCTTGCTGAAGCAGTTTGCCCGCTGCCCCACTCCTATCCGCTTGCCCGATCGGCACAGGCTGCCTTTCAAGTGAGCTTCCTGATCGACACGGATCTCCTTTCGTTGCTCGAACGCAAGCGGGTGCCTGCGAAGTTGTCGAGTTGGATCCGGACCAATGAGGGAGAGATTTTTCTGAGTGTTGTCTCTTTTGCTGAATTGCAGTTCGGAGTGAATCAAGCCCCGTCCATCCATCAAGCTCGTCTCACCGCTTGGTTGTCCGAGACGAAAGGTATGTTCGCTTCGGCGACCGAAGATTTGACTGAGCCGGTGCTGGTGCGCTGGAAGGAATTGCTCGCCGAACTTAAGCGGAAGAACCGCACCATGACTTGCGAAGATTCACTGATAGCCGCCACTGCGCTGTTTCATGGCCATACTTTGGCAACGCATAATACGAGGCATTTCGAGCCAGCGGGCGTGGATCTGATCGACCCTCTCGTGTAGCCGCTTCCTTCTCCCATTCCGTTCCCCGGATTTTCCCGGTAACCTTGTTCTGATTTTGCTTCGGTAAGCAGGTGGAGAGAGGTCGCCAGTGCGGTGAGCTCCACCCAAGCACCGAGGGACAGGTTAATAGTCTGATCTGGCGGACAACACCGCCCCGTTCAGCGTGGGCTGTTGACCTGGCACTTTGTCTCCCATGGCACTTTGTCTCTCTCCAGGGGAAGGCTGGGAACTCCACACGCATCAGTACTTTCCCCCGTTCTCCGCCGCGACTTCACCCGCGCCGTGCGCAAACCCGTGCGGCAATTGACCTGGCACTTTGTACCAGGTGCCGCGGACCCAATCCCAGCCTGGACTCGGCACGAAAACCTATGGATAATACAGCGCAATAACCTACGGAACACACGGAGGAGATCATGCCGACACCGCAAGAAAAGCTCGCTGAGTCGCTTCAGGCGCTGCACGAGCTGCAACGTCGTGGTGTCGTCGCCATCCGGTCGAATGCGCTGAGCCGCACCCATCGTGAACGGCTCTTGAAAACCGGCTTTCTCAAGGAAGTCATGAAGGGGTGGTATATCCCCTCGCGTCCCGATGAGGCGTCGGGCGACAGTACGGCCTGGTACGCGTCGTTCTGGGATTTTTGCGCCGGCTATCTCACGGAGCGGTTCGGCGACGAGTGGTGCCTCTCGCCCGAGCAGTCCCTATCGCTCCATGGCGGCAACCGCGCCGTACCCGCCCAGTTGCTGGTACGCGCGCCGAAGGGCGGCAATAAACCGACGCCTCTGCCGCACGATACTTCGCTGTTCGACATGCGGAACGCGATGCCCAAAGCGAAAGAGATCGTGCAGTTGGACGGATTGCGGGTCTTCTCGGTGCCGGCGGCCTTGATCGCCGCTTCAGAACACTTCTTCCGGCGTGCGCCAACGGACGTGCGCACCGCGATGGCGACCGTGAAGGACGCATCCGATGTGCTCGCGCTCTTGCTCGAAGGCGGTCACAGCACGATCGCGGGCCGCCTGGCTGGTGCCTTCCGAAACGCCGGGCAGCAGCGCATGGCTGATGACATCGTGAAGACGATGGAGAAGGCGGGATACACCACCCGCGAAACCGACCCGTTTGAAGACACACCGGACCTCACGCTCGACCGGCGGGAAATCTCCCCGTACGTCAACCGCATCCGCGTGATGTGGCAGGCGATGCGCGCAACGATTCTTGAGACGTTTCCGGCTGCTCCCGGGATTCCGGCGGATGTCCGTGGCTACCTGAAGGCGGTCGATGACCTCTACGTGAATGACGCGTACCACTCGTTATCGATTGAGGGCTACCGCGTGAGCGCTGAACTGATCGAAAAGGTGCGCAGCGGTATTTGGAACCCTGACCAAAATCCACCCGATCACGAAAACCGGAACGCGCTCGCGGCACGCGGGTACTACGACGCGTTTGTCCGCGTGAAGGAGAGCGTCGAAAAGGTGCTCGGTGGGGCCAACGCCGGCGAAGTCAGCCTGAGCGACCACGGCGATTGGTATCGGCAGCTCTTCGGCCCCAGCGTGACCGCTGGAATTCTCCGTGCAACGGATCTCGCCGGGTATCGAACCGGGCCGGTTTACCTTCGTCGATCAATGCATGTGCCGCCACCGCGCGAAGCGGTGCGCGACTGCCTGCCCGTGTTGTTCGAATTCCTCAGCAAGGAGTCAGAGCCGGCGGTTCGTGTCGTTCTCGGTCATTTCGTCTTCGTTTACCTCCATCCCTACGTGGACGGTAACGGCCGGATAGGCCGTTTTCTCATGAACGTAATGCTCGCCTCCGGCGGCTATCCCTGGACGATCATCCCGCTGGACCGGCGCGACGACTATTTGTCGGCGTTGGAATCCGCGAGCGTAGGGCAGGACATCCGACCCTTTTCTGCGTTTGTGGGCCGCTTGGTGGAAGCTGGCCTGCGGGGGCAGGCAGCGCCGTTGGTTCCGACAACGGGCGGAGAATCGTGAATTGATCGGTGGGATGCAGGAACGGGCGGCTCGCCCATTCGGGGGACCCGGGGACAGGACAACTGTCTGGCAATCGACGGATCAACGATAGGTGCCCTGTCCCTCGGGGAGGGAGAGGAGGCTGATGGCTGCTGTCGGCGGATCATAAAAGGAATTTGATCGCGCCGCCGTGCGGGCCGTCTGGGTGCAAGGGGGGAAACGCGGGGACGGCGGAGATCCTGGCTTCGTTGCGGCCTGACCTGTCGTAAAAGCGGACGATTCTTCCTTTCCCATCCCACCCGCGCCGGCCACGAGGGCAAACTATTTTGTTCGCGACCGGCAGAAGGCGTTCTTCGAGAACCTCGCAAGGGCCTTTGACTCCACCCGCCTTCACTCAAAGAGCCGGAGGCGGGCGAGCCGCCCGCGCTCCTGCTCGAGCCTTCTTCCTTTTGCCCTCGATTGATCCCGTCCCCCTCTGTGCCCTCCCCTTCTCGGTGCTGATCTGAACCCGTGTCCGCTTACGGCTTCCATTCCCAGTTCTCCCCGAAAAATCCCGCGGCAGCTATGCCCCCGGGCCAACGAGCATTGGCGGGTTGAGAGAGGTCGATGATGGCCCAGTCCGGCAGCTTGGGCGTCTGGCGGGCATTGTTGAGCTGATCGTATTCCCGAAAGGTGAAACCCGTGTTCACCACCACATAGCGCTCGGGATTCAACGGATTGGGATAGATGAGGATGGGCACGAATCGATCCGGAGGATAGTTCGTCGCCGGCGTATGGATTCCCTCGGCATCCCAACGCAGTCCCAGTTGCGGTGCGATTCGGCCGAGGACGGCGTTGCTCCGCGGATCACCCCAGAGAACAACGTGATGAGTCGCATAGTCGCCTTCGGTCAGGTTCGTGTCGTCCTTGACCAGGACCTCTCCGCGAAATTGTCGCCGCCATTGCTCGACCGCGCGCTGGAATTCGTTCGCTACCCAGGTACCCACCGCGGGATGAAGCGGCGGACCGGTGGGACGCACCAACAGGAAGGAATCCATGAAGGCGTCATCGATGGGTCCCTGCAGGCCGTGATGCTTGCTTAGCCCCGTGACGGGCAGTGGACCCAAGGCCCACCCGTTTCCTTCGCGATGCAGGTCGGCGGACCACGAACGATCGGATGAGGGACGGGCGGCCTCGAGGGGCACGCCATCCACCACCACGGTCACCGGTCGGGTGGGATCAAAGGGACTGAGTCCGGGCGGAACGGTGAACCGCAGGGCGCGCACGTTTTGGGCGCTGAACCGGATCTGGTTGGCCGCGGGGTCAAGGTGAGCCTCGATGCGCGCCATTTCCCAATGCTGTTCCAGGGCTTCGAGGGTCACCCACGCCATGGAATGGTAGCGCAGAGTGGCAGTTTGGAAGCGCACCGTGCGGGGCAGCGGATCCCGTCCGCGAAGCGCCATGGCATCGATGCGCCGGCTGAGCTCGGCTTTGGTGTTGGGTTCGTACTGATGGCCCGTGTGGGGGCCGATGAGATGGGTCAACACGAGCCCTTCTGCCGCCAGGGCCCGTTCCATGGCCTGGGCGGCCTGGATTTGCCGGTCGTCCGCACCACTGTAAGCGACCAGAGGTACCATGCTCACATTGAGCGGGACCGCCGTTGAATCGTAGAGCTGCCAGAGTTTTTGTTCCCACGAGGCGGGACGAAGGGTTTCGTTTTGAAACACCCGGAGAAACTCGGCGGTTTCACTGAATCCAGCGCCGGGAGCGGCGGCGGCCCACTGGCTGGCAAAATGGGTGGCGATATGCCAGCAGGCCGCACCTCCGAGTGAAAAACCGCGGACCAGGATTCGATCGACATCCACCGGATACCGACGTTTCACCTCCGCCAGCGCTTCCCAAAAGTCGGTTTCACCGGCAAAACGCGCGCCATTGCAGTAGCGCCCGTACGGATGCAGCACGATCGCACCGCGCGGGGCGAACTCTCCCAGATTGCGCATCCGGTCGTTCAGGAAGGCCAACTCACTCAACTGCTCGCCGCGCCCGTGAAACCAAACATCCAGCCGGTAATTCCGTCCGTCATGCGCATCAAAAGCCTCGGGTACGACCAGCCCGTACGGTTGCACCGAGTCGTCAATGCGCGAGACATAGCCCCGCACGACCAGTCCGCGCGCTTCCGTCCAATACGGCCTGCCTTCGCGCAACGCGGCAGCGCGGGAAAATCCTTCGCGAAGCTGCAGACGGGCGGCCTCGACTTCATTGGTGCGGTAGAACTCATCGAAGCGCAGCGCCCAATCCACCGCTTTGTGGAAGATTTGCACATCCGGCAACAAAGCCAACCGCCCCGGCTGCTGGGTGAGCGCCAGGCGCAGGGAACGGATCTCCTCACCCAACCGGGCCACGCCGTCGGAGAGTTCGCGTCGTGTTTCGTCAGGGATGGGAATCCCGGGAGGTGGAATGCGGCGGACCTGGTCCACGCGGTTGTCCGCCGGCCCATCGGCGAGACTGGTCAAAAGGCCAGCCAGAACGGCCAGCACAAGAAGAACCCGGCTGATCATAGCGGGACGGAATCAATCATAATTGGCGTGCCGCATCCAGCCGCTGGACTCGTCGCCTTCCATCATGGCGAGCGCAGGCTCCCATCTTCAATGCATCGAAGGCAAGAGGTGCGATGAGGACCAATTCAAGAGGCGCCCTTTTACCCGGCACTCATACAAATCCCTCCCGGTATGGTGTCGTTGTTGGTGAAGGCCCCAATCGCCCGCTCATGAAACACCTCGGAGATCTGCCGTCGTCCAATTCCCCTCAGGGACGTTCCCGATCCAAACGGGCATTGGGCTGGGTGGTCGCCGGCTGCCTGCTCGCATTCTTGCTCATCCTTTTTCGGCCCGATCGTTCAGCCGGCGCGTCACGGTCGATCCCTGGTTCCAAGGGGACTCTGCTTCCTTCCACGGACCCGAAGGCTGGTGGCGCAACGACCGTCCTTCACCCCACCAGGACCCTCTCCGCGCCGACCGCGGAAGAAATCGTGGCCGACAAGGTCAGCGCGTTTGCTCGGAGCCGCCGGGACTTCATCCGGGCGACCGCGCGCCGAATCAACCGGCAGATCCCTTCCGAAGTAGAGCAGTTCTTCGACGCGCTCGAAGCGGGTGATTGGGAGGAAATCGACGCTCGATT
>CAYYSX010000295.1:0-1308 GCA_964474315.1 uncultured Verrucomicrobiota bacterium | reverse complement strand
TTTCTCTCCGAACTCTATCAAGGTCAGTTGAACCCGCTGACCGCGGAGGATTTTCAGCGCGCCTTTCAGGACTATGTGGCCGACGCGCAACAGCGTTTCGAACACGATCAGCAGTTTCCCGACGAACCCAAACAGCTTCGCCCGGGTGAAGAAGTTCAAGTAACCGAGGATGGGCGCGTCAACGTCGGTGGGCAGGTTGCGGTCATGACCATCAACGAGAGTCTTCTGGAAGGGCTGCGGGCGAAGAATCCGGACCTGTCCTTTGCCCTGCAGGAATCGTCTCCGCTCCGCGGCACCTATGCCGACGCGCTTCCGTTGGGACCGCTGATGGAATTAGGAGCGCAGAGCGCAGAAAACACGTTTACCGCGGAGCGGGCGGCCGAATCACTTGATTATTGGCGGACGAAGAGTCAGGCGATTCTCGACGATCCCGGCGCCGCCGGCTCCGAAACGGCGCTCAAGTCCTATTCTCACGACACGGTCGCCGCGGGGAATCTGCTGGCGGCGCACCACTTCACGGCCGAGGCGGAAGAGGCCTACCGTTTGGCCACGCATCTGTGGCCCGGGAATCCGGAATCCGTGGGCGGCTTGGCGGACCTCCTCTTTCAGGGCGGAAGGGAGAACGAAGCCCGCCAGGTTTTGCAGGAATTCTTGCAGGTTCATCCGGATGAGCAGGAGAAACTGGAGCGGACCAGCGCCGCCTGGCAGGCGATCAGCGCAGCTTCCAACGCCAATCCTTAGACGAGGTTTCGAGGGACGCCGCGAGCGGCTCTTAGCTTTTCTGAGTGGCGAGAGCTGGTCTTTGCAGGGACCGAGTAGCGTCAGCGGTCCTCAGCCGACCGCGCGGTTTGGCCACGCCGGTGAAGTACGGGGAATGAGCAAACGTGGAGAACAGAACCTGGGACTGGTGTCCTGGCACTCTGTGTCTCGTTGAGTTTTCCCTTCGACGCTCCGACTCCGAGCGGACAGGAGCGCGGGCGGCTCGCCCGCATGAATCCCCGACCGCTGAGGGTGCTTTCTTTTTCACCCCATCTGCTTCGTCTCAGCTCACCTCAGGTGCCTCGCCCAAGTCAGCGCGTCTTGCCGTCCGCGGGTGGAGTCACCTGCTGGAGCAAGGTGGAGAGTCCGTCCTCGGTGCGCTGTCCCTGGCTTGGCTTCAATCCTGACAGGTTGTGGGTCAACCCAAGAGGCAATCAGGGCATCCATGGGGGGCTGCCCCCCTAAGCGCTAACTTAGCATGTAATCAATCTCACTTTACAGAAGGAAACGAAGGAAACAAAGACCTCGAACATCTTCGTTTTCTTCGTT
>CAYYSX010000294.1:0-7362 GCA_964474315.1 uncultured Verrucomicrobiota bacterium | reverse complement strand
CTGTCGTCTGGGGACAGACGACTCTACAAGGTGGGAAGGGACGGTTCATGGAGAGTTCCAAGCCCCCAAGTTCCTGGCAACCGCCCGGTTTCTATTTCCAAGGGGAAAGGAGGGGATTTACCCGTTGGGTGGGGCAACAGAAGGAAACGAAGTGTCTTGTTGGCGGTTCTCCCCCATCTCCTTGGTGACCTTCGTTATCTTCTGTTCCAAAATCCAACTCCTTGGCCAGGCCTGCTGGTCTCGGCCCACCCCTGGCGAATCCCCCGTACCCCTCAATCAGTCCGGCCGGCCGGCCGCGGCTACGCGTAGCGCAGGCGCGGCAGGCCCTACCCCGGTAGGGCCCTGAAGCTTCGTTCTTGGAACATTTTTGGAGCTTTGAGTTTTGAACTGGGAGCTTTCACCCCCTTACCGTCCGCCCGCGTTCATGGGGATGAGTCCGGTCGGATCCAAGCGGGTGTTGCTCCTCGGGGTTGGGGCCTTCACCCAGGCCCTGATGCACCAATTGCGCGACGACGGCGCGGTGGTCTCCGCGTACCTGACCCGGGATTATGCGCATCACGGTCCCCAGCTCGCCGGTTCCTGCGTGGCGGCGGCCACGGAACCGAACCCCTGCGCACGAATCCGGCAGGAACGTCCCGAGCTCATCGTGCCGATGTCGATCGAATGGATGCTCCAGCCGTGGACGGCCGAGTTTCTCGCGCTGAACCCGCCGATTCTCAGCCCCACGGGAGAAGGGTTGCGGTTAGAACGGGAACGCGACTTTGCCCGCGCTTTGTGTGCGCAGTCGGGCATCCCGTCTCCGCGGGCGTGGTTCGCTCGCACCGGCAGCGAGGCGGCGTCTCTGGTCCGCCGGGAGCAACGGCCCTTCGTTCTCAAAAACCCGCTGTGCTCTCCCACGAGCCCGATTCACACCCTGGTCTGTGAGTCGGTCGAAGAAACGCTGGCCTGGCTGCCGAAACTCGATGATGCGGAAGGCATATTTCTCCAGGAATACCTCGGCCGACGGGAGGCCGGCCATATCGCCCTGGTCAGCGCCGGCGAGATTGTCCCGCTCGTCACCAACCAGGAATACAAACGCGCCTTCGACGGGAATCTGGGCATCGTGGCCGGCGCGCCGCTCGGTGGACTGGTCGAACGGGATCCGGAGGATAAGTATGGCCTCGTGCGAGAACTCCTCCTGCCCCTGCGTCCCTGGTTCCGGGAGGTGAAATTTCACGGTCCGGTTCAGGTCACGGCGATACGGCACGCGGGCCGCTGGCAGGTGCTGGAATACAATGTGCGCCTCGGAGTCACCAGTGGCCCCCTGATCACGCGGATGCTGGCGAATCCCCTGGAAACCTTCCTGCGTTGCGCCCGCGATGAGCCGCTCGAACCGCGCTGGCATCCCGACCGAGAATTCGGCTGCAGCCTCACACTCGCCGGTTATGGCTATCCGTTCATCCAGATCACCGGTCCGCGCGTGCCGGTCGTCGTCCAGAAGGATTTCACGTGTGACGTCTGGTGGCAGGAAGTGTCCGCCCGGACCGACGGCGTGCTCGAGGCAACCGGCCACCGTTTGTGCGATGTAGCGGCCGTGGCGGAGACGTTGGATGCCGCCCTGGCCCTCGCTTACGACAACATCCGCCGCATCCACTCGCTGGGAAGTTATTTCCGCACCGATATCGGTCGGTCACTCTGGCCTCCGGGATCTGCATGAGAACTCCTCCCGCCTGGCCACGCTCCGCCTGGGTCGAAGTGGACCTCGCGGCGCTCGCCCGAAACTGCCGACTGATCCGGGCCGAATTGCCAGCCGCCACGCGTTTCCTGTACGTGGTCAAGGACAACGCTTATGGCGTCGGGGCCGTGGCCGCCGCCCGGGTGGCGCTGGCCAACGGCGCCGACTCCCTCGCGGTCTTCACGCTGGGCGAGGCAGCGGAACTGCGCGACGCGGGGATCAGCGCGCCGATCCTGCTCTTGGGCGAACGCATCCCCGAGGAACTTCCCCACGTGTTCGACCTCGACCTCGAACCGTGCGTGGGCCGGATCGAGATGGCCGAACAACTGGCTCAGCAGGCGAAGGAACGCGGTCGCCTGGTTTCCATCCACGTGAAGGTCAACACCGGCATGAACCGCTACGGTTTCTCCTGGCGCACGACGCGGGAATGGGGCCGAACCCTGGCCGGCCTGCCGGGACTCGATTTTGCCGGCATTCTGAGCCACTTCGCCCAGAGCGATGAACTGGAGAAGACGTTTGCCCAGATCCAGTTGGCGCGCTTCCAACAAAGTCTCGCCGAGTTGCGGGAGATCGGGGTGAACCCCAAGCTCCTCCATCACTGCAACTCGGGCGGCTTTCTCGATCTGCCCGAATCGCATTTCGATATCGTTCGCATCGGACTCCTGGCCCAAGGAGTCTTCCCGTCCTCCGTGTGCCGACACCTTCCCGGGCTGGATCCGGTGCTGGCGGTGAAGGCCCGGATCGTCGCGATCCAGGCGCTCGAGCCGGGCGACACCGTTGGTTACGGCATGAGGTGGCGCGCCGAGCGTCCCAGCCGGATTGGTATCCTCTCGCTGGGCTACGGCGACGGCTACCCCCGGGTGCGCAACGAAGGCACGGTACTCGTCCAGGGCCAACCCCGGCCGATCGTCGGCGGTGTCACCATGGATGCCTTGATGATAGACCTCACCGACCCGCCGACCGCGGAGGTAGGGGACGAGGCGGTCCTCTTGGGCCGGCAGGGAGAAGCAAAGATCACGGCTCACGACCTGGCCCTCCTGAATCGCAGCGTGAGCTACGACGTGCTCGCCGGCTGGCGCGCGCGGCTACCCCGGATCTATCTCGGCGGATGAGACCATGAAGCTGCTCTTTTCCGAAGCGGCGCCGGATCCGACGCACTATCTGTACCCGTATGTAGTGTGGGGATTTCTCGAACCGGGTGAAACCCCGGCGGACGCGTTGGCGGCGGGGTTTCTGCCGGGCTCACCGGAACTCGACCGGTTCTACCTCGTCCGCCAGATCCGGGTTCCACTTCAAGAATGGAAGCCCTCGTCCGAGAATCGTCGTCTGCTGCGGAAGACCGACCGTTGGCGGGCCGAATTGATTCCGCGCGCGGCGTTCGATTATTCGGTCCGACGCCGCGCCGCCTGGCTTACATTTGCGGAAGCCCGTTTCGGCGCAGGCGCAATGCCGGGGGAGAGACTGGACCGGCTGATGTCCGGCGCGGTGGTGACCCACCTGCTGCATTTCACGGATGAACCGACCGGGGCCGAGGTGGGCACGGCCTTGTTGTTTCTCGAAGCGCCCCGCGTGGCCTTTTATTATTTTGCGTTTCAAACCCTGGCTCCGGAGGTCCGGCCGGCGGGCATGGCGATGATGACCCAGGCCGTGGAACAGTTCGCGCAGGCGGGTTGGACCTACCTGCATCTCGGCAGTTGTTACTCGGAAAAAGCCCTCTACAAGGTCCAGTTCGAGCCCCTCGAGTTTTTCAACGGCTTTCGCTGGTCCCGCAACATCAGCGAATTGAAACACCTCATCCGGACGACGCCGGAAGGCCGGCACCGACTGGAGACCCCGGAATTCCTGGCATTTCAGCCGGCCCCCCTCAGCGAATGGGCGCGGGTCACGCCGTTTCACTTAGGCCGGTAGCGGCGCAACGTCCCAGTCCAAAGCCAGAGCCCCAACCCATTTCCGGACTTTCTTAACCATCTAAATGGCGGGAGCGTGACCCTGATGAATCTGCAAGACCTCGGATGGAGCGACGGCTTCGCCGCGGCCTTTTCTGCCCTCAACACCCCATCCTGGATCCCCGGCCGGGTCGTCAGCGAGCACCGTGGAGTCCGGCTCCTGATGACCGAACGCGGCGAGCTTCCGGCCACGCTGGCGGGCCGGCTGGAGCACCTGGCCAGTTCCGCTGCCGAACTTCCCAAGATCGGCGATTGGGTGGCCGTCCTTCCGCTCCTCGGCGAAGACAAAGGTGTCATCCAGCAGGTGCTTCCCCGGAAAACCGTGCTCGGAAGGAAGGTTGCCGGTCGGGTCACCGAACAACAGATTCTGGCGGCCAATGTGGAGATCGTTTTCATCGTCCAAGCCCTCGACGCATCATTCAATGCCCGCCGAATCGAGCGTTTCCTGACCGTGGCCCACGAAGGGGGCGTCCGGGCCGCCGTGATCCTTAACAAGGCGGACGTCTGTCCTCATCCGAAGGTCATGATCGGCGAGGCGGGACGGGTGGCGGGGGACTCGCCGGTGCTCGTGACCAGTGCGGAAACCGGACGCGGACTGAAGTCGCTGGCGGATCTCATCGGTCCCCGGGAGACCGTGGTCTTCCTCGGCAGTTCCGGCGTGGGCAAGTCGAGCCTCATCAACCGGCTGTATGGGGAAGAGTTTCAGCCGACTCAGGAAGTTCGCGAGCGGGACTCGAAGGGCCGGCACACGACCACGGTCCGCGAGCTCCTGCCCCTGCCCGGCGGCGGACTGGTCATCGACACACCGGGTCTGCGGGAACTTCAGCTTTGGATCACGGAGGCAGCGGTGGACGCCTCCTTTCAGGACATTGCCGAGCTGGCCGTCACCTGCCGATTTCGGGACTGCGCGCATCAGGATGAACCGGGTTGTGCGGTGCAGGCGGCGGTGGGAGGAGGGCGGTTGCTCCAATCACGCTACGACAGCTACCGGAAGCTTCAGCGCGAACAGCAGGCGTTGGCCGTCAGCCGCCAGTCGGCTCCGTCCGACCGCTCACGCCGGACCAAAATCCCTCCCCGCGCGCGGAACGACGTTCAGCGGCGACACGGGGAGGACGAGTAGGTGGAAGGGTTCAGCGGTGTCTCATTGGGATTTGGAACTTGGAACTTCTTTGGAGCTTGGACCTTGGGTTTTGGAGCTTCGGAGAGGAACACTCGTGGCCTCGGTTCCTCTGGATTGGGTGACGAGACAACCGCCGGTCGCTAGCTCGGCGTAGCGCCGGAGGGCTGCCCCCGCTGTTCGACCAACTCCTCCCGCCACTCCGTCACCGCTCGGCGGATGTCCAGCCCGGTTTGGACGCGAGGCGTCACGAATCGGGGCGTAAACCAGGGGAATGCCCCCACCAAGTCGTGCGTCACCAGGATCTGGCCGTCGCAATCCGGTCCGCTTCCGATGCCAATGGTGGGCATCCGCACGCTGTTGCGGGTGATCTCCGCTGCGACCGGCGGAGTCACCAACTCCAAGACACAGGCAAAGGCATCGGCCTCCTCCAGGGCGCGCGCATCGGCCAGCAACTTCTGCCGGCCCGCCTCATCCCGGCCCTTGATCCGATACTTGCCGCCCTCTTCCAGCACGTGCTGCGGCAACATACCCAGATGGCCGCAGAACGGGATTCCCGCGGCGCGGATCGCGCGCACGGCCGGAAGAATCTCGGTTCCTCCCTCGGCTTTCACGAACTCCGCTCCGGCGGCCATCAACCGGCGGGCATTGGCGACCGCGTCGTCCGGAGTGTCGTAGCTGTGGCTGGGAAGATCCGCGCCGATCACGGCCCGGGGCTGCGCACGCGCCACGGCGGCCACATGATGCACCATGTGTTCCATGGTCACCTGAGTCGTGTCGGGAAATCCCAGCACCACCATGCCCAGGGAATCCCCTACCAACAGCAGCGGAATGCCGGCCTCATCCAGCAGACGGGCCAGAGGAAAATCGTAGGCCGTCAACGCGGGAAGCGGCTCCCGTCCCTTGAATCGGCGGAGGTCGTCGCAGGTGAGTTTGTCGGAACGCACGGAAGGAAGTTCGAAGTTCGAAGCTCAAAGCTCAAAGCTCAAAGCGGAGGGAAGGGGGCGCATCTCAGTTTTTGGGAAGGGGTGAGGGACGGTCTGGAGGAACCGTGTAGCGTCGGCTGTCCTCAGCCGACCGGGCGGGTGGAGTCGCCTGAGGCCACTGGAACGAACGGGCGTGGAAAAGAAGATGCCGGATGCTCTCGACGGCCAAGGGGTCGGCTGAGGACAGCCGACGCTACAGGCCTTCCGCTGCAGTCCTCTGTCGTCCGTCCTCGGTCCTCCCTCCCCTTTCCCCGGCTGATGGCTGGAGTGCCCGAGACAACGGAGGGGATTACAACGGGATGAGGTAGAATAGCGGGCGAGCCGCCCGCGCTCCCGATCTTGGAACTGGAAGCTTAGGACCGCTGGAACGTCGTGCTCCGCGCGGGGTCATCCCCACTTCTCCGTCTTCATTTGTTCCTTGGGCAACGCCAGTTCGTGGGTGACCAGATACTCTACGGCTTCGACCATTTCGTTGGTACCGCAGGCGTAAAAGACGGTCTGCGCTGGATCATCCACAAAACTCTTTACCCACTCCGGCGTAATCCGTCCGCGACGGCCGGTCCACGGATGCTCAGGGGCCAGGCGCGTGCAGGTTACGTTGAACTTGAACCGGGGATTCTTGGCCTCGAGATCGTGAAACTCATCGGCAAAGATGATGTCCGTGGTAGTGCGCACCGTGTAGAGGACCGTGATCCGGGTGTCCAAATTCCGCGCGGTGGCTTCGCGCACGAATCCGCGGAAGGGCGTGACGCCCGAACCGCCCGCCACGCAGATGAGATGCTTGCCGGGCGGCTCGAACACCGGCAGAAAGCGACCGGTGGGCGGGATGACGAACAGCTTGTCACCCGCCTCCACCCAGTCCACCACACTGGTGCCCATCTTGCCATCGCGCTTGATGGTGACTTCATAGAACCCGCGGTCGAGTCCGCTGGAGCTGAGGGAGTAAGCGCGTTTGTATTTGGGCTTATGAGGCCAGTAGATGGTGATGAATTGGCCGGTTTTGAACTCTCCGGGATCGTATCCTTCGGGCCACTGGAAGCGGACCGTCTTCACGTCCGGAAGTTCCATCTTTACGGATTCGACCAGCATTTCGGCGATGATTTTGGCCATGGGAGTGAGAGGACGAGGCGGGGCACGTCAACCCGAGGAGATTCCGAGGAAAAGGAGCCGGCTCAAAGCTCAAAGTTCAAAGGACCGGGTCTTGAATCGGTCCTGACTGGCACCGCGACGGGGAACGAGGAGTGAAAGGTCCAGTGAAAGCTCCAAAGGCCAAAACCCAAATCCCAAAGAAGCTCCCAAGCCCCAAGTTCACCGGTGTGCGGCGCCGCCCCGAGTGGGACCAGGCACGTCCGAAGCTCCTCCACATCCCACTTCCAGGGCGGTTCGGTCAGGAACCAGGAGCTTGGAACTTGGAACTCCATGAACCGTCCCTTCCCACCTTGTAGAGTCGTCTGTCCCCAGACGACAGTCGTCTCGGGAGAGACGACTCTACAGGGGAGAGTTCAGGGCCTCGATTCACGTCCGGATTTTGGAGGTCCACCCTTCTTTGGAGCTTGGGCGTGCGCGCCCCGTTTTAAAGATCCATCTCAAGATGCGCCC
>CAYYSX010000293.1:0-7431 GCA_964474315.1 uncultured Verrucomicrobiota bacterium | reverse complement strand
CTGTCCCTCCGCCTCCCTCGGACAACACGGATGGATCAGTGGATCAGAGTTCAGGGCAGAGTGGATGCTCCCGTTCAAAGGGAAGGCAATAGCTGCCCTCGATGCGCTCGGACTCCGGATCCATTTCAGCTTGGTCCTCCGGACGGACTTCCGTACGCGCTCGCAAGCGGGTTCAAGCCGCGTCCGACGTCGCGGGCACGGCGATCACCAGCGCGGTGATGTTGTCCCGGCCTCCCGCCTCGTTGGCCGCCGTGACCAACTGTTCGCAGATGTAACGCGCGGGCTGTTGCGTCGTCATCAAGTCCGTCAACCCGGTATCGTTCACCATTCCGGTCAGCCCATCCGAACACAGCAACAGCTTGTCTCCGGGTTGCAGTTCCGTGACGCAGGTATCCGGCAGTGCCTCGCCGGGCATCCCCACCGAACGCGTCAGGCGGCTGCGGCTGGGATGGGTTGCGGCTTCCTCCGGCTTCAACGCCCCGGTCTCCACCAGCAGTTGCACCAGCGTGTGATCCGTGGTGAGTCGTTCCAGGGTCCGGCCCCGGAAGCGATACGCCCGACAATCACCCAAGTGTCCGATCCAGGCCTGGCCTCCGCGAATCAAGGCCACGACCGCTGCGGCCCCCATGCCCCACAGTTCAGGCCGCCCCGCGGAATGGCGATGCAGTGCGCGGTTCAGCTCGATCAACGCCTCATGCAGAATTCGGCTCGTATCGACCGCAGGGCGGGACTTGCCTCCCTCGTCCAATCCTTGACGAAGCAACGACGGAAGCGATTGCACCACGATTTCTGCTGCCAGTGCGCCCGCTGCCTGACCGCCCATGCCGTCGGCTACGATGAACAGTTCCGAATCGCCGTCGGCAAAAAACGTGTCCTCGTTGCGTTCCCGCACCCGCCCGCGGTCGGTCATTCCGTGAAAATCCAGAGATGAATTCATGAGTGTCCCTTCGCGTTGCCAAGTTGGAGCGCAGCCGCCCTCGGGCAAACGGCATGGTTCGCCGTTGGAGGCTCGCTGTCCGGTTTCATTTCCGCTCAGTTTGAAAGCGGGCGAACTCGTCAAAGTGATTGTACTCCTGGAAAACCAGCCGCATCCGGCGAGCCCGGTGGCAGTAGGACGTAAACTCCGGCAAGACTGGGCCGGTGGCTTGGCCGAGCTCGCCGCCGAATTCACCTCCGTCGAATTGCAGCACAAGGCTTCCGAATGGCGGGACAACTGAGCCGTGTATCTGCTCGACACGAACATCTGGCTGGAGCGGTTGCTCAACCAAAAAAACGGGGCTGGCCTACGCCAGCCCCGTTCGCATCCGTTGATTCGTCCCGATTCAGGGCTGGTTCAATCGGTAGTATTTCGAGCCCTCGCCCGGGGTGAGGGTGACTTTCTTCAAGCCGCCTTCTTCCTCCTCCGTGCCGCCCGCGGCGGACCACGCCACCGGGTTGAGGCTGTCAGTCGCTTCGAGCACAAAGCCGGTGGCCGTGGCCGGCCAGGAGATGACCACGTTCGCCCCGGTAATCTCGATGTTGAGTTCCGGAGTCTCGCCGCCTCCCCCCGAATGCGACGAGGTGACCTGCAGCGAGGCAAGATACGTGGCATTGGCGGCGTTGAAGACGATCACAAACGAGCCGCTGACGGGTGAGTATTTGAGAGTATGCATGCTCATGCCGTTGTCGATGGGCCCGCCGGAATCCGCCACGAAGTAGGGGATGCCAAGCTGGCTGGGCAACTTCGCCCCGTCCGGCCCAAGCAAGGTCACGACGTAGGCATTGGGCAGTCCGATATCGCTGTCGCGGGCATTATGGCCGAGGGCGATGACACCGTTCGTCGGATCGACGGCGAGCTGCGGATGCTGATGTCGGAACGGATTGCCTTCGGTTCCGGAGAGATAGGGAATTTCCGGCCGGGCGCTGGTGAACGGGTAGGTCGGCCCCGCCCCGATGTTGTAGTAGGACACCTCACCGTTGGCCGTGCCGTTGCCGTGATCGAAGGCGGTCAGCAGCTCCCCGTTGAAGGGGTTCTCCAACGACGCCGGATGCCCCTCGGGGATGGGCTCACCATCGCTCAGCACCTGTTCGACGATGGTCTGCAGCTTGCCGTCACCACCCGGCGTGGTCTGCACCACGGAACCGACGATGCGGTTGCTGAGCGTGCCGTCCGAGCCGTTCGAGTTGTCGGTGTTCGTGACGTAGAGGAACACGTCCCGACCAGGCAGATAGACCACATCCGGATCATCTTCGTCGCCGACGCTCTGCAACTGGTCGAGGCGGGTAAACTCGGGCGTGAGCAGGTTGCCGTCCTGGTCGAACAACACCCCCACGGCGCCCTCACCCTCATCCGGGAAGCTGTGTTCAGCGGCGAGCAGGAAGTTGCCGTTCTGGGTGCTGACCGCGACCGCCAAGTCGTCGAAGTCGCCCTCGACGTCGGGCTGATACGCGAAAGCCTTGGCCAGGGGAGAATTTTCGCCCGCGACCGACAGCGGATTCACCAACGCGAGGTGCGGGACATGGTTTCCGGTGGGGCTGTAGTTCCGCGCATTGGCCACCACGACGTATTGTCCGGACACGGGATTGAACGCCACGCCCAGCTTGGCAAACCCCGCCGCCGGATTGCCCAGCAGACCAAACGGCTCGCTGGTCGGTTCCAACGTGTGCGGATTGTAGAACCGGCCGACGACCGCCGCCGTCGCGAACTGCTGACTGATGGGGTCGGTGAAGCCGATAACGTTTTGTGTGTCGATGGTGATGACGAGTACTTCCGGCTCCGTGGTGTGCGCGGCGACGTTGGCTTCGCTGACAGGAATGTCTTCGCCGTTGACGACCACCGGATCCAAGTTCCGCAGACGCGGTCCAGCCGGCGGGGCGAGCGGTTGGGTGAAGTCCACCCACGCCACGTAGAAGTTGGCGTCAGCCAGGTCCGCCGTGGTGTCCGTGGTCGTCTTACGCGACTGGATGATGAATTTGCCGTCCGCGAACTCGTAACTGAGGAACGCACGCGTCGCGAGCGGCTCGGTCGTTCCGGCCTCGAAGTCCGCCGCCTGCAACAGCAGGGCGCCATCAGCACCGGTCTTTCCCGGAAGGATCAATTCGTAGGTGCCCGTTGCCGTGCGGGTCAGAGTGAAGTCGCCTACCGCCTTCCGTTTTGCGCCGGTGGCGCCGAGGATATGACCGCCGATCAGCCGTTCCGCATCAAACGGCACATAAACGAACTGGAACTCGGATTGATCCGCACCGACCAGCGTCTCGGCATCGGTCGCGGAATCTTCCCGAATCGTCACCAGCCAACCGCTGCCGTCTTCCTTGGGCGCCACCCCGAGGATGTTGATGTCGCTGCCGCCATCGGACGACGCGGCGAAGAGCAGGCCGTCCTCCAGGGAATTCACCCCGGGCAACTGCAGGTCGGCCAAACCGCCGTAGGTCAGCGAGCCGGTGGGAAAGTCGAGCCACCGGATGAGCCCCGCGGTCAGTCCCGCGGCGTGGTTATTGGCACCGCTCCATTGGGAGGAGACCTCGCCCACGTCGTCCACCAACGGGGTGCCCACGTCACCACCCAGCCATCCCTGATCGAAAGGAAACCACGTGGTGGAAAAGGCGAAGTTCGCTTCCGGGCTGGACTCATGCGTGCCGGCACGGCCCAGGTTGATGTCGAGATTGCCGGTGCCAAACGTGCCGTCGGCCATGTTGTAGCCCGGACCGGATGACTGCCACGACACGGCAACCGTCGGGAAGAACGGGCCTTCGCCATCGTTCCAGTCCACCGGACCGTTCTGCCGCGCGGTCGAAATCACCACGCCGAAGGCCTGGCTGGGTCGCCACGCTTGGTTGGCGGCGAGTCCTGGCGAATTGTCAGCAAAATCGATGAAGCCTTGATTCAAGTTGTCGAGCGCTGCGACCGGGTCACCCGGTGAGAGGCGGAGCGCAATGTCGCCGCGATTGTAGCGGTTGACCGACCAGGAAATCGGCCCCTGTCCGTCGAGTCCGGTGATTTCCACGCTGCCGTCGAAACCCGAGCTGCTGCCCTTGGCAATGACGTTGACGCCAGAAACCGAGGTGTTGGGAAACGCTCCTGGAGCGCCGCCTTCTTCAGGTATTTGGGGCTCTGGCCCGGCGGGAGCGGCCAGCAATGAGCTGGTCGCCAGCAACAGCGCCGGGGAGGACAGGAACCGGAGCCAATCCGGCCCGGGGTGGTATTTCTTCAGTGATGATTTCATGCGATGAACGGTCGTCCCAGTCTGCCAGCCAAAACGTGCTTTGCCGAGCATCCGAGGATGCCGTTTAAGTAACATCTCCGTGTCTCACGAGCCACCCCTAAAATGGGGCAGCGTCGGAGGCGGGCACATTTTGAATCGGTCCTAACCGGCAGGAGCACGGGCGGCTCGCCCGCAGGACAACGCGAGGGGAAGCTCCAAGCTCCAAACTCCAAAAAAGTTCCAACCGGGCACATCTCAGTTTCTGGACGAGTCCCGACTGACCTGGGACTTCTGCGTGAGGGCTACCGCGCCGGAACGCGGCAGTTGACAGTGATGGGTGGATGGTCCTGTGACGCGACCCGGGCGGGTGGGGCGGGAGGTTCTTCGACACGGCCCGGCCAAGGACCACCCTTTGGGCGGGGACGGCGCCGCGCGCCATCCCTACCGGTTAGGCCGCCGCGCGGCGGCGGTTCTATAAAAACTAATAGACGCTCACTAGAGAGCGAAGGACAGACCACTGACCACGCCTCGCTTCGCTTCAGGGACCGTTCCGGCGGCAAAAGGTTCGCCCGGTCCCAGCCCGCCTCATGCCGGTTCCTTGAGGATCTCGATGAAGCGTTTCAGCGCGGGCGAAAGAACCTTGCTGCGCCGATGGATCACGGCGAGCGGACGGGTGGGAAGCGGTTCGGCAAAAGGAATGCTCACCAGCGTGTGCTTGGCAATTTCCTGGGACACCGTTTCCTGAGGCACGATGGCCAACCCCGCCTCGATCTCCACGGCGCGTTTCACCGTCTCGATGTTGTCGAACTCCATCACCACCTTCACTTCGATTCCCGCCTCCCGGAAGATGCGATCGATGGCCTTGCGAGTGGGAATGTCGTTTTCAAACCCGATGAATTTCTGGCCGTTCAACTGGCTCAAGTGAACCGATTTGAACTTAGTCAACGGGTGCTGCGGGTGGCAGATCAGCACCATGGTTTCCTCCCGAAGGGGAATCACCTCCAGGCGGGGATCCCGGTTGGGATAGGCCACCAAGCCGAGGTCCACGACGTTGCCCTGAACATCATCATACACCTGGTTGGCGCGTTGGTACTCGATGTGGACGGACACGGAGGGATAGGCCCGTAGGAACTTCTTCATGTAGGGCGGCAGATTGTGCAGACCGATGCTGTAGATGGTCGCCACCCGGATGCTGCCCGTGACCACGTCGCGGGCCTCCTGGAGCCGACTGATCATGGTGTCATAGACCTGGACGATCTCCTTTCCGCTCTCGTAGAGCAGGAGACCTTCGTGGGTCAGTCGGAACTTCTTCTTGCTCCGTTCGATCAGCAGCGTTTTGAGCTGCCGTTCCAGAGAACTCACCTGCTGGCTTACCGCGCTTTGGGTGATGCCGTTGATTTGTGCCGCCTTGGTGAAACTTTCCGTCTCCGCCAGGTCGCAAAAAACTCGAAAACTCTGAACTTGCACCCGCGCACCATAGTGCGGTTCTCCGGAAGCGCACCCGCGACGAAGCAGTTTTCCTGATGAATCTCCATCCGCGGGCTGGTGGGGGTCGCCCGCCCATGCCGGGCCGGGCATTCTGCATCCTCAATACCACCGCAACCGGAACCAGGGAAAGGCCACCTCCACGACCACCACCACCAGCAAAATCAGGCTGATCGACGCGTTGAGCTTGAAGAAGGCGGTGTTGATCGAAACCGGATCCCGCCGCCGGGCCAGAAAATGTTCGAACACCAGCAGGGCCAGAATCAGAAACAGCCCGACCCAGTAGGCGAACCGGAACGCGCAAAGAATGCCGAACAACACCAGGAACGCCCACATGAACAGGTGGGCCAGAAAGGCCACTCCCAAGGCATTGCGGGGCCCCCAACGAACCACCAGGGAGTGCAGCCCATGGGTCCGGTCGAACTCGTAGTCCTGCGTGGCATAGATGATGTCGAATCCGATCAACCACAGGACTACCGACAGCGCCAGAGTGAGCGGAACGAACGCCCCATAACGCAGCGAAGCCAGTCCCCGGGTTCCGTCCACTTCCGGCAGGAAGTTGATCTGCCCTTCCACCGCCACCCAGGCCCCGAGCGGGGCGAGGGCCAGAGCCACCCCCAGCCAGACGTGCGTGAAATCGGTGAACCGCTTGGTCAGGGAGTAGAACAGGATCAGAAAGAGAGCGACGGGCGACAGGGCAAAACACAAGGGGTTCAACGCCCAAGACGCCGCCACCAGCACCGCCCCGCTGACGCCGCACAGTAGGAGGGCCGCGGGCAGGCTGATTTCGCCCGCCGGCAGATGACGGCGATGGGTGCGAGGATTGAGCGCGTCGAACTTTCGGTCGGCAATCCGGTTGAACGCCATGGCACAGGTGCGCGCGCCCACCAGGGCCGCGAGGATCAAAAGAAAAACCCGCCAGCCGGGCCAACCCCGACCCTCGCGGGCCGCCACGACCATCGAGGCGAGCGCAAAGGGCAGGGCAAAAACCGTATGGCTAAGCTTCACGAACCCGGCCCAGGATTGCAGCGAGCGAACCATTTCTCCTTCCGAACTCCGGACGCGATTCGCACTCACTCCGGCTCCTCCGCCCAGCGATGCACCAGCGCATGACCGATACCGAGATGATCCAGCACCCGTGCCACCACCGTATCCGCCACCTCGGCGACGGTGGTTGGACCGGTGTAAAAGGCGGGGTTGGCAGGAAGCAGCAGGGCGCCGGCTTGGAGCAGTAGTTCGAAGTTTTTCACGTGGACCAAGGACAGCGGCGTCTCGCGCGGTACGAGGATGAGCTTACGCCGCTCCTTTAACATGACGTCGGCGCAACGCAGGAGGGAGTCCGAACTGACCCCGTGAGCGATGCGTCCGAGGGTGCCCATGCTGCAGGGGATCACCACCATGGCGTCGGGGGGATTGGATCCGCTGGCGAACGGCAGGTTCATGGAGCGGTGGCTGTGTTGCTGCACGCCGGGCTGCAAGCGGAGGCCATCCGGAAGTTCAGTGGCGAGCACCTGCGGTGCGTAGGGACTGAGGATCACATGAACCTCGTGGGCCGCCGGCTCCAGGTTGTCGAGCAACCGCTGGGCGTAAATCGATCCACTCGCGCCGGTGACGGCGATCAGCAATCGCATGGCGGCATCCTGCCGTAGGGGCCGGATGAAAGCGAGCGGCCCAGCTCGGGGCGGACTCCACGGGTCGGGCGCATCTCAGTTTTGGATGGGGAGCACACGCGTCCCGCGTGTGGGTCTCGGCGTCCCGCCGAGAC
>CAYYSX010000292.1:0-7443 GCA_964474315.1 uncultured Verrucomicrobiota bacterium | reverse complement strand
ATGACGAAGTCGCCAAACGGATCGTCCTCCCAGCCCCCGGAGACGCTGAAGTCATAGTATTGCCAGAACCGCAAGGTGGCGCGATTGCCTCCCACTAAGCTGATAGCGGGACTAATCAAATCGCTGATGCCGAAATCGACATTTTCGCCTCGCAGATTGGTGGACCAAACTCGCCCTCCGCTGCGGGCCGTAACGCCCGCAGGGTTGTTCGGAACCCCCCAGCGCCAACCGGTCCCGATCAGCAAGCCGCCACCACCGTCGTCCTCGTCATCGCCGGGGAATATAACGCCGGCGCCCGCATCGTCATTGTACACGGCCCAACCGGGCTGTCGTTCTTCCAGATCGTCGGACCAGGGGGCCTCCAGCGGGGCCAGCGTATTCACCGTGTATTGGCGGCCTTCGTTGTTGTCCCGCGTGAGATTCCCCGCGGCATCACGGCTGATGACCTGGAAATAATAGGTTCGGTTGGGCAACAGGCCGCGGATCAATACTTCATGTTCCAGGGCCAGTTCGGCGCTGTAAGCGGTCCGGGTGAGGAACGAGTCGTTGCCGCCCGATTCGCCAAAACGAACCAGCGCATCGGTCGGCTTGTCGGTGGTCCACAAGATGTACGCCTCGTTGTAGGAAGGATCACTGGTGACGTCGCCGATGGTCGGCGGTTGCGTATCCACCGATGATTCGGTCTGCACCGTCCGGCTGGCGGCATCCACATACGTGGCCCGCACCACGCCGCCATGCGTCGCGGGCAGCCGACCCGGATCTTGCACCGCGTCGGGCGGCACCAGTGTCAACCGTCCGCGGAAGACGCCGGGCCGGACCGTCTCCGCCAGATCCAGAGTATGCGTGGTGGTGCCGGACTCGACCGTGACCGAGACTTTGCCGACCCCGGCTTGTTGGCTGTCAGTGGCCTCAAGCACCACGCTGCCGGGGACGGTGTACGCCGACTGATCAAAGGCCAGGCTCGATCCTCCAATCAGATCCGGTGCTAGGAAGCGCAAGGCATCCGCCACGAAGCTTGCCCGGTTGTTCGGTGGCATCCCGTCGGCAGGAATGGACTCCAGCCCTACCGCGGTGAACACGACCCGGCCGCTGGTGCTGTCCTGACCGGTTCTCGGATAGCGCACGCCCACGGCGCGGCCGTCTTCCTGGAGAAACGTCGTCGCGGTATTGGTGGCGGCGTTGAGATGGTCCGGTCCGTCTTCCCAAGTGATGCCCAAGATGTCGATGATGAAGCCGCTCGGGAAGTCGTCGTAATTCAAGTCAAATGCCTTGCCTCCCCCCACCGGATCGCCCGGAACCGCGGTCAGCAACCAGGCCCCGCCATCCTCTTCAAAACTACTCACGTGCAGCACGTTAGTGATGAAGCTCCCGGCTTGAGCTTCGGTCAGGCGGCTGAGCAGGTCGAAGGAAGCCACGAACAGACTGCCCCCTTGGCCCACATAGGAGGTCAGGGCCGACGTGATTCCCGGTGCTGGCCCCTGCAATTCCTCGGGACGCCACAGAACCACCCGGTAAGGCACCAACTCCGCCGCCGTCGGTGCCCGCCCGATATCGCCGATGTTCCAGACCTCGTAGTCGAGGTCCAAGGCCGTCAGCGTGTCAGTCCAGGTCTCGATCTCCGGATACGGGGTTTCCGACAGCAGGCCGCCCTCCGCAAACAAGCTCTCCGGCGAGTACACCAGCAGTGCATTGGCGGGCCGGGGCGCGATGAACCGGAAGAAACGTCCGCCGTTGTCGTTGGTAGTGCTATTGCCGGCGGCATCGGTGGACACCACCAGGAAGAAGTAGGTTTCCCCGGAATTCAACACGGGCAATGGCAGGCGCTGGCGGGTCCGGAGTCCGAGGTCGGAAACCACGTTGGTCACGGCGTTGGTGGTGCCGAACCAGACGGACGCCGTGGTGGGCTCGCTGGTCAGCCAAGTCACCGTGGTGCGCCCAAATTGCGAGGCCGACTGCACTTCGGAGATCAGCGGCGGCTGGGCATCCAGCCGGGCCGTGGCGCGTCGTTCGCCTGCCGGTTCGGCGTCTTGATAGATGGCCACCAGTTGATCGCCGTCCTGGGCGGAGAGCGCGTCGTCGCCGGCGTTGGCTGGACCCGACACGATCGCAACGGTGCCGACAAACGTTCCGGTATTTCCTCCACGGGTCAGGGTGACGGGCAGCCCGGCTGGCTCGGTGCTGCTGCTCACCTGCACCGTGACCGCATTCTCGGTCAGCCCGAGATCCACCAGGCGCAGGGTGGCGGTGGTCGGAGCGCGGTAAGCTTCGCGGTCCCAGGAAACGACGCCTTCGCCCGGAGCGGGAAGCTGTCCGGAAATGGCGAGGGCGAAGTCCTGCTCCGGTGCGGCAATGGATCGTTGGTGGACGTCCTGAACCACGTTGTGGGCCACCACCCGGATGATCCACTCCCCGGCTGCCGGTTCTTCCAGGTGAACCGCTTCGACATTGTTGATGCGGTCGCCTTCCGGAGTTCCGGGAAAGCTTTCGCCTTCGGCAAACGCGTTGCCCCGGTACACGTCGCCATTGGGTGCCACTACTTCCAGGTCCAGGTCATTGACCAGGGCCGGGATAGCTGCGGGAAGTCCCGGCGCATCGGTGTACACCAGGGTCACCTTGAGCTGGTCTTCGGCTCCGACGACCACCGTCGTCTGGAAGAACTGTCCGGTGGCCAAGCCAGCCCCTTGCTCCACGAATTCAAACCGCCGCTCCGAATCAATAAGATTGACGAGATTCAGCCGGCCCCAGCCTTCGTCGTGGTTGGGCACCGGTCCGGTATCTCCGACCACGATGCCTTCGCCCCACTCGTCCGGTTCTCCGCCAAAAATGTCGCCGGTATCTGGAATCACCGCCGTGCTCATGTCGTCTGCCGAATTGATGAGCATCGCCTTCACCAAGGCCGGCGACGGGGTCGCACCGCCGTGCATCTGTCGGTACCACTGGACCGCTACCGCTGCCGCGCCCGCGACATGGGGTCCGGCCTGCGACGTGCCGCCTTGGTACAGGTAATAGCCGCTGATCGGTCCCCAGGCGTTGTTGTCGTTGGCAAAGATCGAGCGCAACGAAGCGATCCAGGTCCCGGGCGCCACCAGGTCCGGCTTGATGCGTCCGTCTTCGGCCGGACCGCGCGAGGAGAAGTCGGCCATGACTTCCTGGCCTTCCCCATAAAGCGGAAACTCGAACCGGTTGTTCTGCGTGGCCCCGGTGGCAATGACGTTCTTGGCCACGGCCGGGCTGCCGATGGTCTGGCCTCCGGGACCGGCGTTGCCGGCGCTGAACTCCAGGATGTACGGCTGTTCCCCGGGGAACTCCGGATCCGCATCCCGCACCAGCGCATCGAACTCCGCCGCGCTGAGATCGTACTGCCCGCCCGTGTCGTCCCCCCAGGAATTCGACCCGACATAAGCCCCGCTGCGGACGGCATCCTGGGTCAGTTTCGCGAAGCTCGGCGGCGGCCGGTATTCGCCGCCAGCGTCAAACATCCGCTGTCCCACCAGCCTCGCCCCGGGAGCGACGCCCAAGCCGTAAAGATAGCCGAAATCATCCATCTCCCCGGTGGCGGCGTTGCCCAGCACGATACCCGCGCAATGGGTGCCATGACTGTGTTCGTCCGAGGCATCGGGCAATTCGTCGTAGGCGAACAGCGCCTCGACCCGCCCATCCAGGTCGGGATGGAGGAAGGTGATGTCGCCGGAATCGATGCCGGAATCTGCCACCGCCACGGTGACCCCGCGGCCGTCGAAACCCAGTTCATGGACATACGCCAGGTGGCCCTGGCCCATCGGTTCGCCGGCCACAATTTCGGTGGAGACCTGGTCCACCAGTTTCATTTTTGGCGCCGGTTCCATCCACAGGACGGCGGGGGACTGGGCCAGAACGCGCAGGCTGGCGGCGTTGGCCAGGCCCTGGAACGTGGTGCCGAGATGGAAAGTGATCCGCGGCTGGGAGCCTTGGAGGTGGCGTTGGACCAGGGCCATTTCCGCTCGACTAACGCCGGGTGCGACCAGGAGTTTGACGGGGCGGTTTCCGGCCAGTCCGGCCGAAAGATCACGTGCCAGCCGCGGATCCAGCTTGTGCCGGGGCTCAAACGGCCCGACCCAACGGACCTCCGGCAGCGAGCGTACCTCCGACAGCCGATTCCCGCGCAGCCGGGCGACCCACGCATCGTCCGGCACAAAGTTCAGCAATTCAATTCCTTGGGACTCCAGCGTGGCCCTCAGGGTAGGGTCGGGCCGCGATTGGAACTGGATGAGGTACAACCCGGAAACGGTGGGCTCGGTGGGATCGGGAACCGTGGCACGGGCCACGGTGGAACGGGGCACCGTGGTGATGGTTTCCGTCCGCAGGCGGATTTGCTTGGTTTGTGCCCAAGCGGTGGCGCTGAGGAAAGCCGCCAAGAGGAACGAGAGGAGCCGCTGGATCACGCCCAAAGCTAGCCAGACCCGTGCCGCCTTCAAACCTGAGGGCGCATCTCAGTTTTTAGGAGGCAAGGAGGAGGGGGTGTCATGAGTCCTTTCACCCCAACCACTCCTCTCGGCTCTACCGATCCTTCAAGGCCGGAAAGTCCGCCCGCCATTGAGTGACCACGTCCGGATGGACCGTGGCCGTCACGAGGCCTTCGGACTCAGCGGCGTCGGCCACGATGATTCCATGCGGATTCACCACACAACTGCGGCCGGTGTAGGTGCCAATGGGATCGACGCCGACTCGATTCACCCCCACGACGAACGCTTGATTTTCGATCGCGCGGGCTTGGAGCAAGGTGGTCCAGTGCGCGGCCCGACGAGCGGGCCAGAGAGCGATTACGGCGAACAGCGTCGCTCCCTGATCGACTGCCTCGCGGAACGTCTCGGGAAACCGCAGGTCGTAGCAGATCAACGGCGCGATGCGGAATCCACCCCAGTCAAACGTCACCACCTCTTGGCCGGCGGGATAGCAGGTGCCTTCGCCACCGGGATTGAACGGATGCTTCTTGGCGTAACGCACGAGGAGGGAACCAGCGGGAGAGAAGGCCACCGCTTCATTGCGCGGTTGTCCGCTGGAAGTCCCCACGACGCCACCCAGTACCACGGACTGGGTGACGCGGGCCAGATGGGCGAGAAATTCCTCCGCTTCGGGCGGGTTCCCTTGCCGGGTTCGTTCCACCTCCAGGCTGAATCCGGTCGAGAACATCTCCGGTAAAACGACCAGCGAGCCCGGTGGGACCGAGGTTTGTTCGACCCACTGGTTGACCCGCCGAAAGTTGGCCGCCTTGTCCTCCCAAGCCACATCCAACTGAATTCCCACGATGGTCATTCCGAGAGACTACCGAGTTGCGGATGGCTCGTCAGCGTTGAACCAACACGGCGGCCCCCAAGGCCATGATGCCCGCTCCGAGCATCCGACGGCGGAAATGCGGTTCCCGAAACACCGCATGACCCAGCACCACGGAGAACAAGGTGGACAATTGAAACAACGCCAGAGCCACGCCTACTGGCATGTTTTGGAGCGTGACCAAGGTGCAGTATTGCATGAGTCCGGTGGTCAGGATCAACAGTGCCATCCCGCCGCCGCCTGACCTCCGCACCCGGGGCGCCAACGCCCGCCAAGCCTGCGCGGCCGGCCGCAGGGCGAAGGGCAGGGAAAAACCGAGTCCGAGGAGGACCCAGGCGGCAAAGGTCAGAAACGGATCGGAGAGGTGCAGGGCGCGTTTCAAGGCCACAGCTTCGGCGGCCGACAGAAGCAAGGCGGCAAAGCGCAGTTGGACGCCGCGGTCGCGCACGAGGCCCTGGAAACCACGTCCAGGCGTTTGCGGTTGGTCCACCAGCAGAAGGCTCCCGGCGAGGACCAGTCCGATTCCGCTGAGGGCCATTCCCTCCGGCCATTCACCGAGCAGCACCAGGCTGGGAACCAAGCTTACCACCGGCTTGTAGGAATTGATGGGGCCGAGGAGGGAAAGGTCGGAGCGGTGTACCGCCTCGATGATGAGCCAGTTGGCGGCGACCGCCAGCGCCGCTGCGGCCAGACTCCACCACCAGAAGGCCGGGGAACCGGTGATCCGATTCCCGACCAGTGCGGGCAAAATGAGAACGCTCAGGCCGGCATGGGTGGCGGCCAGCAGAACCGGCGCCGGGAATCCCCGCGACACGAGCCATTTCTGCAGCGCATTGGAGCAGGGATTGGCAACGACCCGGACCGCGACACAAAGCCAGAGGAACACGGCGGGGCAGAGAAAGGGAAAGCAGAGACCGGACGACGGTCGAAGCTCAGCTTCGCTTCTCGTCGGCGTCGATGTAGTCCACGAAGGTCTGGATGTCGTCGCGGTGGCTGAGGCCTGACTCGGCTTTGCGCTGCTGGAGCCGTTCCCGGAGGGCTGGTTCGTTTTCCTCGCGGCCGCGGTTGAGGAGCCAGCGGTTGAACTCTGCCTTTTGTTCAACGGTGCGCTTCACGTTTTGTCGCACCCAATCGTACACCTCGCCGTCGGTGATCGAGTTCTTGACCACCGCGATGAAATCCTCGGCCTTGAGCCCTGCGGCCTTGAGCCATTGGGCGTCGAATCCGGCTTGGGCGAAGTTTGGCTGGTAATCGGCGTGCAGGCGGCTGGCTTGATGGAGGCGGATTTTGTCCACCAACCGGGGAAGGTAGCACCAGCCGTCCATTTGCTCCTTGGGAGACCGCGGATAAATCACGGAAGTCATGGACTGGATCGTGAAGGATCCGGTCCGGGAGTTCACGCGGAATGAGTGCCCCTTCTTCCGGCGGCGGCTACGACGAAGAGCCGAGTGCGCCTCGCACCCTTGGCTACCGAGCCGACGACCTAGGACTTCAGTTTGGCAATGGCGACTTCCATTTCATCCAGATGGACTTGGGCGTCCCGATGGTCGGTGACATGCAGAATTCGCCCGTCCTTGCCGATCAAGAAACTGACCCGCCGGGACATCGGCCTTCCTTCCATGGCCACCGCGAAGGCCTCGGTCAACTGCCCGTCCACATCCACCAGCAGCGGAAAGTTGAGGCTGTACTTCGCGCGGAACTGCCGGTGGCTCTCGGCATCATCGCGGCTCACTCCCACGACCGCGACTCCGGTTTTTTCCAGGTCACCCATCCGGTCCCGCAGCCCACAGGCTTCCAGCGTGCAGCCGGGCGTGTCGTCCTTGGGATAAAAATACAGGAGAACGACTTGTTTACTGATCTGGTCGGCCAGCTTCCAGGTATTGCCGTCCTGATCCTTGGCTTCGACCAGGGGTGCCTGGTCGCCTGCCTTGGGAGTTTCGGCGGCGAAGGTGGTGAGCGCGGTGGTGGAGGCGAGAAGGGCGAGGAGAACGAACAACGGCTTCATGGCGGGACAGTGTGCTAGCCTTGCACCGAAGCGTCAAAACTCACGGGCGTCTCCTGACTCTGGGGGGTCTCTTGGATGGGTCCTTACCGCAACGGCGATGGGGTAGGGGGAACGAAAGCTCCAAAAAC
>CAYYSX010000291.1:0-7573 GCA_964474315.1 uncultured Verrucomicrobiota bacterium | reverse complement strand
AGTCTGACAAAACGAGTCTCCGGACATTACGACGAGCAACCCCGCAACAAAACGAATAGCAGAATCAGCGGAAGAGGCACTCCGAGAATCCACAGGAGCAACATCCATTTCACCTTGGCGGTTTCGGCCGCCCGGGAACGTCTCAAGTTGATGTTCATAAAGATAAGCCGACGAGATGCGATGCGCCCGTCCAAGGCGCATCGCACCGGCCCGATTTCAGTCCACCTTCTCCTGAATCTTCTCTCCGGCGTTTTCGACGTCCTTGCCGAAGCCGGAGGCGGTGTTTTTGCAGGCGGTGAATAGCACGAGCGAAGTGAGGGTGCAGGAGAGGAGAATAACGAAGCGTTTCATGGTAGTTTGGAGGTCAGGCGTTGGGGCGAGCACCTGGAGCGAGTACCCAGGTGCCCTTTCTTCGAGAGTCAACCGCAGTCGCAGGCTGACCGAACCGCTTCCTCAACGGCTTCCTTTTTCTCGCCGGTGCGCTTTTGAATGCGGCCGACCAGTTCGTCTTGCTTGCCCTCGACGTATTGGAGGTCGTCGTCGGTGAGCTGGGCCCACTTCTGTTTCAACTTCCCTTTGGCGACGTTCCAGTCGCCCTTCACGGTCATGGAATTCATGGTATTAATCGGTTATTGGTGAATGTGAGATATATTGTCCTGGTGAAGTGCCTCCTCACACGGCACCCCGGCAGCGGACTTCTGCAACTGGCCTGCCAGCCGGGATGGTGGCGGAAAATCCGGCGGAAATGACGTGATTTGTCGCCCGCGATCCTTCCACGGAAAGGAAGAGTTCTGGCAGGATGCATGACTCGTTCGCAACCATCAGGCGAACCGCACGATGAACTCGGACCACACCTTGTCCGGGTTTCCAAGAAACGACCATGTCGTGCAATTTGCATGGCGAAGAAGGTTCCATCGTGCAACCAGCACGACCGAGCGGTTCTCCCGTCCCGGACTCAGCTTCGACAACCGTTTTCCTATTAGTAGGTTATAATCAAAGGCTCACCTGGAATGTTCCAAGCTGGCGAAGGGGAACGGATTGAAGTCACCAACAGTCCGCGCCGGCCCGGGATTCCCGGGGGCAACCAATTCGGTGGCATTTAACCATCTCATGCCATGCTTCACTGGACACTTACATTTTTAGTTATCGCCCTGATTGCCGGAGTGCTGGGATTCGCAGGAATTGCCGGAACGGCGGCCTACATCGCCAAGATCCTGTTTGTGATCTTCCTGGTGTTGTTCCTCTTGTCGCTCATTGGCGGTCGTCTCAAATCCTGAGATCCCACCTCTCATTTTATGTTGGAGAGCATTGCCGTCATTTTGCTCGTTCTGTGGGTGCTGGGCTTGGTGTCATCCTACACCCTCAACGGCTTCATCCACATCCTCTTGGTGATCGCCATCATCGCCGTGCTGCTGCGGTTGATCCGGGGCAAACCGCCCGCCTGAGTCGTTCATGGCGGACCAAGTCTCGAGGCCATCATCTGGCACCTGCCCTGCTTGAGGGGGTAGTCGGATGGGAGCCTGTTCCGAAGTCGAAGTCATGGTCTTGTTGATCTACCTGCCTGTCGCTCGTGAGCATGACCCTTCAAACAGTTACCCCGGCTGATCCCGTCACCCCGGCGAACGCCCGGGAGGAGGGATCGACCCGTAGATCGGTGTCGCCAACGGTTCCACCGACCCGGGGGGCGCCTCGTTTTGCCGTGGCGGCGCGGTTGACCGTCATTGTCGTCGGAACCGTTGCCCTCCTGTACTTCGCGCGAGTGGTCATCCTGCCCGTGGTCGTCGCCGGAGTGTTGAGCATGGCGTTGACACCGCCCATGCGGTGGCTCGGCCGGCTGAAGCTGCCGGCCCCCGTGGCGGCGGTGGTGGTCTTGCTCGTGCTGGTGGTACCTTCTGCCTGGGCCTTCACCCACTTTGCGCGACCCGCCATCGCGTGGTTCGAAGAGGCACCCGCCAACGTCATTCGCCTGAAACAGCGGCTGACCCATGTCTTGCGTCCGGCCCAACGCCTCAGTCAGGCCGCCGCCCAGGTGGGCAGCCTGGGTGATTCTGCCCCGACCGTGAATCCGGCGCAGCGGGTCGAGGTCACCGATCATCGACTCACCAGCACCGTGTTCACCTGGACCGGCGCTGCCCTGATCGGCGTGGGGGAGACGCTGGCCCTGCTGTTTCTGCTACTGGCTTCGGGCGATTCCTTTTTGCGAAAGACGGCACGCGTGCTGCCTAACTTTGTCGATCCGCACCGGGCCGCGAGCCTGGTCCACGAGATTCAACAGGGGATCTCCACGTACCTCTTCTCGATCGGAGTTATCAACCTCGCCTTCGGCATTGTCATGATCGGCGCCTTCGCGCTGACCGGCATGCCCCAACCGGTGATGTGGGGTCTGGTGGCGGCGCTGCTCAACTTCATCCCCTACTTCGGGCCAGTGGTCGGGATCGCCGTGCTGGGCCTGGCCGGGCTGCTGTCGTTCGACACGGTGGGGGCCGGGTTATTGCCGGCCGCGGTGTATCTTGCCCTTCACCTGATTGAGGCCAACTTCGTCACTCCGATCTTGGTTGGCCATCGCGTTACCCTGAGTTCGGTCGTGGTGTTTGCTTCGCTGATGTTCTTCGTCTGGCTGTGGGGGGTACCCGGGGCGTTTGTCGCCGTCCCCCTGCTGGTCTCCGCGCGTGTCATTTGTGAGCGGATCACCTCGCTCCAGCCCGTGGCAGAATTTCTTTCGCGCTAGCGGCCTCAGAAATAACGCAACCATCGTTTAATTCCCTTTTTCATGCCGCCTTTGCTACAACGTGTGGATGCCGCGCTGACGGGATTGCCCGTCACGCTGGAAAACCGCGTGAGCAACTTTCCTCCCCGCCTCCATACTCCGCTCGTGGCGCTCTGGCTGACCCTCTCGATCGCCGGAGTCGTCCTGGCGTGGCTGACCTGGAGGCAGTTGTCGGATCACGTGGACCGCGGTGTGGCCATGGCCGAGTTCAACGATTCGCTGGACGACGTGTTCTCGGCCTTGCAGGAAGCGGAATCGGGGCAGCGTGGATTCATCATTACCGGTGAGGATCTCTACCTTATCCCTTTCCACCAGGCGCTGGAGAGCTTCCCGGCCCGGTTTGACCGCCTGGCCCAGATGGCCTGGGACGACCGCGATTTGCAGAAGCAGGTGCTCGAGTTGCGGGGCCGCGCGGAACTCAAACTGGCCGAAATGCGGAAATCGATCGAAGCCCGCCGCCAGGTCGGATTCACCGCCGCGGCCACCATGATCAATACTGATGAAGGTCGGACGCTGATGGAAGAGATCCGGCAGTTGGTCGCGGAGATGCGGATAGCCCGGCCCAATGTTCTCACCCTCGCCGGCGACACCACGCGCAGCCGTCTGCGCCGGGCGAGCCTGACCAGCCTGGCCGCCGGCGTCTTGGGCGTTGGGTTGGGCTTCTTTGCCTTTTACCTGGCCCGCTTGGGATATGTGCAGGAACGACGGGAGCGGGAATTGGCGGAAGCCAAGCTCCGGGCGGAACAGAGCAACGAACAGAAGAGCGCCTTTCTGGCCAACGTGAGCCACGAAATCCGCACCCCGATGAATGCCATCATCGGTTTCGCCGACCTCCTGGCCCGCGAGGTCCAGGTGCCGCGCCAACAGCAATACCTGCGTTCCATCCGCACCGCCTCCGATTCCCTGCTTCAGCTCATCAACGACGTGCTCGACATGTCCAAGATCGAAGCAGGGGTTCTGGAGCTGAATCCGGAGCCGACAGATCCGCGGGAGATCTGCGAATTCGTCAGAACCGTCTTCACCGAACAAGCCACCAAAAAGGGGGTGAAGCTGGCCTGTGACACGGCCGATGATCTACCCCGCGCGCTCCTGCTCGACCGCACCCGGTTGCGCCAGGTGCTGGTGAACCTGGTGGGCAACGCCGTCAAGTTCACCGACCGAGGCAGTATCCGAACCCACGTGAACTGGGAAAAACAGGACCACAGTAGCAGCCACATCACGCTCCTGATCGAAGTGGAAGACACCGGCATCGGAATCCCGCAAAACCGCCTCAACGCCATCTTCAAGCCGTTCGTGCAGGCCGACGCCCGTCGTCCCCAGGAACGGCAGGGATCGGGACTTGGCCTGGCCATTGTTCGCCGGCTGACCGAGATGATGGGGGGCACCGTGGCGGTGGCGAGCGTGGTCGGTAAGGGTACCGCCTTTCATCTGCGCATCCCCAACGTCACGGTGTCGGCGCGTCTGCCCCAAACCTCCGCGTTCGCCGGAGGGGGCCACGCGGAATTCAATGCGTTGAAGCCGTCCCGAATCCTCGTGGTGGATGACAATGAATTGAACCGCCAGTTGATGGCGGGCCTGTTCGAACGAAGCCATCATGAACTGCACTTCGGCGTGGACGGCCGCGAGGCGGTGGACCTGACCCGCTCCTGGAAACCCGAGGTCGTCCTCCTGGATATCCGGATGCCGGTCCTGGATGGGCGGGCGGCGCTGGCGGAGATCCGCGCGACTCCCGGGCTGGAACTGCTGCCGGTGATTGCGGTCACCGCGTCGAGCCTGGCGGAGGAGGAGCGTCTCTTGCGCCAACAGTTCAGCGGTTATGTCCGAAAGCCATTCACGCCGCAGGCCTTGTTTGAGGAGCTGGCCCAGTTTCTCCCGCGCTGGGACCAGGCTGGGCCGCCACACGAGCCGCTGCCCCCCGGCTCGGCCCATGACGGCACCATCCGTTGGGCCGAACTGGCCGTGGAGCTGCATAAGCTGGAATCAAGCGACTGGCCGTCCATCCGGGACAGTGTCGCGATCAACGAGGTTCGGGCGCTGGCCGTCCGGCTCCGCGCGCTGGGAGAAGGGGCCGTTTGTCCCCCGCTCGTGGACTATGCCCTCACCCTCCGGCGCCATGCCGACGCCTACGACGCCGCGGCGTTGGAACCGGAACTCGCGCGCTTTCCCAAGCTGGTGAGTGAAATCGAAGCCCGCACCGTCTGAGCCGCCATGACCATGGAACCAAACCCATTCCCATCCCCGCCTCCGCGGGTGCTGGTAGTCGATGATCAACCGGCCAATCTACAACTGCTCGGTTCCATGCTGGGTCAACTGGGCTACGACATCATTCCCGCTGCTGATGGGGCTAGCGCCCTCAAGCGACTGACGCTCCGGCCGCCCGACTTGGTGCTGTTGGATCTGATGATGCCCGGACTAGACGGATTCGAGGTCTGCCGGCGTATCCGCGAGCAACCTGCCTTCTCCGACCTTCCCATTATTTTTCTGTCGGCGGCGGACGAGAAGAGTTTGGTCGTGCGTGCTTTGGAATGCGGCGGGGTGGATTATGTCACCAAGCCCTTCAACCAGGCGGAACTCATTCGCCGGGTGCAGACCCAACTGGCGCTCAAGGCGGCCCGCGACGAGCTACGGCAACTGGCGGAGGACAAAGACGAACTCCTGGGCATTCTCGCCCACGACCTAAAGAACGCCCTCGGAAGCATGCGGATGAGCGCCGACCTGCTGGTGGAACGGACCGCGGGCGATCCGCGTCTGCAGCGGCTCAGCGGGAACATCCAGGAGGCGGCCGACCGGACGCTGGCCTTCCTCAACCAGTTCCTCGCCAACATCGCCGCGGAACACGGCCTGAAGGTGCAACGTCAGCCGGTCAATCTGGGGTGGTTGGCGGCGGAAGTCGTGCGCAGCCACGAGACCGCCGCGACGCGCAAACAACTGCATCTGCGGCTCGAACCCGGTCCGCCCGACCTGGTGGTTTCGGCCGACCCCAGCCTGCTGCGGCAAATCCTCGATAACCTGGTTTCCAATGCGCTGAAATTTTCCCCGGCCGGGCGAACCGTGACCGTCGGCACCCGCGATCACCCGAACGCAGCGGAATGCGTGGTGGCCGACGAAGGGCCCGGTTTCACCGAGGAGGACCGCAGTCGAATGTTCCGTCGTTATGGCCGACTGTCCGCCCGGCCTACTGGCGGCGAACCGAGCTCCGGCCTGGGACTCAGCATCGTGCGCCGGCTGGTGGAGGCCCTGGGGGCCGAACTGCACTGCGAAAGCCAACCCGGAGCGGGCGCCCTCTTCCGTATCCAAATCCCAAAAACCTAAGCTATGGACTTCCTGGTTATCGACGATGACAAGGCCTTCCGCGATGCCACCTGCTTCCTGATAGAGGACGCGGAACATTACGCGGAAGGCGCGGCTAGCGGGGCCGATGGGCTCGCGCGGCTCAAGGAGGACAAGTTCGACGCGGTCCTGCTCGACGTAAACCTCGGCGCGGAGAGCGGCCTCGATGTCCTGGCGGAAATCGTGAAGCGCCATCCGCACCTGCCTGTGGTCCTCTTCACGGCTTCGGGCTCGGTGACGGTCGCGGTCGAAGCCATGCGACGCGGAGCGCAGGACTTCCTTGAGAAGCCGTTCACCCGCGAACAATTCCATGCCGTCCTGGCCCGCCTGCAACGCCTTCGCCAGCTCGGTCAAAAAGTGGAGCGACTCGAAGCAGAGGTCCGGGAAACCCGGGCCTATACTCCCGAGCCCCTGTTCGACTTCGTCACGCCCGCCATGCGGGACGCGATGGAAGTCCTGCTGCGGGCCGCCAAAACCCCGGCGTCGTTGCTCATCCTGGGCGAAAGCGGCACCGGCAAAAGCGTGGCGGCCCGCGCTGTCCACGCCGCCAGTCACCTGGCCGAGCAACCCTTTGTCACGGTGAGCTGTCCGAGCCTTTCCCGCGAATTGCTGGAGAGCGAACTCTTCGGCCACGTGAAGGGTGCCTTCACCGGGGCCGTGAAGGATCACTGGGGCAAGGTGAAGGTCGCGGAAGGGGGAACCCTCTTCCTCGATGAAATCGGCGACCTGCCCGCCGAGATTCAGCCCAAGCTTCTGCGTCTGCTGCAGGAGCGTGAATACGAGCGCTTGGGTGAAAATTTTACCCGGACGGCGAACATCCGGGTGATCGCCGCCACCAACCGCGATCTAAGGCAACGTGTGGCGGAAGGGGCCTTTCGGGAGGATCTCTTTTACCGGCTAAACGTCATCGCCGTGGAGATGCCGCCGCTCCGCGCCCGGCCCGACGACGTCATCCGCTTCGCCGACCATTACCTCCAACATTTCGCCGCGCAGTGTGGACGACGCCTGATCGGATTCAGCGACGCGGCCCGGCAGGCCATTCTGGAACATCCCTGGCCGGGAAATTTGCGGGAGCTGCGCAACGCCGTGGAACGGGCGGTGATCCTGGCCGCCGACACCGAGGTCAAACCTTCCGATCTACCTCGGGAGGTGGGTGGCGAGGCGTCGCCAGTCGCCGAGGATGCCCTCAGCCTTCAGCCCGGAGATCGCGTCACCATCGACCAACTCGAAGAAGCCCACATCCGCGCGATCCTCGGACGTACTCCCAGCCTCACCCAGGCGGCCTCCATTCTCGGGATCGACCAGGCGACGTTATACCGGAAGCGCCGGAAGCTGGGCCTTTCCCAGGAGCGTCCCCAAGTCACGCGGGGACCAGCCGGAACGCCTTGATCAACACCTTATTCGCCCTTGGGCCATTGCATGACCTCCGCCCGGGGCACTGAAATCGTCTCCCCCGAGTGGGTACGAAACAACACC
>CAYYSX010000290.1:0-7631 GCA_964474315.1 uncultured Verrucomicrobiota bacterium | reverse complement strand
GGAAAGTAGAACTGCAGCGTTCCGTTGTCGGTCTCGAACGCGGGGTCGTATCCGATGAGCGTTTCCACCAGGCGGGAGTCGTTGAGATGTTGCACGGAACCATCGCCCAGCGTGACCATGCCAATGTTTTCACCATGACAGATTCCCCTTCGCCATCGAGCGGAGGCGGCACCGGTTTGCGGCGAGGTGAGCACGAAACAGTTGATATTGTCGGGCAGACCCGTGAAGTCGAAACCGCTCAGGTTTCGGTCCGTCGCCAGAATAACGCGCGGTCGTTTTTCGTCGGCTTCGTTGCACAGGGCATAGCTGATGTTAGTCAGGGACATGGTCGCGAAGTTGGTTGCCGGCGTGCGTCGCACATCACTGGGGCAAAGTAGGAGTTTCGTGGTGGCCAGTTCATTCGACACCAGGGAGAGCTGGAGGGTGGCCCTGGCGTTGTCGGTCCCGTTGGGTTTGCCACCGCCCTGGGATTGCTCCACCTTCCACGGGAATTTTCCGCCGTAATGGTCGGCCCAGAGCCGCATCCCTAGCCCGATTTGCCTAAGGTTGTTCGCACACACAATCCGCTGGGTCTGGGCTTTGGCCCGGCTCAAAGCCGGCAGCAAAAGTCCGGCAAGAATCGCGATGATCGCGATGACCACCAGCAACTCGATCAACGTGAATCCGCGTGATGTCGAGCGAAACGATCTCGCCTGGTCGCTGCTCATTTGTTCTGACGTTCTGCGGTGGTCCCTTTCCGCGAGGACTCGAACGCGACGGCGGCGTCCGCTTCTGTGACAAAGGTTTGAGCCAGTTGGATCAGTTCCGCGCGTTTCGCATCATCGGTGATACCTGCGGGCAGGTTCTGCGCCGCGTCTTCGGGTGGCATTTCATTGTTCTCCAATGTTTGCAGGAGTGTATGGCGTGCTAACAACGACTGATTGGGGTAGTTCAACAAGAGCAGCGTCTTGGCCTTGCCGGCGTTGTCGGGCGAATGACAGGACGTGCAATCGTTGGAACGGAACCGCGCCTCGAGGCGACGATACGCCTCATCCACGCTGGCACGATGGGGATTGTCAGCGCCGAACATATAGGCGAAGAGGGCAACGCGCGGCTGCTGGTTTCCCGCCGCATCGGTCCACTGCCATTTGCCGTCCCATTCCCGTTCGGCGGGTGGTTTGGTCGGACCTGACTCCGCCACCCGATAGACGGCGATGATCTTATCGTCCCGGAAGATCACGCACAGCGATGTCAGGTCGAGATAGGCCTGCCACTTCTTCGGAGAATGCCAGAAGGGATAGGGGTAGTCTCCCGGATCCAGATTCGAGCGAAACTTCGCTTTCATTTCGAGCACGGAGAAAGGACCGCTCGTCTTCACTTCATGCTCGCCGGTAAACATCAAGGTTGAGCCATACAGTTTCAACCATACCAGTGGATCGAATTCGGTCAGGGAATAGGTGGATGGGTCGTAACCCTTCACCGGTTCACATCCACCCCATAACAACCTCCCTCCGACCGCTGTCAGGAAGTCCCGGCACTCGACCAGTTTGGCAGCCGCGGCATCACGCGCACGAGCATCACCTGGATCCGCCAGGGGGCTGGCTTCCGCAAATTGTCTCGCAATGCGTCCCTGAAGCTCTCCCTGCGATGGCTTGGCCGCGGCGCCGTGAACGGAGCCGCAGCAGAGCAAACCAAAGCAGAGCGCGCTGAAGAAAATGGCCGGTCTGGTGGGCCGGGAAAGGGGGAACGCTCTCACATCAGCTCAATGTTACAAGCGATTCTTGCCCTGGGTTTCCGCGCCAACTGGCGCTCAAGGTGCCAGAGTTCGAACGGCGCGATAAAAAGTGTTCGTGCCCGCCAGTTCGTTGGTAATCGCAATCGAGGAGTCGAAGGCGCGGACGGCGCCAGCCCCGGACAAACTGGTGAAGGGGTCGTTGAGGTTGGTGGTGGTCTGGAGTTCGTAATACATCGCACGCAACGTGTCGAAGCGCACTTCACCCTGGCCATCTTCCAGCTTCCGGAGAGTCAAACTGACGGGGGTATCGATGATCGAACCATCGAAGTACTTTCGCGCCACCTCCCAAACCTCCTTCCCAACTTGCTCGCCGCTGCGGCGACCCCACAAGTTATCTACCGGCGGATGGATGCCGCCATAGATCCGCGAAAGTCCCGCTCCATCCGCGGCGTCGTAGTAGGTGGCCCACTGGAGCGTCAGCGGCTCGCTGGGACCGTATTCATTCCGCAAGCGCGTTACCGTTCCGGCGACCGAGGTATAGGTGCCAAGCCCGCCGGGCACGAACTTGGAGCCGGTAAACGCCGTTAAGACCTCCGCCGCGGATCGGCTGAACGTGCTATGGCCCGAGGTATATCCCGGAAAGGCGGGCGTCACGAACGTTTTCAACTGGTAAGCGAGCCAATTCTCCATATGAACCCATTTCACGCCGCTGACTTCGTCGGCCGGGAATTCCGGCTGGCCAGGCCAGGCAAAGACCGCAATTTTCCCGGGCGTCAGTCCAGCGTGGCGGCCGGAAGCAACCGAGTCCTCAGTGACCATTTCAATCAGGTCGGTCACCAGCGGTATACCGTTGGTATGGTAGGAAGGCAGGCTGGGATCGCTGGACTGGCCGAGTTGGCCCAAATAACGGATGGCACTGAGCGGACGCCAGGCATGATAGTAACGCTTGATTGCCCAGCAAGCACAAGCCGCTTCATGGGTGGCCGCATTCAGAGCAAAATACATTTTTACGTCCCATTCCAACCGGTCAACTTCGGGGCCTGTTCCACCGATTCGTTTTACCATTAAGGGGTGGTCCGAATCATCGTTGGCAACTTTGTTCCAATGGCCAGGAGGAGTCTCCGAATTCGGACCGTCCGCCCAGAACTCCGCCAGAACGCGAACGAAATCACCGCGCTTGACCAGGTTGGGCGCGTAGGGCTGTCCAGTGACTGGATTGGTGGCATAGCCTTGCCCATCGTAAACGGTGAACGAATTGGTGCCAAAATCGCCATCGAACTCGAGGCTGTTGTTACCGATCGTACCCGGGGAAATGTCAATCATTACATTGTCATCCGTGGTCAACATGCGGCTGGCTTGCAGGACGGCCAGAATCTCCTTGATGAATTGCGCATGGGTGGCGGTGTCAAAGAACGGCGGCGGACCCGGATCAATCCACGGCAAGGTGGGATCAATGCGCGCAAGCTGGTACGGCCGCACGGTCAGCCACTGCGCGCCGACATAAGGTTGCAGAGGAGGGAAAGGAAACCCGTTTTGGTCAATTGCATTGGCCACAATCAGCCGTTGCCAATGATTAACATTGACGATCTCGTTGGTGCCATCAGTCGTCCCCGGCAGCGCAACATCCGCCGGTGGATTGATGAAACCGTACCCTCCCTCGCTCGGAGGCGCGTCCGGGTACCCCCTGGGTGGGTTGGCTAATGGAAACGGAACACCGCTCGTCTGGCGGGATCCGTCCGTGATGAACCACTCCGAAACCGCATCGTAAATCGTGTTGCCGACGCCCGCGGGTGTGTTGGTGTCGCGCGAAACATTGTCGGGATCGTAACCAATGAGAGACATGAACTCGGGGTTTCTTACTACCTGATTGGTGGCGGTTCGTGAGAAGGCATGCCTTTCCACTATCATTCGATACACGGCGTAGCTGATCGCTTCGCGCCGCGCCGCCTCGACATCCGGGGCGGTATGTTTCGCTCGATAAATGAAACCGACTGCGTTGGTATCGTAAGCCGCCCAGGCGTCGTACATGCAGACCGAGAAACTGAACAGATTCCTCGCCTGAACGGGCGGATGCGGGGTGTCCATCCGGATCCCTTCCAGTGCGCGTTCGTTCCAATTTCGCGCAATGGAGTACTCCGGATTCGGAACGTACCAGTCGATCTGCGGCTGCGCGCTGCAGGTGAGGGTAAGCACCATCATGGCCCACGCGATCCATAAGGGTCTCCCGATGCCATGGGGTTCAAATCGAGATATTTCAGTGCGTCGTGTCTGCATAATTGTGCTTCTGTGCTTGATCGATCTGCGGTTGGCGTCGGCTTTTTTTAGTATGCTGGGCGCACTTCGTGAACGCTGACGGGGCGAATAGAGGGGTATGATGGGCGGTCCGCACGATTCTCGTGACGAACTGGCCCGCAACCGCGGAAAACCTCTTTGAACTCCAGGGGCTTCAGCCGACGGACTTGTTCCCCGAGAGCCTCGATCCCAAGCTGGATGCAGTGAAACCGCAAGCTGTGGCCGCGTTCACCAGCACCTTCGATCACCGGCGGATTGTGGAATTTTCTCGACGACGGGAGGATCATCGAGGACCGCGCTCAACCGCATCGCCTTCGGGCAAACCGGGCACGGCAAGGGATCGGTGGGCCAGGCCTGGCCGCCCAGGAGAGCTTGTCGTCCTGATCAATCCTTCGAAAGCACCCACTCTGTGCCGAGATCATAGCGGGTGATCCTGGGGGCGAGTTCCTCGGTCTTTTCCCCGAGATCACGCTGATACACCCGGCCCTGTTGATTCACGCTGAACGTCATGATCCCGGTTTCGCCGTATTCGGCCGGCCAGGCGATGGCGGCAAAGCCGCCGATCATGTTGCCGTTGATCACATAATCGTACGCACCGCCGGGAACATGTTCGCCCTGACGCTTGAGGACCTTGAAGTAGTAGCCATGGAAGGGCTGCGGGGCGAGTCCGGCTTTCTCCGGCTCCTGGTAGCCCTCTTCCTGGGCGGCCGCGACCAAGGGACCGAACGGACTTTCGGTGCCGTCGAGATCGTCGGGCCAATACAGGCCGTCCTTTTGACCGGGGGAACTGAGGAATTTCTGGGCGTATTCTAACACTTCGTCCCCGTCGCGATCGACACTGGCGTACACGCGTTGGGCGGCCACGTAGGCCCGCAAAGTCTCCAGGACATGGAGCTCATTTTTTCCGATCCGGCGGTCAAGAATCTCCTCCCGGCCGGCCGCGGCGTCGAAATGCCAGCGTCCGTCCTCCCGCACGAGGGGAACTGGGAAAGGCCAGTCCTTGGCACCGACCTGGAGGATCTGACGGGTGGCGGATTCGGTCACCAGTTGATGGGCCTCGGCGAATGCCGCGGTGAAATTGCCGAGTTCGGCCTCCGCCATCACCGGATCCGGATTGATGAGGTAGTCGCCGTCGGCGCCAAAAATGGCGCTCAGAGCCGGCAGGTTGGTGGTGCTGGTGGCCAGGCTGAGGGCCGCCACCGCCTCCTCGGGGGTCGCAAAGGACTGTCCGGAATCAGCCGCCCGAAGCGACGCCGTGAAGAGGCTGGTCAATGCCATGGCTGTCAGGCAAAGGCGGGACACGAGAGCGCATTTCATGGGAGGAGAAATTTAAGATCCATTCAACGCCGACCGCCGCCTCCAGCCCGGCCGCCACCGCCACCGCCACGGCTCGCCGCGCCACGGGTGCTCTGCTGGCGGGCGGTGGCCCCGCTGTTCATGTTGCCGAAGGCGCTGGAGCCGAAGCTGGGACTGGGACTGGGACGACTGGCGGCCGAAGGGGTTGGCCGCGCCGCGGGGGTGGACCGCGCGGCGTTGACCGAGGAAGGGGCGGGGCGGGAGGCGTTGCCCGCCGCGGCATTGCCACCAGGGAAGCTGGAGCCGGTGGCAGGCCGGGCGCCGGCGTTCGCCCGATTGGCGCTGGTGTTCGCACCCGGCATCGCGCCGGTGGCGGACCGGGCAGTGGTGGAGCCGTAACCGCGGGCCTCGCGGGACTGGAAGGAGCTGGCGGCATTGGGTGAGCCGCTCTTGCTCAGGCGGTTCGGGTCCGGCTGCCATTTCTGCCCGGTTCCGTTCCGATTTCCGGAGCCGATGTTCCCGGTGTTGATGTTGTTGTTGCCCCGGTTGATGTTGACGTCTCCATCAATGTGGATGCCTCCGCCTCCGTGGTAGCACCCGCCGTAGTACCAGTCGCAGTTGTTGGCAATGATGGCGCCTACAGCAACGGCTGCGCCGAAGGTCAATAACGGATACGGGTTAACCACATAGGCCGGCGGCGGATAATAAACGGTGTAGGGATTGTACGTCGGCACATACACCACCTCCGGATTGGCCGGCTGAATCTGAACGATGGTATTGGTGACCACCACCACCTGTTGCTCGACCGTCTTCTCGGTGACCATGTTGGTGACCACGACGACTTGCTGCGGCGTCGTCTGGAGCGTGCCGGCCTGCTGGGCCTTGTTACGCATGGCCTGGATGGCGTCCATGATCCCCTTGTCGTCCGCCAGAAACGCCTCGCCGAGTTCCTGTGTCCACGTGAGGTCCTCGTTCATTTTCTGGATGACTGCGGGTATGCGGGCCACCTCTTTCACGTTGTCGTCCCAGGGCTGCGCATCCAGCTTGGCGAGGTTGTTGGTGTCCGCCACGAAACGCGCGGCCTGGACAATCTCCAGCGGATACACCGACGCTGGGAGCAGGGTCGCGATCACCGGGTCGGGATAGAGCGCGATGGGCCCCACGAGCTTTTCCAAATCGGCCGCGCTACGTTTCGGCGGAGCCGAGGGTGGCGGAGCGGGGTCAGCGGCATTCTGGCACCACGCCGAAATGAGCAGCACGGTCAAAGCAGCACCAAGGCCGAGCAGGACTTTCAGAAAGGACGCAGGTTTCATGGGCAAAAGGGTTGCCGCGACACGCACGGCTTATGGCGGAATGGCTATCCCGCCCGCCGCGGATTTGCGAGCAGGAAAAACGGGAAGAAAACCGGCCGGGTTCCCCGGTCACCGGGCTGACGCGGCGGCGTCTGACGCATCTCAGTTTCTTGCAAGGTGTGGCACGGTGGCGGCGAGGACGACTGAAACGATCGGCGTTGGAGAGTCGGGTCCGGCGTTTCCAGCGACCTGCGGTGTGGATGGTGGCCCGTGAGTGCGGCCCGGCTGGCCGTCCGGTTGAGCCAAGGCGCCGAACGGTTCGTGCAAGCCACCGACCAAAACCTGGGCCATCTAGAAGGCGACAGATGACCTGGTACGAATGGCGCTTAAGGTGGAACGCAATCAACCGGCCCGTCTGGGGAGCGCGCCCGCCCGCCCGCCACCCCGGGACGGGTGGAAAGAGCTGGGATGTGTGAGTCCGTTCGGCAGTGTGGGGAGCAAGGGGAACCTCGCCAGCGGGAGTACACCACGGGGCGGGGGCGCCCGGAGCCCTCGACGGGGCGTCGAGGGCAGCACCCGGGGCGGGCGCGCTCCCCATTCGAGCGGACGAGCCGCCCGCGCTCCCGCCTCCGGCCAGAAGGCCCCATGCGCTGACCGCTGACCTGGCACTTGGTCCTGTTACAGAAGGAAACGAAGGGAACGAAGAGCCAAAGGGGTGGAGGGGAGGACGCCGGGTGGCTGAACGCCTGCCGGGGGAGACTCCTCGGTGTTGGCTCAAGTCAACCGAAGTCTCATTCCCTTCGTTTTCTTCGTTACCTTCTGTTCATTCCGACTGCCGCGCTCAACCGGCCCGTCTGGGGACGCGTGCCCGCCTCGGGTCCTGTGGCGGGTCCAAAGAGCTGGGGTGTGAGTCCGCCCGGCGGTGTGGGAAAAAAGGGGAACCCGCCAGGGTGGGGAGTACACCACGGGCGGGGGCGCCCGGAGCCCTCGACGGGGCGTCGAGGGCAGCACCCGGGGCGGGCGCGCTCCCCATTCGA
>CAYYSX010000289.1:0-7657 GCA_964474315.1 uncultured Verrucomicrobiota bacterium | reverse complement strand
TTGGCTTTTGGAGCTTGTGGAAAGGGATGGGCAGCTCTTTGGGCTGGGCCTGCGACATTGAAGGACAATTTCCCGATGCGCTCCTTCGGGAGGGTGGGCGAACCTTCCCGGATCCCGGATCCGCAGGCCGGCTGCAAGCCGGTGGAACAGCCGACAGGAATGCCTGCGGTACCGCGTTGGTTTGATCTCGCTCGCTCGGACTGGCGCTGACACAACTGACGGCATGGAATCGGTGCTGGACGAAAAGCCACTCCAGGCTGCCGCCCGTCCAACTGCGACCGCGGTCGCGCCGCATACCTGGCCGGTTCCCGTGCTCGTATTCGCCGGGGCATGCATCACCTTCGGTATCCTGTGGGACATCTCGTGGCACTCCACCATCGGACGCGACACGTTTTGGACGCCGCCCCATCTGCTGATCTACCTCGGCGGAACGCTGGGCGGGCTCGTGGCTGGTTGGCTGGCCTTTTCCGACACGGTGTCGAACCGAGAAGCCGCCGTCGGTCGATCCGTCGGGATCTTCGGTGCCCGGGCTCCGTTGGGCGCCTGGGTGACTCTGTGGGGAGCCGCCGCCATGTTGACTTCAGCTCCGCTGGATGACTGGTGGCACAATGCCTACGGACTCGACGTCAAAATTCTCTCCCCGCCGCATGCGCTCCTGGCGGCAGGCATGTACGGCGTCGTCACCGGAGCCGTGCTGCTGGCCTCGGCCGCCCGGAACCGCGGTGGCGGCAAAGGGACGGCCGGGCTGGCGGGATTGGTCATCATCGCCCAGGGAATTCAACTAGCCTTGGCGTCGATTCTTCTTACCGAGCTCAGCTTTCCCAACCGCCAACACACCGGGACGTTCTATCTGGCGTCCGCGGCCCTGTATCCGGCTTTTTTGGTCGCCGCAGCGTGGCTGGCCTCGGTGCGCTGGGCCGCCACGCGCGTGGCGTTGGTGTATTCGGCGATCATCGCCCTGATGGTTTGGGTGCTTCCCTGGTTTCCGGCCGAACCTCAGCTCGCGCCGGTCTTCAACCGGGTCAACCGCATGGTCCCACCGGCTTTCCCGCTGTTGCTGGTGGTGCCCGCTCTGGGGATTGATTTGGTGTTCCAGGCGCTCCGGAGACGGACCCACTGGGGTTGGGGAATGCTGAAGGTCGGGTTGGCGGCGTTGGTATTTGTCGCCGTGTTCATCCCGGTCCAATGGTATTTCTCCCAATTCCTCATCAGCCCGGCCGCGGACCACGCGCTCTTCGCCGGACACGGGCGTTTCATGGGGTACATGGCCCGGCGCGAAGAATGGCAGGGCGTGTTTTGGCGGGTGGACCGCGATCCGTTCACCACCCTGACGGCGGCCAAGATGCTCGTTCTCGCCCTGGTGTCCGCCGCTGTTGGAGCGGCGGCGGGGACGTTCCTGCACCGTGTGCGCCGATGAGACGCTGGCTCATGGTCTGGCTGTGGGCGGGGTGGATGGGAATGATCCCGGCCACGGCTCATGTGGGCAGCCCGTTCATCGTTTTCGAAGGGCGGGCGGGAAACTTCCCGGTGCAAGTGGTGATCCGACAGCCAGATGTCGTTCCCGGACTGGCCCATATTTCCATCGAAGTGCTGAAGGGTTCGCCCGAGCGGATCCGCGTGTTGCCGTTCCATTGGAATACCGACCGGTCGGGAGCGCCACGAGCCGATGTGGCCGAGCTGGTGAAGGGGACGACCAATCGATACTCGGCGGCCTTGTGGTTGATGACGCGTGGGGCCTACGGAATCGAGGTGGAGGTCGAAGGACCAGCCGGCGGAACGGCACTGGTGCCCGTCAACTCGGTAGCCCATGTCCGCCAGCCGATGCCCGCTCTCCTGGGCTGGGTGTTGACCGTTCTGGGTACGGGGCTGGTGGTGGGGTTCATCGGAATCGCCGTTGCCGCAGCCCGTGAAGCGACGCTGCCCATCGGCCTCCGGCCCGCGGGAAAACGCTGGCGACCGGCGCTGATCGCTGCCGTCGTAGGAACGGTCGTGGCCACCGGGCTGCTGTACGGCGGTGCGCGCTGGTGGAAGGTCGAAGACCAACATCACGAGAGTCAGATTCTTTACCGACAGTTCAGCCACGAATTGACCCAAGTCTCCGGCGAAGATGGCGATGCCATCCGCCTGACCCTGACCGATGCCCGCCAGCGCGATCCGGCCTACGGTCTTGTTCCGGACCACGGCCGCCTCATTCATCTGTTCCTCATCGGGGAAGCTGATGGCCTGGGCGTACCCGCGTTCGCCCACCTCCATCCTCGTGACCTCGGCGGCGGGGAATTCGCGAGCCAACTCCCCCCGCTCCCCGCCGGTCGATACGGGAGCTTCGCCGAATTGTCGCATGCGGCCGGTTTTACCCAGACGTTGACCAACTCGATCCAATTGACCGCGCCACGACCGGGTCAACTCGGCGATCCGGCCGATGCAGTTGCACCTCCATTCCTCCAACCGACCTCGACCCGACGAGAAAACCATTCCGATTCAGCGGGCTCCCTCCGCTCGGCCGACCTGGGGGAGGGAATCACGCTGCAGTTGGAGACCGGTCCGTTGCGCCGGGGTGAACCTACCGTATTGAAAGCCCGGGTGACTCGCCCCGATGGCTCGCCGGCAGCGTTGGAACCATATCTGCGCATGTTGGGTCATGCAGTCGTAGCGCGGGACGATAGGACGGTATTCGCCCATCTGCACCCGGCAGGAACCCTTTCGATGGCCGCGACTCGGGTTTTCGCCACCAAACTGGGCGGTGAAGCCGGAGGTCAAGCGGCGGACGCCAACTGCGGGGACCTGGAGGCGGTTCAGCCCGCGGTGGCCGCCTCGCTGAGGCGATCGGGCGAAGTGGGATTCCCCTACGTTTTCCCGGAGACTGGGAGATATTTCCTCTGGATTCAGGTGCAGGTGGACGGCCGCATCCGCACCGCGCCATTGGAAATCGAGGTCGAAGGAGATTCCGAACCGGCGGCAATCGCGTCGGGCCGGGTCCTAAACCCGTGAGCCAACTTGCTCGCGCATTGATTCTTCAGCGAGTTCCAGCGGAGGTCTGGGTTCGGCATCGGTAAAGCCGATCAGAGCCAAGGCGAGCCAAGTGCAAAACCCGACCAACCAGGTGCGGGTGCCGGGTTGGAACCGTTTGATGGCCCGGATTCGATGGAGCAACGGCCGGATGTCCGCCTCGCTACCCAGGATGTTGACTACCGCCGGGCTGGTCGAGGCAGGCAGGCCGGGGGTCATTCGTTCGATCAGCTTCAGAATCACTTCACCGTAGGTCCGGCGGGCAGCCGGTTCAGTGGCCAAGGCCAGGGCGTCGCAATCTTCCTCCCGGTCGGCCCGCAATTGTCGGGTAACAAACCAGACCAAGGGGTTGAACCAGTGAATCAATTCGACCGCCGCCAGTAACCAGTTCAGCACCAAATCTCTTCGACGTAGATGGGCCAGCTCGTGGAGGAACACCAAGCGGAGTTCGGTCTCGCTCAGGTCCGTCCGCAACCCTTTCGGCAGCACCAACCGGGGACACCAAATCCCGAGAAGGCAGGGGCTTCGTACAGCGGACGACTCCAGGATCGCAACTGGGGTGTCCAAGCCTAGAACCTCCTTGCAACTCTGCAGAAGCCACCATGCCTTCCAGGAATCAACGGGTTTCGCGTTCCAACGAACCCAGGTCGCCCACACCCATCCGGCCATGATCCGGGCGACTAGCACCACCGCCACCATTCCCCAAATCCATTGCAGCCATGGAGTTTCCAGGAATCGGATGAGCGTCAACGAAGGCCCGAATGCGGCTCCCGATTCCGGATACGAGTCGAATCCGGGAGGGGCGCCCACCCAATTGAACAGACTGACCGGGCTTTGCAGCGAGACGGGCCAAGCCAGCCGGACAATGACCAACATCCACAGTCGGCATCGCCACCGGGCATCCAGGTGTTCGCCCAAAGCCTGAATTACGAGCCAGACCACCATCGCGAGGACGGAAGCCTGCCAGGATGCCCGGAACAACTGTCCGAGGAACTCGGCGAACACTGGGGCATTCATGGCACGTTGGACTTAGCAACGTCTGCGCCACCCCTCCACAGGAATCTCAGACTTCTTCGAGGGCCTTCCGCAGATCTTTGGCCTGTTTGGCGTTGAGCTTCTGGTTTTCCACGAAGTAAGCCACCATGGACGGTAGCGAACCGCCGAACACACGGTCGAGGAACGACGAACTAACGGCGCTGACGCAGGAGTGTTCGTCCACCAGCGGTTTGTACAGGTAGGCCCGGCCCTGTTGTTCATAGCCCAAGGCCCCCTTGCGAACGAGTCGGTTCAGGAGTGTTTTGGCCGTCACCGGATGCCAGGTGGAATCGGCTTTGGTCAGCTCGGAGATGATGTCGGCCGCTGTCACAGGCGCTTTGGCCCAGACGATGCGCATGATCTCCCATTCGGTTTCAGAGATGCGAGGAATTTGAGACATGGGTCGTTTTTGGATGGGTGATGCGTTACAAGCGTGAACTTGTGATGGTTTATGCCCGTGAACATGTCCTGTCAACTATTCTTGCGCCAGGAATTGAAAGCGCGGCCGGACGCTGAATTTATACCCTCCTTCTCTTCCCAAGGTGCGCCGCGACGGGATCGTCCTATGCTAGTTCGATGAAGGTGGTCGTGACCGGTGGAACCGGATTCGTCGGTCGGGAGATCGTCCGGCAGCTCTGCGCCGCCGGATACTCGGTCCGGGTGGTGGCCCGGGGCAACCATCCGGTCGAACCGGGCGTCGAATGGATCCGCGGATCGGTACTCGAGTTCGTCACCCTTCCCACCGCCTTCGCTGGCGCCCAGGCGGTCATCCATCTCGTGGGAATCATCAGTGAATTGGGCGATCAGACGTTTGAACGGGTCCACACGACGGGCACCTCCAACGCCGTCAATGCCGCTCGGACCGCCGGCATCCCGCGCTTCCTCCAGATGAGCGCCTTGGGTACGCGGCCCAATGCCGTGGCCCGCTACCATCGATCCAAGTGGGAGGCGGAGGAAATCGTGCGGCGCAGTGGTCTTCAATGGACGATTTTCCGCCCCGGCTTGATCTATGGACCTGGTGGCGGGTTCATGAACCTTCTGACGCAGATCTCCCGCTGGTCACCGGTCCTGCCGGTATTAGGGCCCGGAACCAGCCAGATGCAGCCGGTCGCCGTCGAGGATGTTGCCCAGTGCTTCGTCACGGCGCTGGATTCGTCGGCGGCCCTGGGGAAGACCTTCGATGTGTGCGGTCCCGAAACCTTCCGCTTCACCGAGCTGTTGGAGCTGATCCTGGCGGCCCTGGGCCGTTCACGGCGTTTGCTGCGACTCCCCTTGCCCCTGGCCCGTTGTCAGGCCGCGGTATTGGAAGCGGTGTTTCCGACCTTGTTCGGGGCGGCTCCTCCGTTGAACCGTGATCAGATCGTCATGTTGCAGGAGGACAATGTGGGGGATCCACGTCCGGCCAGCCAGCTCTTGGGATTTGATCCGATCCCCTTCCGGCAAGGTCTCGCACGATTTCTTGGCCCGGCCGAATCGGTCCAGACTGGTGGCAACGTGCGGGTGACGGGTGGAAGCGAGGAACGACCTGGAAAAGAGCGGTTCGGTTAGTTTCGGACCTGCCCGCTTCCCCGGCCGATCCACTTGTAGCTGCACAGTTCCTCCAGCCCCATCGGTCCCCGCGCCCCGACCTTGTCGGTACTGATGCCAATCTCCGCTCCCATGCCGTACTCACCGCCATCGGTAAACCGCGTGCTGGCATTCCAATAGACCGACGCTGAATCCACTTCATCAAGGAACCGCTGCGCAACCGCCTCATTCCGCGTGACGATCGCCTCACTGTGAGCCGAGCCGTATTGATGGATGTGGTCCACCGCCTCGCTCACCCCGTCAATCACCCGCACATTCAGCACGTAATCGTTGTACTCGGTGGCGTAATCCGTCGCGGTGGCGGGTTGGAGCTTCAGCGTCGCCCCGGAGATCCCCTGCAGAATGGCTAGCGACTCGGGATCTCCCCGCAGTTCGACTCGCTTCTGGGCCAATCGCGCTGCGGCGCGAGGCAGGAACGCCGGGGCGATCGGACGGTCCACCAGCAGCGTCTCCACGGCGTTGCAAGCCGAGGGACGCTGGACCTTCGCGTTCCACACAATTTCCTCCGCCATGTCCAGGTCCGCCTCGCGTTCGACGAAGACGTGGCAGACTCCCTTGTAATGCTTGATCACCGGCACCTTCGAACACTCGGCGACCGCCCGGATGAGGCCCTCACCTCCGCGTGGCATGCAGAGGTCCACATACTGGGTGAGAGATAACAAAACCGGAATGGCCTCGCGGTCGGTGGTGGGAACCACCTGGATGGCCGCTTCCGGAAAGCGGGCCCCCAGGACCTGTCGGCCGGCATTCACCATCAACTGCGCGATCAGTCGGTTGGAGTTCAGCGCCTCCTTCCCGCCGCGAAGGATCGTCGCATTGGCCGTCTTGAAGCACAGGCTGGCCGCATCGGCAGTCACGTTGGGACGTGACTCATAAATGATCACCACCACCCCGAGGGGCGTGCTGACCTTCTGCAAGTGCAGGCCGTTCGGACGGGTTCGCTCCTGGAGAACCCGGCCGACCGGATCAGGCAGAGCGGCCACTTCCCGCAATCCGGTGGCCATGGCGGCGATACGCTTCTCGTTGAGGGTCAGACGGTCGAGCATAGCGCTGCTGAGGCCCAGTGAACGTCCGACCTCGAGATCTCGCGCGTTGGCGTCGAGCAACTCTGGCACCGCGCCTTCCAACGCCGCGGCCATCGCGACCAGCGCTGAATTCCGTTCTTCCGTGGAAAGGCGTGCCAAGTCCCGGGAAGCCGCCTTCGCCGCCCGGGCCAGTTCGGTGATCTGTTCGGTCAACGTCACTGGAAAACCGTAGCGGTTGGCGGCTGGTCAGGCACGCAGAACCCTTGCGCGGGCGGTTTCACTCGGCGTCCACGGTTGGAACCCGCAAGCCTCCGGTTCGATAGGCCAAGAGAGCCGAAACGAGAGTCAGCCCTTCTCCGCCTGCGTGACCGCCGGGTCGGCGCGCCAAATACGGTAGCGAACCTCCACGTCTTCCGGCACGTAGATGACCAGCGGTAGCCGGCTGTTGTAGCGGAGCAGGTGAGGGTCACCCCGCAAGGTGATGAAGCGTTCCACTTGGGGACTATCGGGAGGAACAGCCATCAACGTACCCGCCATGGGTCCGATCTTGCGTAGGATGTGATAATCGAATCCCCAGCCCTTCACCGTCCTCGTTTCCAACTGGCCGCCAAAAAAATATCGGTTGTATGGGTCGGTCTTCACTGTCTTGCCGACGAGGACCTCGACCTTGAGATCGTTCTCGTTGGGAACTTCGGGCAGGTTGAGCACGAAGCGCGTCATACCTTTCTCCGCCGGAGGAAAGGCCTGCAGATTGTCGGCCGCTTGGGTCACGGAAACGAACGCCAGGAGAGCGAACAGGTAGCGGATTATCATGCGGAGGATAGTATCAACCCCTCTCCGGACAGGCCAGCCGGCAGAATCCTAGCCCCGCTGCACGGGCGCATCTTGAATTGGTGCTTACCGGGACTGCGATGGGGAACGCTCCCCAGACCAACTTCCAGTTCCCAAAAAGGCTGGACCTCCAAAATCCGGACGTGAATCGAGGCCCTGAACTCTCCCCTGTA
>CAYYSX010000288.1:0-7689 GCA_964474315.1 uncultured Verrucomicrobiota bacterium | reverse complement strand
GGCGGTGGCCGGTATCTGGGTATTGAATGAACCCTTCGATCCCTCCCATCGCGTCCTTCCCCGTCTCTATTTCTCCGATGCCTGGCACTGGGAGCCGTCCGCCGACCTGAAGCCGCGTCGCGAAGTCTGGGGCGGGTTCCTGTTCGCCCTGGTCGGTCTCCTGGCATATCTGCATTGGGGGCGCCGGGACGGGCTCGCCGTCCGGCTGGGCCTCTGGGGCGTGCTGGGCGGGACGCTGGGCTTCCCGTTGGGCCAGTGTCTCCAGGCGTTCCATGCCTGGAATCCGGAACTCTTCCGGACCGGGATCGGAGCGACCCTCGACCCGCTGATCAACTGGTGGAACTTTATGGAAACCACTTTCGGGGCGATCATGGGAGCCACGCTCGGACTCGGGTTGACCCTTCACCGTCATCGGATTCAGTTCGCCGCCGAGGCCGGAGAAACGCTGATGGCGGCTCCGGTGGAGTTCGCTCTGTTGGGGATCCATGGCGTTTTGTTGGTCGCGGTGGAGTTCCTTCAGCTTTCGCTCGTGGACCGGGTGTATGACTTCGGTCTGGCCCTGGGATTGATCCCGATGGTGGCGGTGGCGGGCGGACGCTGGTGGCCCTGGCTGGTGATGTTGCCGATGACGCTGCTGCCCATCGCCGGCAAGACGCTGCGGAACCTGGTTTATGAGCGACAGGTCCTGGAGTTGGCACCGGGTTGGTTGCTGTATGGGCTGTTGCCCTTGGGAGTGACCCTCTGGGCCGCCCTTCACCTGGCCCGCCAGGAACCCCGTTCACGGGCTTCGGCGGGTTGGCTGGGCGCGGTTCTGCTGGGCAACACCTGGCTTTATTTCGGGCTCAACTTTGCCTTCTTCCAGTTTCCCTGGCCCTGGCTGGCCTGGACCAACCGCACGCCCAACGCGGTCATTTACTTCGGCTGTGCGCTGGGTCTTACCGGGGCGGTGATCGGAAGCTGGAGATCCACCCGAGAACGAAGCTAAGAACCCGTTGATCCGAGCTCTGAAGGCAGGTTGGAGAAGTCCACTGGGTCAGTAAACCACGCGGTCGCGCCCAGCGGAATTGGATTCTGCGCTCAGGCCGGAAACGACTCCTTCAATTCCCGTTCCGTCCGCAGCCGGAGCTGGCCACACGCGGCATCGATGTCGTGGCCTTTCTCCAGACGCAAGGTCGTCGTGACGCCCTGGCTGGTGAGGGCCTGGGCAAACGCCCGACACTCCTCCTCTGACGGTCGCGTCCAGGGGAGTCCGTCCACCGTGTTGTAAGGAATCAGGTTTACCTTCGCGTGCAGTCGGCGCGCGAGCCGGCCCAGGGGTTCCACTTGGTCCCATCCGACATTGACCCCGGCGATCAAGATGTACTCGAGCGTGATCATTTTGCCTTTCTGCGCGACGTAGTACTCACCCGCGGCGGTCAGTTCGGCGAGCGGATACTTTCGGTTGACCGGCATGATCTGGCCCCGCACGTCGTCGGTCGCGCCGTGCAACGAAAGGGCGAGGCGAAACTGCAACGGGTCGTCCGCCAAACGGCGGATACCCGGAACCACGCCGCTGGTGGAAATGGTGATCTTGCGCGCGCCAATGTTTCCTCCCCACGGCGCGTTCAGCATCCGCAGGGAGGACATTAAATGAACGTAGTTCGCCAGCGGTTCGCCCATGCCCATGACGACGATGTTGCTGACCAGTCGCTCGGAGGACGGGCGCTTGATCGGAAGAGGGCCCGGTCCCGCGCCGACGTCGTCGGTGGGCGGATTCTCCGGGATGGTTCCTGGTTGGGGCGACCGACCGATGGCGGCCGGGTCCTTCACAACGGACGATTCCTGGTTCCAGCGTTCCACGGCGAGAACCTGGCCGGTGATTTCGTGGGGCAGCAGATTTCGTTTCCAACCCTCCAGCCCGCTCGCGCAAAAACGGCAACCGTAGGCGCAACCCACCTGGGTGGAGATGCACAAGGTATGGCGGTCACTCCGATCGCCGTAGAGGGCGGGATTGGCGGGAATGAGCACGCTCTCGACCAAGCTGTGGTCTGCCAGTCTCCACAGGAACTTTCGGGTGGTGTCTCGAGCCCCCTGCACGCTGACCACCTCCGGTAGATGGAGCGAATAGGTGGCGGCCAGCTTTTGGCGCAGCGTCTGGGGGAGATTGGTCATCTCCTCCCATCCGGCAGCCCGCCGCGCGTAGAGCCAGCCTTGGAGTTGTTCGAACCGGTAGGGAGCTTCCCCCCACGCCTCGAACTGGCGGAGGAGGAGCTCGCGCGGCTGACTGCGGACATCTGGCGACATCGGCGGCATTTTCCGTTGCCCTTGGCCGATTGCCAATGGGTGAATCTCGCCAACATGGATCCGCTGGAACGCTTCCGAACGGCCCAAGCTGCGACTGACTGCGGATTGGTGACGGCCTGAGCGGAGCTCGGGGCGGGCCCAGATAGTCGGACGCGTCGATGAGTCGGCGCGGGTGGGGCACTTGGGGTGGAGCGCGGGTCTGTGACCCGCAGCAACGCAACCACTTGGCAGGCGATGGAAGGCCGCCGCTCGCTGCTTGGTCCCTTGCGGTTCGAGGCAGGCTAAGCCCAGCGGGCGTGGCAAAAAGAGTGCGCTTCGTGTCCTCCGCAGCGATCGCGGCAGGCCAGGTGGGTTGTGTTGGCGATAGCCAGACGGGGCTCTCGGGCATTGCCGGCCAGGCATCGGTCGGGCTAAAGACAGACACTGTTTCTGTCATAACACGCTTTTCCACGCTCTCCTCCCATGCCCAATCCTTGGACCGGCAAAGGCAATCCCTACACCCGCAAAGAAGTCCGCGACCGCCTGATGTCCACCCTCCGCCGGGGGGACGCCATCATCGCCGCCGGGGCCGGCACCGGCATCAGCGCCAAGTTCATCGAAAAGGGCGGAGCGGACCTGATCATCATCTACAACTCCGGTCGCTTCCGCATGATGGGACACGGCTCGACCGCCGGCATGATGGCTTATGGCGATGCCAACGCGATCGCCATGGAGATCGGCGAATATGAAGTGCTGCCCGTCGTGGAGGAATGTCCTGTCATCTGCGGTGTCCACGCGACCGATCCGCGGCGCCGGATGTGGCACTGGCTGGGAAAGGTGAAGGAAATGGGGTTCTCCGGTGTGAACAATTTCCCCACCCACACCATTGTGGACGGTCATTTTCGCGGTGTGCTCGAAGAGACGGGCATGAGCGTGAAGAAGGAGTTCGAAATGGTCGCCCTGGCCCGCAAAATGGACTTGTTCTCGATCGTCTATGTCGGTTCGCCGGAGGAAGCGGCGGCCATGGCCCAATCGGGGGCTGACGCCATCATTGCGCATGTGGGCACCACCGTCGGCGGCAGCATCGGGGTCACCCAGGCAGTGGTGAGTTGGGATTTCACGTTGCAGCGGACCCAGGAAATCATCGACGCGGCGCGCCGGGTGCGGAAGGACATCTTCTTCCTCTGCCATGGCGGCCCGATCAATACCCCGGCGGATGCCGACCGGGTGTTGAAGAACACGGAAGCCGTGGGGTTTGTCGGTGCCAGTTCCCTGGAGCGCATGGGCGTGGAAGCGTCGCTCACGGGTCTCACCCAGGAGTTCAAGCGCCTGAAAGCTCCCGCCGCGAAGAAGAGGAAGAAATGATTCGGCGCGGACCGGGAAGGGCCAGCCTCTCCCGCTCCGCAAAGACCCCTTCCTGATGAATCTCGATGCCACTCAGCGGGCCGCGCAGGACCAGTTCGCCCGTCAGAGCAGTCATTATGGCAAGGGGCATATCCTCGAGCGCCTGGAGGATGTCGAAGCCGTGTTGTCGGAACTGCGCCTGCCGCCTCGCGCCGTTGTGCTGGATGTCGCTACGGGCGGAGGTCATACCGGACTCTTCTTCGCCCGGCGGGGGCATGAGGTGACGTTGAGCGACCTGACCCAGGCCATGCTGGATCAGGCCTCCCGGGCGGCGGTCGAGGAAGGATTGACGGTCTCGACGCGCCTGCATTCGGCGGAGTCTATGCCCTACGCCGACGGAACGTTCGATCTCGTGACGTGTCGAGTCGCTCCCCACCATTTCACTTCACCCGCCCGATTCGTCGAGGAAGTGGCCCGCGTGCTGAAGCGGAGCGGCCGTTTTCTGTTGATCGATGGCACGGTCGAAGATGGCCAACCCGAAGCGGAGCAGTGGGCGCACGAGGTGGAGAAGCTCCGTGATCCCAGCCACAACCGGTTGCTCACTCCGAACACGTGGCGTTCCCTTTGCACTTCGGCTGGGTTGCGAGTGGAACACGTGTCGATCACCCCCTTCCAGCAGCCCGACTTGAACTGGTACTTCGAAGTGGCCGCCACGCCCGAGGAGAATCGACGTGAAGTCCTGCGTTGGGTCGAGGAAGCCCCGGAATCCGCCCGCCATCTTTTTCGAATTACCAAAGAAGGCGATCGGATTGTCTGGTGGTGGCAGCGGCTCACCTTGGTGGCCACGACGGACTGAGCGGAACTCGAAGGAACCTTCGGGAAATGCCCGACGTACCGCAGCGTTTCTCACTCTGCGGTACAGCAGCGCCGGGAACGCCATCGACGCGGCCGAGGCCTTTCCGATAACCTCCCTTTCACCGCTTTCATGAAGAACCGTTTCATCACCCCCGCCGAAGCCCTGAAGGAGGATTTCAAAGGCCGGACGAATTATTGGCTCTGTCGTCCTGAAGTGTGTGAGGCCCGCCTTCTCCAGGTATGCCAGGCCGTGTTGCCGGCCGGGGAAGGGCATCCCTTCCACACCCATCCCGAATTGGAAGAAGCCATCTACGTGCTCGAAGGCGAGGTGGAACAATGGGTGGAACAGGAGGTCCGACGGTTGAAGCCGGGTGAAGTCGCCCATATTCCGGCCGGCGTGGTGCATGCCACGTTCAATCCAGCGACGCGGGATGCGGTGATCCTGGCCATCCTCTCGCCGGGCGTGTTTTCCGGCCCGTTCGCCGTCGATGTCAGTGCCGAAGAACCCTGGAAATCCCTCCGCAATCCCCCTCCTCATCCGGTCGGAGAAACCGTGCCTTGAAGCGGCCGAAGGCGTTTCCCCGATGAACTGAACCAGCGGCCATGAACCCACCTGCCGAACGACGCTTCGTGACGACGGCCGAGCGGATCGTCGAACCCACCGAGTTTACCCTCAACGAATGGCTAAGCCGGCCCGATGTGGTTCCCTGCCGGGAGCTGCTGCTGGTGCGGGCGACCATGGAGCCGGGATGCAGCCATCCGTTCCATCACCATCCCACCCGGGAAGAAATCATCTACGTCATCTCGGGAAAAGCGGAGCAATGGTGCGGGGAGCAATACCGAATCCTGGGTCCCGGGGACATGGTGCTCATTCCGCAAGGTGAAATTCATGGCACTTACAATCCCTTCACCGAACCCTTGATCTTCCTGGCCATCCTGAGTCCCGCCCACGCGGCCGAGCCGGCGGTGATAGATGTCTCCCGGGAGCCGCCTTGGAATCAGTTGCGTCACCACCATAACTTGCCGGTCTGCGGCTAAGAGTCCCTGCGTACCGCGTCCCCGCGCACGGAGTCCCGGCTTGAGCCGGTGGAGACGTTCCTGGCTCCAACGCGCCGAAAAACCCCGCTCGCGGGAGAAGCTCACCGTTCCGCTGCCGGAAAGCGGGACTCCTCACCTTCCTCTCGCCCACTGCCGAGCGGCTCGGTCATGCTAAGACCGATCGAGGGTCTGTACCTCCGCTCGCTGCGGTCAGTATCCGCCGGTTCCAGTCCAGGGACCCCAGGCGTTGTTCCACTCCGCCGCACTGTCAGTCCGGGCCTCGCGCAGGGATTGCTGAATAGCGGCATTGTCCGCCGCGGCGTTTCGTTCCACTTCCAGGCGGGTCAGGAACGCCTGATATTGCTCCGGACTGCCCACATAAAGCTGGTTCTGGGTGGCATCAGGGAAGATATAAAAGTCCTTCCCACCCTGGTTCACCCGAGTGACCTGGTCGAACGGCAGGGTCTTCACCAATTCGAGTTGTTTCGGCGTGGTGGCCGGTACCACGCGGAATCCGGAAGCGGCCAACAGGCTCTCGGTGTGAGCCGTGTCCGGCTTTGACGCGCAGCCCGCGCCGAGCAGGGACAGGACCGCGGCCAGGGTCAGAGGCAGAAGGGGCAGGAAGGAGCAACGGTTCATGGGAGAAAAGGAATCAAGGATACCAAACGCCAAATACGCCCCAGGGATCGAAGGAGCCCCATGGTTCGGCCGAAATGATGTTGGCCTCGGCATTGAGGGCCGCGGCGTTACTGGCCGCCTCCGACGCGGCCAGGGATTCCTGCATGGCCTCACGGTTCAGGAGCAGGTTCTGATAAGCGTCATACTGGGCATCCCGGCCCACGTAGAGCTGCTTCTGTGCCGGGTCGGGATAGACGAAAAACACCTGTCCGTTGCGCTTGACCACGGAGACTTTTCCGGTGGGTAGCGTGGCCATCTGTTTCTCCTGGGCCGGGGTCGTTACCGGAATCACCTTGAACCCGGAGGCCGCCAGCCTGCTTTCCGTCTCTCGCTTCGACGTGGTGGAGCATCCCGTGCCAAGGGTGACGAAGACCAACCAGCCGAGAAGAATCGAAGAGAACGAAGCAAGTTTCATGGGAAGGGCCGCACAGGCTGGGCGGCAGGCTACCGGGTGGCCGCCATCCGTCCAGCGGTAGGTGCGGGTGAAACAGCGAGGGAACCCATCTTGAGGTTGCCCCTGCCGGGACAGCGGGGCGTAAGCTCCAACGGCCAAGTTCCAAGCTCCAAAGAAATTCCCAATTCCAAGCTTCTGGTTTCCGCCTGAACCGCCCCGGAGGGAGGACGTTGGGGCACCTCGGTCGGGCCTCCTCCCCTCGTTCCACTCGGGGCGGCACCAAGAACCAGGGAACTTGGAAACCAGGCGGGCGGCTTGGGAGCTTGGGAGCTTGGGAGCTTCTTTGGGATTTGGGTTTTGGCTTTTGGAGCTTGGGCGCCCCCTCCTCATACCGTTCCAACCGAGGTCAGGTCTCAATGACCTCGACCAAGCCCGCCCTGGTGGCGTGGACAGGCAGGCGCGTATCCAAGGTGAGCAGCCGACCGGAATGGCGACGGGCGACCTCGATCAGCCAGGCGTCATTGACCTGCTGATGTCCGATAGCCTGGGTGTAAATCGCCGGCTCATGCGCCGCGGGTGACGCCCAGAAATGATGCCCCTTGAGGCGTGTCCACTGCTGCAGCAACAAGGCCGCGCTTTGGGGTGACACGGCGTCCGCGGTGTAGGCGGGATTGGACGAGAGCCGGATGAAGCCAAGCTGGGTGAACGCGCAGGTCGCCCAGCCGTCCTTCGCGTGGGTCGCGAACCAAGCATGCGCCTGGGCATGGTGCTGATGATTCGGCCACGCCAGCGCCAGCAGGACGTTGGTATCCAGCAGAGCGGCCTTCATGTCACATCCTCAGCGAGCAACTCCTTCGCCCGGCTGCTGGGAATGATGTCCGCATCGGCCCGGACCTTAAACACGGGCAGTCCGCTTTCGGAGGCGCCCGGCGTGGACGCGCGCAGACCGCCCCGGGCCAGTTGCGAGAGCACTTCGCCCAATGTTTTGCCGGAAGCTTGGGCCTGCGCCCGTGCCGCCTCGAAGACATCGTCATCCAACGTCACCGTGGTTCTCATATACTGATACACTGATGCAGTGATGCTGGGAATCAAGTCCGACCGACGCCGCGAGGCGGGTC
>CAYYSX010000287.1:0-7717 GCA_964474315.1 uncultured Verrucomicrobiota bacterium | reverse complement strand
AATGGAACTAAAGTCACGATGGATCACTTCGCGATCAGCCCCGCCGACGGCCCTTGGCGCCCTCGCCAAGCGTGCCCTGGATGCAGGTTACACTCTGCGCAACAACCATTCCGCCTTCCGCCTTCAAAAAAATCCGACTTTTTCCGAACCGCGCCCCCTTTTCTCCGTTTCTCGGGTTGCACTGAGAAGTGCCCGAACCATGTCCGACTCCACCCCCCGCCCTCCGTCTTCTGTCGTCCGTCCTCCGTCCTCTCTATTCACCTCACCCAACGCGAGCGTGAGGTTGCCGCCTGGCTGGGGGAAGACGTTACGTTCCAAGAGATCGGCCAACGTCTCGGCATTTTCTTCTCTGCCATCCGCAAACGCGTTCGCCGGATTCAGGAGAAACTCGGGGTCGAAACCCGCCACGCCGCCGCCCGCTTGGCTGCAAGCGGCATCCCGGTATTCGCCTGCCACGCTCCCCGCCGCCCCAAGGGTCCCCCTAGGGGGACTAGGCAGACCGGACTCCAGCATGGTACATAAGCATTAATTGCTAATCGTTATCAGCAGAACTCCTCCGCCATTTCCCCTTCAAACCCACGAATTCACCCCATGACATTCACACACACCCTCCAAAGACTGATGCGGGTCGCTACGACCGGCCTGATCGCCGGGTTCCTCTCGGAACCGCTCTCGAACGCCTTGGCCGCCACTCGAACCTGGGATGGCGGAGGCGATGGCACTTCCTGGAACCTCGCGGAAAACTGGACGGACGACACCCTGCCGGGGCCGGATGACGATGTGATCATCTCCGGAACTGGAGTCACCATCCTCGTGACCTCCAGCGTTGAGATCCAGGGGCTTTCGATCGCCTCCGGATCGACGCTGCGGGTCGCGGGGCAAAGTGAGGGTGAGATCGTTGCCTTTGTCGCCAACGGAAACACGATCTTGGATGCAGTGAGCATTGAGGTCAGCGCGGGAGGTCGGTTGGAGCTGCCGCAAATCACCCAGATGCGAAGCGGAAACAATATCTTTCTGGCACAAGGAGCCGGAAGTGTCCTGAATCTGCCCCAGTTGGCTCGGATTGTCGCGCAGAGTGGGTGGTCATTTGTTATCGAGGCCCGCACTGGTGGAGTGGTCCAACTCCCCGCCCTGACCACGACTGTTGAGCAAGTCATCTTTCAAGTGAGAGATCCTGATAGTCGAATTGAACTCGACTCCTTGACGGCCCTGGTTGGCGGCGGGCTCTTTGCCTATGCCAACGGAACTTTGGTGACCCCCAACCTGGAACGGGTAGAAGCCAGCAGACTCATTTTGGAGGCAGGCTCGGCAATGGATATCGACAAGATTGCCAGCTTGGACAATGTGAACCTCGAGATCAGTGGCCTTGAACCGCAGTTTCCGGCGTTAGCCGAACTGAATGTCGTGAGCATTGTCGTCAGCGCGGGAGGTCGGTTGGAGCTGCCGCAGATCACCCGGATGCGAAGCGGAAACAATATCTTTCTGGCACAAGGAGCCGGAAGTGTCCTGAATCTGCCCCAGTTGGCTCGGATTGTCGCGCAGAGTGGGTGGTCATTTGTTATCGAGGCCCGCACTGGTGGAGTGGTCCAACTCCCCGCCCTGACCACGACTGTTGAGCAAGTCATCTTTCAAGTGAGAGATCCTGATAGTCGAATTGAACTCGACTCCTTGACGGCCCTGGTTGGCGGCGGGCTCTTTGCCTATGCCAACGGAACTTTGGTGACCCCCAACCTGGAACGGGTAGAAGCCAGCAGACTCATTTTGGAGGCAGGCTCGGCAATGGATATCGACAAGATTGCCAGCTTGGACAATGTGACCCTCGAGATCAGTGGCCTTGAACCGCAGTTCTCGGCGCTGGTCGAGATCAAGGCCGTGAACATCGTGGTCAGCGCGGGAGGTCGATTAGTGCTCCCGCAAATCACCCAGATGCAGAGTCGAGCCAACCTCTTCCGGGTCCAAGGCGCGGATAGTCTCCTCAGTCTGCCCGATCTGGGCGAGGTGATCTCGGGCGGCTTCGACTGGTTCAGCGTCGAAACGAGCGGAGGCGGAATCGTGCAATTGCCCGCCCTGAGCACCGCGGGCGGGAGTGCCTGGTTCACGGCGCAAGGTCGCGACAGCCGCATCGAACTCGACGCCTTGACGGCCCTGGTTGGCCCCGGCAGTGGCTTCCAGAGTGAAGACCGGGGCGTGATCAGCGCTCCCAAGCTGGAAAGCATCCGCCAGTCGGAGGTCCGAGTTCGGACTCGATCGGCAATGGTCTTGGGCAGCGAAGCGGAAGGGCTCTCCGTGGAGCAAACCGAGTTTGAGTTGAGCGGTGAAGGCAGTCTCACCACCAAGGAACTGCTGTTGAGCACAAATAGCTCTTTGCTTGCCGGCGGCACGCTGACCGGGACGCTAAAAAACCGTGGTGCTATTCGAATTCTAGACATCTTCACGCCATTGAAAGTGACCGGCGACTTCCAACAGGCCAGCGAGGGGACACTGGAACTCTTGCTTTCTGATCTCTCGTCGCCGACAGAGCATATCCAGGTCGAAGTCGCGGGCAGCGCGGTTCTCGATGGTCTCTTGGTTCTGAACCGCTCCGAGAGGTTTTCCGCCCGATCAGGGGAAAACTATTCATTGGTGGCATACAACTCGAGCAGCGGAGTATTTGTCGATTTCAATGCGTTGAACGCTGGAAACAACGTCCAGTTCCTTCCCAACTACGGGGCGCAGCAGTTTGCACTCGATGTGACTGCTCCCGGCCCATTCTTCGGAATTGATTTCACGTTGACTGCCGACAATCACGATTTTGAGGGCCAAGACATTGTGGTGGCCGCCAGCACACTCGTTGTAGAAGGGGTACATCGGTTTCGCAGCTTGACGGTGCTGAGTGGTGCGGTGACCTGTCCGGAATACCAACCCGCAAACGCAACTGGCGGCCGTCTCAATTTGGAGATTGAACAGGATCTGACGATTCATGCAAAAGGCCGAATCCATGCCGACCGAAAGGGTTTCCCGGAGCGTTCCGGTCCAGGATCTCCTCCCAATTCAAACGCCGGCGCGGGTCATGGGGGGTGGGGAGGTGTCTCAGCGCGCGGCGACCTTGGCGGTGGGCCTTACGGCTCAATGAGTTGGCCGGTCACCGTTGGCAGCGGCGGAGGAGCGGCAGATGCTTTCGGCGGCGGTGCTCTGCATCTCAAAGTTGGTGGGGTTTCACGCGTCGAAGGGGCTCTTTCAGCCGATGGAGGCGGCACAATTGCCGGAGGGTCCGGCGGCAGCGTGTTGATTGAAGCCAATGCACTCACAGGCTTCGGCGCCATATCCGCGACGGGCGGAAATTCAACCTCGGCGCATGGGAACGGCGCCGGAAGCGGTGGGCGCATCGCCGTCATTGTTGCCAACATTCAAGACTTTGATCGCCGCAACATCAAAGCTGATGGTGGCAAGTCCGACGTGGACTTGTGTGATGGCGAGCCCGGTACAGTCTTTTTCGCCGTGAACGGAAAGGAAAGCATCAACGCGACCGAACTCACCCTGGATGGGCAAACCTATAAAGGGACCCTCGTGCCCAATTCCCAGCAGTATTTTGTCCTACAGGTCCCCGAGGGAAAAACCATTCAACTCCATCTGGATCACGGCAGTGATGCAGCAACCGCCGAGCTCTATGCGAGCTTTGATCGTCCTCCTTCCCTGAGCCAATCGGAGTTTTCGTCGGAGGAGCCGGGAAAGCCGGACCAGACTCTTATCATTCCCGAAAGCCAGTCTGGAATCTACTACATCCTGGTCCGTGTGTCCTCCGGCCCCTTGGATCAACGGGAATTCACCCTCAAGGCTGAGACACTTCCATTCCAAGTGTCGAGGGTTGAACCCAGAACTGTCGGAACCCAGCTTGCCACTCTTCGAGTGTCTGGCGCCGGTTTCGACGCAAATACACAGTTCAAACTCTGGAAGGAAGAGACTGGCCTCTTGGTTGAGGCTCTGAACACGATCATTCAGGATGCAACCAAAGCTAGGGTAACCTTCAATCTACAAGGCGTTCCAGCCGACGAGTACGTGCTGGTGGCCACGAATAGAGTCGGGGAAGTGCGGGCGCCGGATCCGGTCCATTTGAAGCCCTCATTTGTAGTGAAGGGAAACGTCGTGTTCACTTCCCATCCTGGCCTTCGCCGCGGTCGGCCTGGGCAGAGCGTGCTGTTGATTGAAAATACCGGCGACACGGACATCGAAAGGGCTCTGGTTACTTTGACCTCTGAAAATCATCCGGAGCTCTCCTTTTCGATTCCCGAGCTTGATATCTCAAGCTTCCAGCGCGAGGGAGACAGTCAGATGGCCGAATTTGACATTATTCAGCTAGCCCCGGGAGAGAAAATAACTATCCCGATCGTCGCTACCATTGGAGGTGAGTACCCCGGCAGCCAGATTCCCATTGAGTACGACGTACGGTTCTTCACACCCAGTAGCGAGGATCTTGTTGATGCCGTGGGAATAGCCTGGATCAATTCTCCGCGGTCCTTTGACCCTAACATAAAGATTGGCGTAACCGGATGGGGCGAGGCTCGGTGGGTATCAGATCGTGATGCGCTGCCGTACGTGGTGCTGTTTGAGAATCTGCCTACTGCCGAGGCGCCCGCCGCAGAGGTTTTTGTCGAAGATTTTATCGATTCCAGTCTGGATCTTACCACCTTTCGCCTGGGTGACATCCAGATCGGCACGAATACTGTGGATGTCCCCGTCAACCAAGCTTCGTTTCAGGGTCGAGTTGATCTTCGGGCGATTCGCGGCGTCTATGTGGACATCGAGGCAGGACTGGACAGCATCACTCGCAGGGCATTCTGGAGATTCACCAGCATTGACCCCGAAACAGGAGTGCTGCCGGAGAGCGCACTGGTGGGATTCCTCCCTCCCAACGAGGCGACAGGAGCCGGCGAGGGCATGGTGCAATACTCGATCCGTCCCTTGCCCAGCGTTCCAAGCGGCACCGTGATCACGAATCAAGCGTCCATTGTCTTCGATGTGAACGCCCCAATCCTTACCGAGGTGATCACTAACACAATCGATTCCTCCGCGCCAATCAGCGTGCTCACTCATATCTCTGGGGAGCCGGGCGAGACCAATAGGGTGACTCTGGCAGCAGCCGGTGAAGACCCGGCCGGCTCCGGTGTCCGCGAGATTCTTCTCTACGTTTCCGAGGATTCCGGTCCTTACCAGCTTTGGCGCGCACTCGGCGCGGAGCCCGAGGTGTTTGAAGGCACGCTCGGACGTCGTTACCGGCTCTACACCACCGCCGTGGATCAGGTTGGCAATGAAGAGCCCATCCCAGACAACCCTACCTTGGTGCTGGTATTTACTCCTCTTCTACGGATCACCTACGACGCTGCTCGCGAAAAGCTTCTCCTGACTTGGCCAGGGTCGATCGAGGGGTATTCGGTTCAGACGTCTGGAACCATTGGGGGCAGCTATCTGGACCTGTCCGGTCTCGTCTCCCGCGTGGCGGACGATTGGCTTGTGGAGGTGGACGTTTCCGAAGTGGATACCTATTTTCGCCTCTATAAAAGTGAATGATTTCAAGGCACGCTCAACTGAGAGTAGGATCATCTGCCTTTTGCCCCCTCTCTGTCCTCTCCTCCTCTGTACTAAGTCTCTCCTTTTTCCTCCGTATCCGCCGCTCCTCCGTGGTCTTCAGAAGTCGGAACGGGCTGAGGCGCGCAGCAGACCAGCGACGCCCTCCTCCTCGGTGTTTTGACTCCGATGAAGAACGCCGGAAGGGGGCCTTGTGCGCCAAGGCCATTTTGAGCTTCTGAACTTCGCCCGCCGCCGTCCCCGGGGTACGAGCGGACGAGCCGTCCGCGCTCCTGACCGCAAGGACCGTGTCCAGATCCGCCCGGTGTCCACGATTCCCACCATCACATTGTTGCCATGGAGGTCGATTTCGGCCATCACGGGTGGAGCCCTGGAATCGCTATGAGGACGCTGACCTTGCTGTATTCGCTGTTGCTCGCTCTGGTGGTGTATCCGGAAACTTTGATGGGGCAGAGCCCCAGTGCGGCGGCGGAGCGTCTCCTGGTCAACGGCAAGGTCTTCACGGCGGAACCCTCGCGTCCGTATGCGGATGCGTCCGTCCTGCGCGCCTATCGGGATCTCGCGCAACTGGGAGAGTTGACCGCCCATGTCGCCGCCCTGCCGGTGGTTCACTTCCCGCCGGCCGCGGTTCGAGGCGAGTTCGATCCGTTCATCGGGTTCGACGAGCTGCGGAAGGAATTTTCGGGTGTGGCCCATCTCAGCATTCCCGGAATCAAAGTGTTTGCCGATGGCGTGGCGGAATTCCCGACGCAAACCGCGGCGATGTCGGCTCCGTATCGAAATTCGGGGAAGCGCGGTGACCTGCCTTTTGACCCGGAGCGTTTCGCCAAGACCTGTGTGGCCGCAGATCAACGGGGCTTGATTGTCCATGTGCATGCGATTGGGGACCGCGCCGTGACGGAGGCCTTGAACGGAATTGAAGCGGCGAGAAAGGCTAATGGGCCTTCCGGCCCCCGTCATTCCATCACCCATCTTCAGTTTGTTCAGCCGGCCGACTTTTCCCGTTTTCAGAAGCTCGGAGTCATCGCCTCCTTTCAGCTTCTGTGGGCTGCGGCCGACACGTATACGATCGACAAAATCAAGCCGTATCTCGATACAGGAATCTACGCCTGGCAATATCCGGCCAGGTCCATGCTGCTGGCCGGAGCGACGATTGCTGGCGCGAGCGATTGGGCGGTCTCCACGCCCGATGTTTTTCAGGCGCTCTATCAGGCCGAGACGCGGAAGGGCCCCTTGGGAGTGCTGGATCCTTCACAGTGTGTCCCCCGCGAGGCGATGCTGTATGCCTATACCCGGAACGCGGCCCTGGCGATGGGACAACTGGATCGCATCGGATCCATTGCGCCAGGCAAGGAGGCGGACCTGGTGTTGTTGGATCGGGACGTCCTGCTCGTGTCCCCGGACGAACTGAAGGAGACCCGTGTTCTTTGGACCATGGTCGCCGGCCGCAAGGTGTATGAGGGACACTGAATCTTGACCATCGAACTTCGAAGGGTCGCCTTCCCCTAAACACCCGTGCCCGGAGAGTAAACCGTTCCGTTCTATTTGAACAGAAGTCTTCATGAATTTCGTTCTTCACCAAGCATGAAAAGGCATTTTCACGACAGGGAACGAAGACAACGAAGGAGACAGGGAGAACTTTCCCAAAGGTTTTCCCTTTTTCGTTTCCTTCGTTTCCTTCTGTAAACATTCCGTCATTTATTGCCATTCAAGCGGCTGCAATAGCCAAGGCTACGTGGATGACAAGGGACGTTTACCACGGCGGCGACCATCTCCTCCGAGCTTCGAATCTGCTGGCCAACCGAGGCCGGCAGAAATTACCAACTCCAATGGGCCCCTGCGGTGGATGCGAAGCGTTGGTTCAATGTTGGAGGCCCATCCATTGGCAACGGTTCGACAACCTGCTTCGAGGATGGAGAGGCAACGGAAGAGTCGCGTTTTTACCGTGTGGAGACGCTTCCGATTAGCGACATGAACAGAGGGGCAAAGCGATGAATGCAGTCCGAGCATCGAAGCAGGGCTTCGAACATGGCCTTTCGGGTGGGGCGCGAGCCGGTGGCGTCTTAACTCCACGAAGTTCATGGCCTGTTGATCGGTGAGGGCAAGGAAGTCAGCGTCTCGTCACGTCATTGATTCAGCCATTCATTCGCCGGCC
>CAYYSX010000286.1:0-7718 GCA_964474315.1 uncultured Verrucomicrobiota bacterium | reverse complement strand
AATCCCTGAATTGAGCTAGCCGGTTGCCGCGATGGCAGAGATTCCGGATGGCTCCGTCAACCATAGGCAGGCGCCGGGGTGACACACGGAATCGCACCGCCGGCGCCCGTCCAGATTCACCTCCATTCGGAGACGAAAACTGAATCCGGCTCGGAACGAGCCGGCCCCAGGCCGAGTGAGAATGACGGACATCGCGGCCCATAAGGGACCAACAAATCGGTTACGAGTCGGGGGATATTTCCACGCCGGCTCGTTCCGATACCAACTCCATCTGCGTGGCCAAGCCGCGCGGTCGGCTGGGGGACAGCCGACGCTACATACAGAACTCCACTTCGGTCCTCCCTCCCCTCTCCCCCGGCTCCACCGCCTCGCCAAAAACGGAGAGGCGCCCAGGCCGGCGGCAAGTTGTCCCTTTGCCTTGGCTTGGGAGACCACCCGGAGCAACATGGCCGCCCGGATGGTAACGATCGCACTCATCACCGGCAGTCCGACGAGGGTAAATACCCAGCGGCAAGAGGAGGTCCGAAGGGGCCGTCTCCGGCCCAGATCACCGCGCCGGAAGCAGGCCCGACGGGATTGAGGAACCGTGGTCGGAAGTATCATATTCGTCGTTACTTGGAACGGTAGCGGGCAGTCATAGAGAACGAGATGAACAGCGTTGATCTACCAGGATCGGGCCAACAGTCCCCCAAGTCGGGCAGTGAATCCTCCCTGTCCTTGACCCGTCGTCGTCATACCGCGGGTCTGCGGGATTTGGGTGAGCGGGAATGGTCGGTACCCTTGGGACAACCTCCGTTGCGTTGGTTTGTTCCGTTGGGATCGACCGAAGCCGGCCCCGCCAACCGGGCCGCCCAGGCGGCCGCCGCCGAGGTCGCCACCCGCGGCTGGGAGCGTGCCGGCAGCACGCTCGCTCGGGAATTCACCCTGGCCATTTCCTGGCTCGAGGCTCCCATGGCGTGGACTTATGTGAGTCTTTTCACCCTTCCCCGACCCCAAGTGGTGCCGGTGGCCAACCTGACCGGCCTGCGTTTGCGGGTGGCATTGATCGAGCCCGATGGGATGTTCCGGGCGGCCTTGTTGCACTGGCTCACGCGCATCCCCGGGGTCACCTGTCAAGGATGGCCCAATGAACAGACCTGGCTCACCCAGCCGCGGCGCCGCACCGAATTCGACATCCTGCTGATCAACCGGCTGACCCCGGCCTTTGTTGCCGGCCGATTCAAACCCAGCCGGAGCAACCCCGGCGGGAGCGGACTGGTGTTCGGCTACGGAATCTATCCGACCAGCGACGACATCTTTGCCTCCGTCTCCGGGCTCGATGCGGGATATTTTCTGCGCCGGCGCACCCTCCTATCGGTGCTGGAACCTCTGTCGGCCGCCGGCTCGGGGGGACTGCTCGTCCCGGCGGAGGTTCCGCGAGCCCTCCGCCGGTATTTCCAGAACCTGTTCACCCTGGAAGCGGAGACGGCCACGGCCGGCGGTCTCACCACCCGGGAACGCCAGATTTTGGCCTGCATTCAGCGCGGCCTGCGCGACAAGGAAATTGCCACCTCCTTGGGAATCAGCCCGCTCACGGTCCACACCCACTTGAAGCACGTCTTCCACAAACTGGGCGCTCACACGCGGACCGAGGCGGTGGTGAAGTATTTGGAGAAATAGAGGTGTCGCAGCGCGGACCTTGGCCGTCGGCTACCTCGGGGAAGCTTCCCTAAACGGCTAACGGAGTTCGTTCCGGCGCAGCACGTCATCCACCCAACCGGCGTCGTCCACCGGGAACGGCGGGCGCGGGTCAATTCGGTAATCCAGGAGATGATAACGCCCGCGGCGGTGACATTGGTCGATGAGCGGCTGCAGTTCCAGGACCACATCCGCATCCCGCGGTCGCAACGGCACTGAGACAATGGGCAGACCGTCCCGCAATCCGATGGGATAGACCTCGTATTCGCCCGGCCGGGTGGCCCGCCACACGGACACCGCATAGGTGGCCCGCCACCCTGGCATCCGCGTGACGATTTCATCGGCGAACACCGAACGTCCCTGCCGCACCAAGTCGATTTCCACCAAGTTGACCCCACCCCGGATCAAGGTGTGGCGTTTGCTGAGATACCGGCCCCGGGCCGGTCCTTCCTCCTTGTTGGCCGGGCTCAACACTTCGATCACCGTCACCAGACGACCGGTGCGGTCGTGAATGACGACCCGGCGCTCGGTTTTCTCCTCCACGAACACGTACCGCGGCTCCGTCGCGGGTGGCGAAACGACCGGTGGCGGGGCCACGGCCACTCCGCCCGAGTCATCGTAGGACCACGGCTGGCGAACCTGGACATCGGGACGATACGTTTCCGCCTCCTCCTCGTGGTCGCCAATCGTAACTACTTGTTCCTCGGCACCAGCCACCAAATCGCCTGGAAGACGTTCCTGCACGACGTCGCGGACATAGGCGATGAGCATCGTATGGGCATCCGGCCAGCGTTGCTCGAAGAACGGATTCATGCCCGGGAACGGATTCTTCAAGGACTTCATGGCGACCCATCGTATCGCCCCCGCTTCCTTCCGACAACTCCGCCTCCGGTGCGCCATCCGCCCAGACGAAAATCCGTTGACGATCCGGCGCTTCCCGCCGCCCTCTTGGGTCGCTCTGATGTTGCCGTCGCCTTTCTTTCACGCTGCATGTCCTTAACCGACTTCCAACGGCCTGGACTCGCCACCTTGATCAACTGGGGGGAACGAATGCTGGGCCCCATCCTGGGCCGGGCCGTGGATCTGACACCGGAGCACCTGATGGCCACGGCCCGGAAGCGAGCCCAATTGCAGAACTTCGGCGACAGCGATCCAGGACCCGCCCTCGGAAAGCTCGTCTCCGCCTGCGAAGCCGAAGCCGGGCTGAACGCCATCGGCCGACTGGCTCTGCGCGGTGACGCCCTGCGGGTCCTCCGCAACCGGTTGCTACTGGAACGTGACCGCCAACAGCAGCCGGAGATCATACACCAACCGATCCGACGACCGGTCTTCGTGGTTGGACTGCCGCGGTCGGGCACCACCTTCCTGCACCGGTTGTTGTCGCAGGATCCGGCCAACCGGGTGCCGCTGACCTGGGAATTGATGCTACCCTCGCCGCCTCCGGACTCCACCACCCATGAGACCGATCCGCGCATCGAGTTTGCCGAACGCCAGGTGCGCTGGTTTCTCCGGCTGGCGCCCCGGTTTCAACGCATCCATCCGGTGGGCGCGCGGCTGGCCGAAGAATGCGTGCTGCTGCACAGCCATTCGTTCGTCAGCTACCAATTCGACACCATGTACCGGATCCCGTCGTATTCGGCGTGGCTGGAAACGCAGGATTTCCAGGACTCCTACCGGATGCACCGACGGTTGTTGCAGCATCTGCAGTGGCGCTGTCCGGGGGAACGCTGGGTTTTGAAGGCGCCCAATCATCTCTTCCAGCTTCCCGCGTTGCTGGCGACGTATCCGGACGCTTGCCTGGTGTGGACCCATCGGACGCCGCTGGAGACGTTGGGTTCCTTGTCCAGCTTATGCGCCGAACTGCGCCAAGTGTTCAGCAACGAAGTACGGCCCGCGGAAATCGGTCCCGAGGTGGCGGCGGCGTGGGCGGAAGCATTGCGCCGGGCCATGGCGGCACTCGATGCCGGGCTCCTCCCGCCGGAACGGATCCTGCACATCGATTACCGGGAACTGATCCGTGACTCGCTGGGAATCGTCCGCCGGGTTTACGCTCATTTCGGACTGGAGTTGTCCAGCCAAGCGGAGGCCCGGCTGCGGGAGTTTCTACAAGACAATCCCAAGGGCCGGTATGGACAGCATCGTTATTCGCTGTCCGCCTTCGGACTGGACCGGTCGGCGGAGAAGGACCGGTTCAACGCGTATTGCCGCCGGTTCCTGTAAATCGGTGTTCCGGAAAGCGGTTCCGGATCATCTGGCGAAGCTGCGCCACCTGGTCGGGCGGTACCAAGTCGCGGTCGGCCCGGCGCTGAAGGGCTTCGAGAAGTTCCAGCCAATCGGACAACGGAGGCGCCTCCAGACGCTCCCATTCGATCCCCGTGCCCCGCCGCTTGGGACGCTCGAAGAACCGCCACTCACCGCCGAATTTGTGGGCGTACACGTGCCGCTTGACCCCGTCCTCGCCCGGGGTGGTCCAGCCGATTTCTGCCTTGGCGCCCATCGCGATCAGGGAAACCGATTCAGTCAGGAAGATCCACGGCCGCCACGGCCCAAGCGGCCAGGCCTTCCTCGCGGCCGACAAACCCCAGACGTTCATTGGTGGTGGCTTTCACGCCGATCTTCTCCGGTGGAATCCCCAAGGCCGCCGACAGGTTCGCCTTCATCGCCGGCAAATGAGGGAAAATCTTGGGACGCTCGGCCGCCAACGAAACATCGATGTTCACGATACGGCCACCACGGGCTCGCACCCGGCGGGCCGCTTCCTCGGCGAAAATCCGGCTGGGCGCGTTCTTCCAGGTGGGGTCGGTGTTGGAAAAGAGATGGCCGATGTCCACTTCACCCATCGCTCCGAGCACAGCGTCGGTAACGGCATGGAGCAGGACATCGGCGTCCGAATGGCCGTCCAATCCGTGCGTATGCGGGATTTCCACCCCGCCCAAGGTCAGTTTCCGTCCCTCCACCAGCGGATGCACATCATACCCGATGCCAACGTGAACCATTGAGGGAGGCTAGATATCAGGTGGGGTGGGTACAATGGCGGACGTCGTTCATTCGATGCCCAACAAAACCGAGATGCGCTCCCGAATCACCGATCGCTGCCAAAGAATGGTAACTCTGGGAAAGGCGACCACGCATTCATAACCGGCTCCGGCGGGAGGCATTGGCGGAGGTTTCCCCTTCCGCGACGAGGGGAAATCCGGCACGGTCGGCATCCGTGGATTCCGCTCTGGCCACCCACAAGGGCTTCAGTATCGGCAACGGGCTTCCGCCCGGGGCCGGCCGTGTTGACGTGACCAAGGCCCTGGCGCTGTACCGGCCGATGTACACAGCTCGGGTGGTGGACCGGGTGGAGATGGAGTTGGTCAACCGCGGTGAGGCGTTCTTCCATGTCGGTGGGGCCGGCCACGAGGCATCGGCGGTGCTTCATTCGTTCCTCACGCCCGACGACTGGCTCCACCTTCATTACCGCGACAAAGCGTTGTTGCTCGCGCGCGGAATTCCCCCCGAACAGTTCTTCCACAGCCTGATCTGCACCGGGCGGTCGCATTCCGCCGGCCGGCAAATGAGCGCCCACCTCAGCGCGCCCGAACTCAACGTGCTGAGCCTGGTCGGGCCGGTCGGCAACAACGCCCTTCAGGCCGTGGGTGTGGCGCAGGAGCTCCGGTCCCGGCGGCCGGCCCTCGCTGCGGGGAAACTCCTTCCCGTCGTCGTCTGTGCCGTGGGGGATGGCACCAGCCAACAAGGTGAGTTTCTGGAGGCGGTGGCCGAGGCGGTGCGCACACGCCTTCCCGTTCTCTTCTGGATCGAGGATAATCGGCTCGCCATTTCTACCACCACGGACGGTCGCACCTTCTTTGACCTGCCGTCCGGTCCGGCCGAGGAGTTTTATGGCCTGCGGATTCATCGGCTCAACGGACGAGATGTTCTCGATTGTGGCCGCCAGTTGGTCCCGGTCTTCCGCGACCTGCGCGACGACCAGGGGCCGGCTCTCGTGGTGTTCGAGGTGGACCGCCTCACGCATCACACCAATGCCGACGATGAACGGATCTACCGCAACGAGGCCGAGTTGAAACGGGTCCGGGGAGAATCGGATCCGGTGGTGGTACTGGAAACCCATCTGCGGCAAGCAGGCCTCCCCCCGGGGCAACTGAAAGAACTCCAGTCGGAAATCGAACGGGAAGTCCGGGCGGCCGCCGAGCGCGCCCTGGCCGCGCCGAAACCCGAGGTCAACATCGACGCGCGTCCGCCGTTACCTCCCGAACTGGCCGAGGCCGTCGAGTACCGCGGAACGTCGGAAGGACCGCGATTTACCCTGCTCGAAGCCCTGCGCGAAGTGCTGCGGGGACGGTTGAACGCGGATTCCCGGGTCAGCCTGTTCGGACAGGATTTGGAGGATCCCAAAGGTGACGTATTCGGCCTGACCCGCGGACTTTCCACGGCGTTTCCGGGCCGGGTGACCAATTCCCCGTTGGCCGAAAGCACCATCGCCGGAGTAGGCATCGGCCGGGCACTGGCCGGGGGACGACCGATATCCTGCCTGCAGTTTGCCGACTTCCTTCCCATTGCCTTCAACCAGATCGCCAGCGAACTCGGGTCGCTCTGGTGGCGAACGGCCGGCGGATGGACCGCTCCGGTCATTGTCATGGCTCCCTGCGGCGGCTACCGGCCGGGCCTCGGACCATTCCATGCTCAAACCTTTGAAAGCGTGGTGGCTCATGTACCGGGCATCGATGTGGTGATGCCTAGTACCGCAGGCGACGCCGCCGGCCTGCTCAATGCCGCCTTCCGAAGCGGCCGGCCCACCGTCTTCCTCTATCCCAAGGTCTGCCTGAACGATCCCGCCTTGAGCACGAGCCGCGACGTGACCCATCACCTGGTCCTGCCTGGGCGGGCGCGCTTCGTCACGCGGGGGGATGCGCTGACCTTGGTGACCTGGGGCGGAACCGTCCCACTCTGCCAGAAGGTGGTCACCGCGTTGCAGGGCGCGGGCACCTCCGTGGACTTCATCGACCTGCGTTCGCTCAGCCCGTGGGATGCCGACGCCGTCTGCACCAGTGTCGCCCGCACCGGACGCCTGCTCGTGGTGCATGAGGACAACCTGACCTGCGGATTCGGCGCGGAGATCCTGGCGACCGTGGCCGAGCGAGTGAACAAACCCGTGCGCTCCCGCCGCGTGACCCGACCCGACACCTATGTGCCGTGTAATTATGTGAACCAACTCGACGTGCTACCGAGCTTCCGGCGGATCCTGACGACCGCCGGAGAACTGTGCGGACTGGACGTGAGCTGGCCCGAAGAAGCGGCTGCGGATGCCAGCGTGTTCGTCCTGGAGGCCGTGGGTTCCAGTCCGGCCGATCAATCGGTGGCGGTGGTGGAGTGGAAGGTGGCCGAAGGAGACCGCATCCAGGCCGGTGACCTGATTGCGGATTGCGAGGCCGACAAGGCCACCTTCGAACTGCGGGCGCCGGTAGGCGGCATCATCAGCAACCTGCGGGCCCCCGATGAGAAAGTGGCCGTAGGAACACCGCTGGCGAAGATCGCCACGAACAAGTCCGCGCCCACCCTTCCCAAACGAGTTCCAGTCGATCCCAAACCGGTGGTGAAAATGGCGGTGGTCCGACCCTCAGCCCGACCGGTCATTTCCTCGTTCCCGGGGGGTCAGCGCCCGACCGGCCGGGCCGTCGTGGCGATCTCGACGGTGACCGCCGCGCCCGCCGGCCGGGTGGTGACCAATGAGGAATTGGTAAAGCGCTTCGCCGGTCGGTCGAGCCACGACATCCTGCAACGGACCGGAATCGAATCGCGCCGTTTATTGGCCCCGGGGGAGACCGTCCTGACCCTGGCCGCCAAGGCATCCCGGACCGCCCTTCGGCAAACCGGACTTACCCTGGCCGACTTGGATGCCATCTTGGTCAGCACCAGTTCGCCGTTGTCGATCAGCCCCAGTCTGGCGTGCCTCCTGCATCACGAACTGTCGCACGATGGTCCGACCCGGGATGTTCCGGCGAGCGACATCCTCGCGGCCTGCACGGGTTACTTATATG
>CAYYSX010000285.1:0-7730 GCA_964474315.1 uncultured Verrucomicrobiota bacterium | reverse complement strand
TTCGTCAAGTTCTTCGGCTGGGGAAAATCCTGGCTCACCGGTGGACTGCTTCTGGGATGGATGATCCTGCCGGTGGTGTCGCTTGCGCTCATCGAGCGCATTCGCGCCTTGCCTAAGAAATACCTCGAAGCCGGCGCCGGTCTCGGTCTAAGCCAATCGCAACTCATCTGGTCCATCATTCTGCCGCAGTGCGCTCCGGGCTGGATCACCGGCTCGCTCCTGGGATTGGCGCGGGCTGCCGGCGAAACCGCACCGATCATGTTCACCGCCACGATCTTTGCCGGAGCGTCCCTTCCGCAGGGAATCAAGGAAAGCCCGGTTCTGACTCTACCCTATCACATCTTTATTCTTTCCCAGGATTCATTTGATCCCGCGGTGGAAGCCAAAGTGTGGGGTGCCGCCCTGGTGCTTCTGGCTCTGGTCCTGTGCTTGAGCCTGATCGCCTTGCCTGCCCGGTTGCGCCTGCACGAGGAGGCCCGCCGATGACCGAACCCCGCGGCTTGATGGAAACACGCGAGCTCAGTGTGTTCGCCGGCACCAAGCCCTTGCTTCGGGGTATTTCCCTCCGAGTGGAGCCCGGAAAAATCTTGGGAATCATTGGCCCTTCAGGCGCGGGCAAATCGACCTTGCTGCGCTGTCTGAATCGCTTGGTGGAGTTAGATGCCGGCTTGAAGGTGAGAGGCGAGGTCCGACTGGATGGGGTGTCGGTTTTCGCTCCGGGGATCGACGTGGATGCCTTGCGGGCCCGCGTGGGGATCCTCTTCCAACAGCCCGTGGTGTTCCCGGTGTCCATTTACAAAAATGTGATTTTCGGCGCCCGGCATCTTGGCCGGTATCCGCGGTCCGAGTTGCCGGACATCGCGGAATGGGCTTTGCGGGAAGCGGCGCTTTGGGAAGAGGTGAAAGACCGCCTCCATGAGTCGGCTCTAAAGCTTTCAGTTGGCCAGCAACAGCGCCTCTGTCTGGCCCGTACTCTGTCCGTCCGCCCGGAAGTCATTTTGATGGATGAGCCGACCAGCGCGTTGGATCCCGCTTCGGCGGATCTGATCGAAGAATTGATCCTGCGACTGAAACAGCAGCACACCCTGGTCCTGGTGACTCACAATCTCCGCCAGGCTCTGCGGGTCGCCCACACGGTGGCGAGCCTAGCCATCCGCGAACAAGCAGGGGAACTGGTGGCCTGTGGTCCCGCCGCCGAAGTGATCTCCCGACACCGGACGGGCGAGGCGATGGAAGAGTTTGAAACCGCTCTGGGAACCCCCGGGTCAGATCCAAGGTGAATCGAATGAAAATAAGTGTCCTGCTTCTCGCTTTGTCCCCGCTGCTCCTGGCTGATGTTTCCCGGGCGCAGGAATCCGTCCCGCCTTCCTCCGCCGAAACCGGCCGCGCGCTCAACCCGGCCGAAACCAAGTTCAAGGAACTGCTCACGAAGGCGACGCTGACCGGACGTTGGGCCTCGGTGAACGAAGGCGAACTGGGGCCGGAGCAGGAAGATCGGTACTTCATCGTCAGCGCCGCGAAGGTCAAAGACGATTCCTGGATCATCCAAGCGCGGATGAAGTATCGGGAACAGGAAATCGTTGTACCCATCCCCGTCCAGGTTAAGTGGGCCGGCGATACCCCGGTCATCGTGGTGGACAACCTGTCGATCCCGGGCGGCGGAACCTATTCCGCGCGCGTCCTGTTCTATGAAAAAACCTATGCCGGCTCGTGGACCGGGACCCGGCGCGGAGGTTTGTTAAACGGAATCATCACGAACCAGACCGAGTAAAGGGCTCCTTCCCGTGGTGAGGAGGCCATTCGAAGGAAGCCGGCATCCGTTCTCAGCCGGATCCGCCGCGGTTTTCCACCCCGTCACAGCGGTCCGGCACGCTCTCCTGGGAACTGGTGGGGCGCTTGGACGTTGGCCCTTGGAGCTTTTTGGGAGCTTGGAACTTGGCTTTTGGAGCTTTCGTCCCCCTGTCCCGGTAAGGACCAATTCCAGAGGCGTCCAATCGGAAGGACCGATACCAAAAAGCCTTGCTAGAGCGGGATCGGAATCGTATGCGCTTGTGCGCATGCACGTCGCTGTCCGGTGAGGTTCGATTTGGGCCTCGCCAGGGAGGAAGTGGCACGACCCGCAACGATTTTGCATTCGATAAGGAACTAATATATGAAATATCACCTCCGACTTCTGAACAGTTTGAGCACCCTCGCGGCGCTGGCGGTTCTTCCCTTCGGCGCCTGGGGGGAAATCGGCATTGTCTCTCCCGCCGAGGCCAAGGCGCTGATCGAACATCCAGACCCGAGCCAGCGCCCCATTGTCCTCGACACCCACGGTGGATACAAAGACTACTTCCGCGGGCACCTGCCCACCGCCCATCATATCAACTTCGACACCTTGCGCGGCACCGACCAGGCGGTCCCGGTTCAGTACCTGCCGCCGGAGATCACCCGGCCGTTGCTGATTCGCGCCGGAGCCAACCCCAATCGCACCCACCTCATCTACGCCACGGGCGAAGCCTTACCGAACGACGAAATCCTCAGCGCCAGTATGGTCGCGTACGTTCTGGAGAAGTACGGCATCAAGGACATCCGCATCGTGGACGGCGGCCTGCCCGCTTACCGAGCGGCCGGCTATCCGGTGACACAGGATTATTATGGAAATCCGCCGGGGACTCTTCCCGCGCAAGGTGAACCGGGCATGGCGGTGGACGTCGAGGAAGTGATCGCCAAGAAGGATCAAGCGGGCTACCTCCTGGTCGATGCCCGTCCCCTGAATGAATTCGTGGGCGAGGACGATGTCTGGCTCCGCAAAGGGCACATTCCCGGAGCCGTCAGTTTCCATTGGGCGCGTCTGATGGAAAAGGATAACACGCACCAGTTCAAAAAATTCGCTGACGTGAAGGCCGAACTGGAAGCGGCGGGCATCACCCCGGACAAGGAGATCCTCTGTTACTGCGGTACGTCTCGCGAAGGGAGTCTATTGCGCTTCTATCTCAAGTATGTGGCCGGATACCCCAAGGTGCGTCTCTATGAAGGAGCCTGGAAGGAATACGTCTGGTTGAAAAGCAAATCCCTTCCCGTCGAAACCAAGGCGCCCTGAGGCCGTCCCAGGCGTACGAAGGCGGAACCGCCGGAGTGGCGTTCCGGAACGGTTCGCGTCAAATGGCTGGAAACACTCGAATGAACGCATGCGCACTCATCTGATAACGACCCTGATCAGGCTCTGCTCGTCCCTCGCAGGCGTGTTCACGTTGCTCTTCGTCGTTTCCGCCGCCGCACAGGAGGTTTCCTGGTCGGCCCCGGAAGAGGGCGGCACCCCGCGCGACCCGAGTCGCATCGAGCGCATGGGACCTGGCGAGTTTCGTCTCCGGGCGGCGTTCGAGGAGGGAGGCCAAAGCGTGCTGCGTCATGCGGTGTCGCGGGTGGACCTGACTTGCCACAACGAAGGTCCACAGCCGGTGAGTATTCGACTTCACCTGGACTTGTCGGACGAGGGCAAACGCACCGATTACGACAACCGGCCGGAGGCGGGAATGAAATGGCGGGATTTCGTCTTCATTCAATCACCGGGCCAGGACTGGCAGCAGGTGGACGGTACCGCCGACGGCTGGGTCGCCACGGTCAACTTCACGGCGGCGCCCGGCGAAACCAAAGTCGGCCTGAGCCCATGGTACCTTTATACCGACTATCTGCGCTTCATCAACGCGTTGCCCAACCATCCGCATCTGGAACGGCAGCTCATGGGAAGAAGCGACGGCGGACGGGAGCATTGGGAACTGACGATCACCGATCCGGTGGTCAGCGCGGAGAAAAAGCAGAAAATTTTCTGGCACGCGCGCGAGCACGCTTATGAGACGTGGTCTTCGTTCGCCACCGAGGGTCTGGTGGAATTTCTTCTTTCGGACGCCGCCGCCACGTTCCGACGACGTTATCTTATTGTGCTCCACCCAATGACCAACGTGGATGGCGTAGCGCAAGGCTTCGAGTATCGCGGTGGCTATGATTTTCCCGATCCGCGCGGGACGGCCACAGCACGCCTAACCTTCGACACGATCGACCGTCTGCGGCCCGACGTCGCGGTGGCCTGGCACAACTGGATCGCGCCGCGCGACCGCAACGTGGTTTTCTACACCGACGGTGAGAACGGCCAGCCGACCGCACGCGCCTGGCTGCGGTTGACGCAGTTGTTTCCCTCCCTGCGCGCAGCGGAACACCGCTGGAAGGATGAGGCCACCCCACTGCGGTACAATTGGGAAGGACGGCGGCCCTTGTCCGAAGCCAATCCTCATCAGTATGCGATGAAGAAATACGGCACGCGGGTGTGGGGTTGGGAAATGCCGTGGTGGAACTATTCGCCGGCGGAAGCACGCGCCTCGGGCGCGGCCTTTGCGAAAGCATTCTTGACCACGCTCGACGAGATCCAATCCGGCTCGGTGCCGCCGGCAACGGAGCCAGCTCCGGTGGAGGTGTCGCGCTGGGAAATGCACGAGTTCGCCGTGAACGGCCAGACGCAGGTCGAGAACCCGTTTCGCGACGCGGCGCTGGTGGGCGAGTTCGTTTCGCCCTCAGGCCGAACCCATATCCTCGATGGATTCTATGACGGGGGCCAGGCGTGGCGGCTGCGCTTTGCACCGGATGAAGAAGGCGAATGGACCTATCTGTTGCGCGGCGAAGGGGTGGAGATTCTTCAACGAGGAAAACTGCGCTGCACGACGGCGCGGGGTCCGGGGTTTATCCGCGTTCATCCGGAGAATCCGTATGCCTTCGCTTATGCGGAGGGCACGCCGTTCTTTCCGATGGGCGATACCTGTTACGGACTGTACGACGACAGTCCCATCACGCCGGAACTTCGCGACGAATACCTGAAAGCCCGGCGTTCACAGCGGTTCAACTTCGTGCGCATGACCGTCGGCCATAGCGAAGCACGGGCCGCGACCAACTCCGCTTATTGGGCGTGGGGTGGCACCGCGCAGCAACCCGACCTGGACCGATTCAACCCCGATTTCTTTCGCGGCCTCGATGAACTCGTTCGTGACCTGCGGACGCGCGGGATGAACATCGAACTGATCCTGCTCAACTTCTATCGTCGCCCTTTCACCGACACGAACGTTTGGACCGCGGCGCGGGAGCGGTTGTGGCTGCGCTATGTCATCTCACGCTATGCGGCGTTCGATAACATCTTCCTGTGGACCGTCGCCAACGAATATGAGACGCATCCGGATGGGAAGTATCGTCTCGATTTCCCCGGCGACGTGGAATGGGCGAAGGCGACCGCCCGCTTCATCAAGGCGACCGACCCGTATCGGCATCTCGTTACGGTGCATCCGGTCATTTCCGCGAGCCGCCAAGGGGACAGTCCGCGTTCGCCGTTCGAGCCGCCCTGGCGCATCGGAGAATTCTTCGGCGACGAAGAGGCGATCGACGTGTTGTCGCAACAGACCGGGCAATCGGGCGACGGCACGGTCTGGGATGAGGATCAGCAGTGCTGGATCGGTGACACCGCCACGCTCGTCGCGAGTCTTCGCGCCGACCGACGCTTTGGGAAACCCGTGCTCAACACGGAGAATGGTTACGAATATCTGCGCGGGCATCCGACCGGGAAGAAGCAGGTCCATCACACCGACAAAGTGCGCCGTAGCGCGTGGCGCATCGTGTGCGCCGGGGGCTACGTCGCCGCCGGCTTCCACGGCACCCTTGGCCATAGCGATGCCTGGAACCGAATCGACGCGCCGAATCATTACACCTTCACCGTGAAGGATGAGGGGGCCGGTGCTCAGCTTAGTGCTTTGTATGATTTCTTTGCCGAGCTGCCGTTCGGGCGAATGCAGCCTTTTGCCGGTGTGACGGGCGACGTCGTCGCGCTCGCAGATTCAGGCGAGGCCTATGTCATCTATTTCCCTCAGGGTGGATCTACGACGATCGATTTGACCGACGGGCCCGGTGACTTCACCGGTCGTTGGTTCAATCCGCGCGCGGGAAAGTTTGAACAGGAATTCCGCCTGCGCGGCGGTGCCCGGTCCACGCTCGCTGCGCCGGATGCGCGGGATTGGTCCCTGCTGCTGAGGCCGATGGATCGATGACGAGGCCTTCTGTCGGCCGACTCTTACGGCGTGAACCGGTCCAGATGACGGCGGTCTCGTTTGGTCGGCCTTCCCATCCCCTTGGGCCGGACGAGGGGAGCACTCATCCGGAGCTCCTGCGCCTGACGGTACGCTTCCGGTGGAGTCAGGTCTTCGGCGTACTGGGGTACCAGGGCGGCTCCGATCCGGGACGGCGGACTGGCCACCACCCGGAGAGTTCGCTGGATGAGTCCGACCTGCGCGGTAATGATCTCGCCCGGCTGCACTTCGCGCGCGGGCTTGGTGAGGAGCCCGTTGAGGCGCACATGACCACCCTTGATGGCCGCCACCGAGAGGGGACGGGTGCGAAAGAGCCGGACTGCCCAGAGCCATTGGTCGAGTCGCATGGTCAGGTGGCCGGCTGGGGGTCGGCCTTCTGGCAGTTCGCGCAGACCCCGAAGAACTCGAGTCGATGGGTAATCCCGGCGAAGCCATGACGCCGGGCCAAGGCCTCCTCCAGTTCGACGGGGAAGCATTCTTCAATTTCCACGATCAAGGAACAGCGGGTGCAGATCAGGTGATGGTGATGGTCATCACCTTCCTCCGAAATCAGTTCGAAGCGCGCGGTGCCGTCCCCAAAGTCGAAGCGCCGGACCAACCCCATGTCCTCCAGGGTGTGGAGGTTCCGATACACGGTGGCGAGATCGCAGCTCTCCGGGCCCAAGACCGCATGAATCTCGCGGTTGGTCATCGGATGCTGGTGCCGGCGAAGGACGTCGAGAATCGCTTGGCGCGGACCGGTCACCTTGCGGGAATGCTGGCGCAGCTTGGCGGTGAGTTCGGTCAAGGGCTGCTGGACCAACCGGTGCGGGTGTTGGTGTTGGCGGCACGGAGTATTCATGGCGTCGCAGGTTTCCACCACGCCCGGCGAACCTGGTGGATTCCCAAGGACACCAGGAACAGGGCGATGCAGGTCAATACAATGGTCGGGCCACAGGGGAGATCGAATTGATAGCTGAGTATCACGCCTCCCCCTCCCCCGAGGAACCCAACCAGCAGGCTCAGGACGATTTCCTGCCGCAGAGTGCTCGCCAGGTTCCGGGCCGTGGCGGGAGGAATGACCAGAAGCGAGGTCACCAGGACAATGCCCAGCAGGCGAATGCTGATCGCCACCACTAGGGTCAACCCCACCACGAAAGCAAAGTTGAGCCGACGGACGGAGAGTCCACTGACGTGCGCCAGGTCTTCCTGAACGGTCAGCAAGGTCAGGGGACTGAGCCCGACGAACAAGGCGCCCAAGACCACGATCACGATTCCCAGAGCGAACCAGACTTCGGCCGGCCCCACGCTGAGAATATCGCCGAACAAGTACCGGTGCAGCTCGGCACGAAACCCTTTGAGGAGACTGAAACCCACCACTCCAGCCGCCATAAAGCCGGACATGAGCAGCGCCATGATGGTGTCGGTCAGCAGTTCGGTGTGCTGCTTCAACCAAAGAATAAGCAGTGCCACCACCAGGCTAACCCCCACCATAGGCCAGGAAGGATCCCACCCCAGCGCCAACCCCAAGGCCACACCCGCGAGGGCCGAATGGGCCACGGTCTCGCTGAAAAAGGCCATCCTCCGCGCGGTAACGAACACCCCGAGCATGCCACACAGCGGCCCCAGCAGGAGCGCGGTGAGCAG
>CAYYSX010000284.1:0-7829 GCA_964474315.1 uncultured Verrucomicrobiota bacterium | reverse complement strand
GGCGAAGCGTCCGGGTAGCCTACAGTTTGGGACCGACGGCGAGGGTCGGGTTCGAGCGGCGAGGGTCGGAATCGAACAGCGAGTCGCCGTCCGAACAGCCCATCACTTCCCATTGAACCCCAGTCCTTTGGACCGACAGGTCACAGAACTACCGAAAAATGGCCTGATTTCGTTGGTTTCGTCAAGTCGTTCAAGGATCTCTGACGACTCATCTGCCAGTCCCTCACTACTCATCCAAGGCCGCTTTGCTGGCACTTTTGCTGGCACCCATGGGCTGACGTTCCGAGCATCCAAACGACACGTCTGTGTCGGTACTGCCTGACAAGAATGCCTCTGCAACTGCCGTGACGAAGGTCCGCCTTCACGACTTTCCACACCAGACAGTTTCGCCGCGTTCAATCCGTTGCTGGGCGGCAATCATTTTGGGTCTCCTGCCGTTTCGCGCAGACGACCGCCGGAAGGAGGAACCTGGAAACGGCCGTTACGACCTGCGGGAGATCGGGCTTGGGTTCATGGCGAACCGCCTTCTTCCAGAAAGCGCGCCATTGGATCTGTTTCACCGTGTCTTGAGCGAATGAGCGGAGATAGGCGGATATGACCGGACGGTTGAGCAGCTCTCGGATAAAGGTAACCGCCCAGGGTCACTCGGCACACTTCCCGTAGTCCAGAGGGCTGACTGAACCGGAGCGCAGCGAAGATGCACGAAGTCAAAACAGCCGGAGGTCGAACGGGACACGCGCGGCTTCATCAACAAAGAATGTTCGACCGTTCATCAGCTGACGCTGCCAACCATCACCATCGACTGCCGCTTTCGCAGATGCACGGCGAGTGTGAGACACTCATGACCGAAGTTGAAAGTCTCGAAGGCAAAGACGTGTTCCTCGCCGTTGTCGTCAATCAGAATCACTTCGTCTGCACCTACTGGGCCGCCTTTCTTCGGTTCGATGTAGCACTTGATGCGTTCAAAGACGGCCAATTCCTCCGTAGCGGAAAACTGCGCGGCAAAGGCATCGGAGCGGATGAAGTGGCGGCATGGATTGGCGGGGTCGTTCTTGAGTGAAGCGAAGCGCGGAGCTGGATGGTAGTGCATTACGCCGAGCATCGGGTGCTCGCGTCCGACAGTCTCGACGAGTCGCCAGAGCGTGCTGGCGTGGGTGTTGTTGAAGGTTTTCGCCATCGACTTGATGAGTTCGATGGAAGGCGGCGAGTCCAGCGCCTCGGTGACAAATCGCTCGCGCAGGAAAAGCAACTGTCCGGCTCCGTAGTTCGCCTCCATTTCGACCTTGTCGCGACACGCCTGTTTCATCGTCACTTCGTTGTCTCCGCGGAGCAACGCTTCGTGCCATTCGAGGACATTGTGGATAGTTTCGTGTGCCTCGGTCCAGCGATGCTTTGCCTTGTGGAGCCTTTCATCAATCAAGATGCGCTTCCGGTCGGGCACAGTGAGGGCCTTGATGCTGCACTTTCTCACTACGTCGAGCAGCAAGGCTGGCCGGGCGAGCATCTGCTTTCCAGCCATCACGAGATTGTGGACGGTGCGGCGCATCAAACCGTCGTCGTCGGTCTGGTAGAAGCTTACGTGCAGGCGCAAGAGTTCACGCACGTCTTCAAGCCGCAAAGGCGGATTAGGGGTGCCTAGGTCGCGCAGGATCTTATCCACGCGTCGGTCGATTTTCTCCCGGACTGAGAGAACGAGGTTCAGATTCTTCATTCAATCCTTCTGTGGATGCTCGACCAATGCTTTCACGACTGCTTCCAAGACCAGTTCCTCGTCCGGGGTGAGCGGTTCTCTGAAATCGGAACAGGTGGCGTAGCGAACTCCCGCTTTCTGAAGACGGCATCCTGCGGACTCGACCAGACCCGCTTTCTGCAAGAGCGCCTTGGCTTTGAGGCCAAAGACTTTTGCCAGACTGTAAACGGTGCTCGGTTCCGGCGAACAATCGGGCTTCTGTTCGATGTCAGCGAGTTCGCTGGCGGTGGCTTCGGCCTCGCGGGCAAGACGCTCAATCGTCCAGCGACGTTTGCGCCGAAGGAGGGAAATGATTTGGCCGAAGCCAAGCTGGCCAGCGGCCTCAACCTCGGTGGCAGGCTGGCCGATGCGGCGATGCAATCCAGCACCAATCTCAAGACCCTCCTCAAGGTGAGCGCGACTGCGGAACCATTCTTTGGTGACGGTGATTTTCATAGGATAAGCAAGTGGATGGTGATGAGTGATGGTTTCACGCCGGGCGGCAAAAGGCATCGGCCTGCACTGGCGTCATTTCAAAGTAAGCGAGGTCTTCGTAGTCCGGGTCCGCGCCGAGGCAGGTCATAGCACACGCCTTGGTGTAAAAACCTGACGCTTGGCCAAGCGAATGCAGCGCGATACGTCCGTGAAAACCTTCGTCGCGGCTCAACTGGACGGCGGCGCGCACCATGTTGATTCCCACGCCGTGAAACTGCTGGATGCCGGAAATGTCGGGCCGGTTCCACGGCGCGGTGGACACGAATTCGATGTAGGCGAGGTCTTTACCGCGTTGCGAAGGCAACCGTGCGGTCAACTTCGTCAGGTTCGCCATCATCAGCCCCTGCAGCGCGCCGCCGCAGGTAATGGCAAAGCGTCGCAGGCTGAGCATCGGTCGGCTCCAATCAATTTTTCCACCCCAATCCCAATGCAGGTCTTGCGGCCATTTTTCGGGAGGGACGGCAGCACGCTCCAGCCGTCGCCGCTCGCGCTCCATCATCGGCACCCAAGTGCTGCGCCACAGGTCCAGATGTTCGCCACTGATGTCGTCCCACAACTCGGCGTTCACGTCTTCTCGCGTGTCGGAGCGTTGCAGGAAGATGTCGGATTTTTCCATAGGCTCAGAGCAGCATGAGTTCCGATTTCGCCTTGGTCATCTCGTCCTCGATGAAGACCTTTTTTCCTTCTCGCAGGCGCTGGTCCACCATCTGGTAGAGGCGGAGTGCCTGCCGGATGACGACCGTCTTGTTGAGGTCTTTTTTCGCGGCGAGGTCTTCGAGCACGGTCATTTCAGCGTCCGTCAAATTGAGCGTCATTGTTCGCTTTTCGGCCATAGAGTATGTGTTTGTTGATGTCAAGATACGCATTCAAAGTGGATCTGTTCCACAAATTTTCAACATTTTGTTGACTGCATGGCCATTGGATGGCTATTCTATGGCTTGTGAATACTCATTCCGAGAACCAGCAGGGCCACGGCAGTGCCGGGGCAGAACATGTGCAGAATTGCGGCTCCGCACCGAAGTGGGCCGCACTCATCGAAGATAGACTCTTCCCTATGCCGCGACAGAAACTCTCCGCTCGGGGCATCCTCGACCAGTCGGGGCACGGGCAGGAAGTCGTGCTCGTGCGCGACCACGAAACGCGAAACGATGTACCCTTGGTAGACGACGCCGTCGTGGACCTCGCCGATGGAAACGTGTTTCGTGCGGTTCCCCGCTGCGAGGCTAGGCCACAGTCAGCATGCACCGGCGCGCCGAAGCTGGCGTTCGTGTGCGATGACGAGTGGGAAGAGACACTGACGGGCGCTCAGACAGGCCGCACGCTCAAGCGGTTGTTCGATCTGCCGGACGACGCGGATTTGCTGCGTGATTTTGAGTCGCCGAACGACGCTCCCGTTGGAGACGACGAGCGCGTCTCGTTCCGCGACGGATGCGTGTTCACGAGCCGCGGTGCCTCGCTCACGGTGAAAGTGAATAACAACGATGTGCGCTTCACGAAGCGTCGGGTGACTGGTCTGGAAATCAAGCAGACGGCCATCACGCAGGGAGTGAGCATTGACGTGGGCTGCGTACTCTACCGCTTCAAACCGGACGGCAGTCTTGGTCCCGCCATACGCGACGAGGAAACCGTGACCTTGAAACCGTGCGACTCGTTCAACTGCGTCGCGCCCGACGACAACTCGTAGTCATGAAGCCCGACGTTCAGCAGGCCATTGAGGAAATCCGCACGGCGTTTCCGGGCGTCTCGCTCGAAATCGAAGCAGAGCCCGAGGGCGGAGCGTTCGTCACGGCGAGCGACTTCGCTCTCGGGCCGCAATTCGAGCCGCAGCGGACGTGGTGCGGGTTCCGTATCACGTTCCAGTATCCCTTCGCCGACATCTATCCGCACTACTTCACGCCCGACCTGCGCCGGAAAAACGGTCAGCCGCTCGGCGAAGCATTCCATGCCAACCACCAATGGCAGCATCCGTCCCGAACGGATGCTGCCACGATGGTTTCCAGACGCTCGAACAAACGAAATCCGGCCATAGAAACTGCCGCGCTCAAACTCGCAAAAGTGCTCGACTGGATTCGCTCACGATGAAAACGACTTTCCGCATCGCCGCGCCGCATTTCGAGCGGCTCAACAGCCATCTTTTTCCCGGCGACGAAGATGAGCATGGCGCTGTCATCACCGCAGGCATCGTGGATAAGCCCGACGAGCAGCGTTTCCTTGCCCGCGAGGTGTTCCTTGCGAAAGACGGCGTGGATTATGTGCCGGGAAAATACGGCTACCGAGCGCTCACGCCGGACTTTGTAGCCCGAGTGTCCCATCATTGCGCGCGCGAGCGGCTGGCCTACTTCGCCGTGCATTGCCACGGCGGGCAGGACTCAGTCAGGTTCTCGGAGACGGATTTGAAGTCACATCAGCGTGGCTATCCCGCACTGCTCGACATCATGAACGGTGGTCCGGTGGGCGCACTGGTGTTCGCAGCCAATGCAGTTGCCGGGGAGATTTGGACTCCGACCGGCGTGGGTGAACTCGACAGCATGACGGTTATCGGCCTGAACACCCGACGGCTGTATCCGACCCCCTCGCGCGCGCCGGGGCTGACGGATGGATCGTTCCACCGTCAGTCATTGCTCTTTGGCGAAGTCGGCCAGCATCAACTCGCTCAAGCGAAAGTCGGCATCATCGGTCTCGGGGGTGTCGGCTCACTTGTGAATGAATACGCGGCACGCCTCGGTGTAGGCACCATCGTCGCCGTGGATTACGACCACATGGAAGATACGAACCGGCCGCGCATCGTGGGCTCGCGTGTTACGGATTGCCACAGCATCAGCGGATGCGCGTGGTTCGGTTGGCTCAAGAAGCAGCGGCGTGGGCCTGCATTGAAAGTGCGTGTGGCGGAGCGCGTCGCTGTGGAAGCGAATCCCAAGGTGCGTTTTCGTGCCATCGCCGGGAACGTTACTCGCCAATCTACCGCCCTCGAACTGCGCGACATGGACTTCATCTTTCTTTGTGCTGACTCCATGCAAAGTCGCCTCGTTTTCAACGCTCTCGTCCATCAATATTTCATCCCTGGCGTTCAAATCGGCTCAAAGGTGCCAGTGGACAAACACACCGGAAAACTCGGCAATGTATTCAGCGCCGCACGTCTGGTTCTGCCGCACCAAGGCGGCGGCTGCTTGTGGTGCAACGAATTGATTCCTGCTGCGATGCTGCAAGACGAAGCTCTCAGCGAAACCGAGCGGCAACAGCAACGCTACGTCGAAGATAAGCAAATCGCCGCGCCGAGCGTCATCACCCTGAACGCACTCGGTGCCGCGCAGGCAGTGAACGACTTCTTATTTCACTACCTTGGGTTGTTCGACTGCGGGCAAGCGGAAGCGAGCTATTGGCTGCACTACTCTCGCGAGCGCAAATGGCGGCATACGGAATGCCGGGCGGACTCAGAATGCCTCCATTGCGGCACTATGTCGCGTTCATCATTTGCGAGAGGCGACCGGACTGCGTTGCCCTGCAAACCGTGAAGTCCGGCACCCCCTCCGGGGTGCGTCCGTGAGAGGAGTCTCGTCCTCCTGGCGGTAGTCGCTGCTTCATGCGGGCCACCACGATCTCGGACAGAGTAGCCGCCCCCTCCACCCAGTCGCTGAGGCGTTAACGAGAGAAGGACACCCCAGGCCGGGCATGCCCTTGCCCAGGCGCCGCAGAGCTACACGGCAACCCAAGGGCCACCGGCTGGCCACTTCTGGGCGAAGGTCTCCTGCCGCTTCGCGCAGACGACCGCCGGAAGGAGGAACCTGGAAACGGCCGTTACAACCTGCGGGAGATCGGGCATGGGTTCGCGGCGAACCGCCTTCTTCCAGAAGGCGCGCCACTGGACCTGTTTCACCTTGTCTTGAGCGAATTCGTCGCTGAGCCCCAGGGGGACGGACTCAGGCAGATGGACTGCTCGACGCTCGAATGTCGCATGGAGGGTTTCGGCAAGCGTCACTCCGTCGAATTCGAAGGAGCGCGAGAGGTGCCAGATGTCGAAGTAGTCCTTCATCCGGGAGTTCGCGATGCCCAGCTTGGTCATGGCCTCGAATTTCTCGGCGATGGAGTTCTCGCGGGAATAGGCCCGCAGAGAGGGTTGAGGAAAATCCAACAGGGACGGGAAGGTGATTTCGGTCGGGCGGACCGCGTCGCCAAATCCGACGTCTACTTGAACTCGGACAACGGCGGCACCCAGTCTCGCCAAAAGTTCCACCCGGACGCCGGCGTACTCGTCTCTTGCCCTGATTTCGTCGGCCCGGATGGAATCAAGGTCGAACCGGACCCCGTCATCCTCGACCTGGGTTGCGCAGATTTCACGGAACGTCTGTGTTACGACCGGAATCGAGCTGTCCCCGAAGCCGAGGAGATCGGCGTCACGAGTCACCCGCTGGGTGAGTCCGCCGCTCCAGGCGGTGAGGAGCATCGCTCCCTTGAGAATGAACTGGTCCCGGTACGGCGACCGTGACAGACGGTAGAGCAACCGCTCAATGCAATAGCGGTCGAGCAGCTCGCCGTTGGGGACGCCGGAGGCATGGGCCAACTTGAGCAAGCGGTCTCGAACCGAAGCGGCAACATTACGGAGCGGCTTCATCATTGGACGATGGATTCCAGATAGGGCCGAATCACGTTGGAAACCCTACAGACCTTGGCGTGGTACCAGAGAGCATCAACGGTGAGCTTTTTTGAACGCCAGGCGTCCCGGAGGGCCTCGACCGCAACGGAGGTTCCGATCTGGTTCCGGAACTTGAAGCAATCGGCCACGGTCTTGGCGACCGAGTAAATCCTGACGGGTAGTCCCTCGATTTGATGTTCCTCGATGCCCTCGCTGAAGGAATCGCCGGACAGGTGAACGACCTTGAGCCGGACCGACGGTAGCCGTGGCGTCCATGCATTTCGTGGCAGCGCAATCCACACTTCGGTCGGTTTCTCGGAAGTCAGTTCGTGGTAACGCAGTGCCGAGAGGAGGCAGACTACCGCGACGGGCGACATCTTCGTGACTTCCAGAAGGGAATGAATGGGCCCGGGGGAATGCTGCAACGAACGATAGAGCCCGCGCCCGGACTTCTCCCAGAACCCATTCTGGACAAGGTCCTTAAGAACGTGCCGAGGAACGCCATTTCGCTCAAAATCGCGGGTCCGGAGCATTGCGAACCGGGTAGCAAGTGCCCGCGAAGTTCGTTGAAATCGTTCTGTCATGGTGGAACTTTACAAAACCAACATACTTTTACGCAAGTGATAGTGTTTTGTGGCTATCCGCCGATACCTGCGCCCGGAAGAATGGGGCCTGGCGTACACTCACGGCCGATAACGGTCGGCAACAGGGACGTTACGAGTAGAATCGGGAGGCGAGGGTTGGTTTTCAACTATCGCGCCTGCGCGGCTTGGCCTTGAAGTGATTGAAAATGAGCGCGTTAGTAAAACTCGACAGGAAAGCACTCTTGAAGAAATTTGGAAGAAGAACGAACTACCCCTCAACTACACCGGTACTGCACGGCTGCTAACCCGTCAGTAATATGGAGGCGGAGGTCGGAATCGAACGGCGATTCGACACCCGAACTACCCATCACTTCCCATTGAACCTCAGTCC
>CAYYSX010000283.1:0-7845 GCA_964474315.1 uncultured Verrucomicrobiota bacterium | reverse complement strand
ACGACTGTCGTCTGGGGACAGACGACTCTACAAGGTGGGAAGGAACGGTTCATGGAGAGCTCCAAGTTCCAACGTCCAAGCGCTCAAGCCCTCCCAACCCGCCCCTCAGGGTAGATTCGAGCGGAGCCCGGGTGTTTGGAGCTTGGGCCTTTGAACTTCTTTGGAGCTTGGAGTTTGGCTTTTGGAGCTTGAGGACGGCGATGGGCAGCTCCTTGGGCTCGGCCCGCGGCTTTAAGGACTAGCTCAGGATGCGCCCGACCTTCTCCCCACCGTTTTCCGGTTCAGGCCAAGAGGCTCTTCACCACGTGCGCCTCTTCCACTCCGGTCAGGCGTTGGTCAAGGCCCTGATACTTGAAGGCGAACCGCTCGTGCCGCAGGCCCAGGAGATGCAGGATGGTGGCGTGGAAATCCCGGACATGCACCGGATTCTCCACAATGTTGTACGAGAAATCATCGGTCTCGCCATAGACCGTTCCGCCCCGGGCGCCACCTCCGGCCATCCACATGGTAAAACACCGGGGATGATGGTCCCGGCCGTAGTTCTCCTTCGACAGACCGCCCTGGCTGTAGATGGTCCGGCCAAACTCGCCGCCCCAGATGATCAGCGTGTCATCGAACATGCCGCGCGCCTTCAGGTCGGTGATCAACCCGTAGATGGGCTGATCCACGTCCAGGCATTGCATCGGCAGCCGGCCGGCAACGTTGCTGTGATGATCCCAGTTGTTCAGATACACCTGCACGAAACGAACCCCCCGTTCCACCAGCCGCCGCGCCAGCAGCGCGGTGTAGCCAAACGTGCCGGGCTTGCGAGCCGATTCGCCGTAGAGCGCGTAGGTGGATTCCGGCTCGCTGGATACCTCGGTTAGCTCCGGAACGCTCGCCTGCATCCGGAACGCCATTTCGAACTGTTGGATCCGCGTCTGCGTCTCCGGATCGCCCACCTGCTGAAAGTTCAATTCATTGAGCTTCCGCAACCCGTCGAGCTGCAACCGGCGCAGGTCAGCGCTGACGCCGGGCGGATTGTTGATGAACAGGATGGGATCCCCGGCACTACGGAACGAAACGCCCGCGTGTTCGCCCGGGAGGAAGCCGCTCGACCACAACCGGGCGCTGATCGCCTGGATCTGCTCCTTGTTGGTCGGCTCGGCGATCAGAACCACGAAGGTGGGCAGGTTCTGGTTCATCGCTCCCAGGCCGTAGCTGACCCAGGAGCCAATGCAGGGCCGGCCGGAGTTCATGTTGCCAGTCTGCATGTGACAGATGGCCGGCTCATGATTGATCGCCTCCGTATGCATCGTCCGGATGAGACACAGGTCATCCACGATGCGGGACTGGTACGGCATGAGTTCGGTGTTCATCCATAGGCCGTTGGAACCCCTCTGACTGAACTTGAACTTGGAGGGCGCAATCGGGAACCGGCTCTGGCCGGAGGTCATGGTGGTAAGCCGCTGGCCCTGGCGGATCGAGTCGGGCAGGTCCTTGTCGTACCAGTCGGCCATCTGCGGTTTGTAATCCCACAGATCCATCTGCGAAGGACCGCCGACCATGTGGAGATAAATAACCCGCTTCGCTTTCGGTGCGAAGTGGGGCAGGAGGTGGGGTATGTCTGCCTCGCCCTCCGCCCAAGCCCTGAGACGATCCCCCAGCAGGGTGGAGAGGGCGGCGTAGCCGAGGACGTTTTTCCCCCGGCTGAAAAACTGCCGGCGGGTTTCCAACGTTCGGAATTCTTCGAAGACATTCATGGAGACAAAATCCTGCGACTTGGAGTCAGTTAGAAAGCGAACAGTTCGGGCAAATTCACTCGTAGATCGGGCAAGACCAAGCTGACCGGGAACACCGCCCGTCGCGCCGCCGGATCGTCAAGGATGGAACTCATGGGAGGTTGGCTTTCTCAAGTTACGGATTCTTGGCCAGTGAAACGACGATGATCAGCTCGGGAACAAATCCTTCAAATCGAAACGCAACGTCGGCAACACGCGGCATTCCAGTCTGGCCTCGCCTTCGAAGACTTCGATCTGCGCGTAACCTTCGTCCGCGGGCTGTCGGAAGACCGTGATTCGTCGGGCAGCAGGTTCGACCAACCAGTATTCACGGACCCCCGCCCCGGCGTAGATGGCCGCCTTGCGCCGGTCGAGTTCACCAGAGCTTATCGCGATTTCTACGGTCAGCAGGGCGGTCCTCGGGTGCTGTTCCAGAAAATCAGTATCGACCCCCTCCACCACGGCGAGATCCGGCTCCGGTTCGGACATCGAGGTGGTTAGGGGCGACTCGGTACGGAGCATTTGACCTTCACGCAAAACGGCGGCGATGAAGCATTGCAGCCGAAACAGCACAAAGACATGCAAGGGTGATTTAGACATTTTTCTGATGATCACGCCCTCCAGCAACTCCACCGATTTGTCCAGCAGACCCAGCCGCCCGAGTTCGTGATAAAATTCCACGCTGACCGGGAACACGACCCGCCGTACGGCTGGTTCATCGAGGATGGAACTCATGGGAAGTCTTCGCTGTGCGCCTCACTTGTTCAACACTTCGTCCAGATTCAGAAGCTGGTTCGCCACCATCGTCAGCGCGGCCAGCTTCGGGGCGGGTATTCCCGCCGCGGGCTTGGATTCACCGACCGTGATTAGCTTCTGCGCCTCCGCGGGTTGGGCAGTGTAAAAGCCCGTGAACTCCTCCAGCGCCGAGCGAACCACCTGTTGTTCGTTCGCTTGAAGCGGCCGCGCGAGCAGACGCCGGGCGAGCACGTCCACGGCGCGGTGGGGGTCGCCGCCGCTCTGTTGGAGTGCGATCTCCGCCAGATGCCGGGCGGCCTCGACGAACTGGGGATCGTTGAGCGTCGCCAGGGCCTGGAGCGGGGTGTTGGTCCGCTCGCGTCGGGTGCAGGAGACTTCGCGGCTGGGAGCGTTGAAGATGTCCATGGAGGCGGGCGGCGCGGCGCGTTTCCAGAAGGTATAAAGCGAACGGCGGTACAGGGCGTCGCCGCTGTCCCGCTCGTACCGCCGGGTGTTGCTCTCCGGCATGGCCACCGCCTCCCATACGCCGTCGGGCTGATACGGCTTCACGCTCGGACCGCCGATCTGGGGAACCAGCAGACCACTCGCGGCGAGGGCATAATCCCGAACCATCTCCCCATCCATCCGGAACCGTGGTCCGCGACTCAAGAGTCGATTGGCCGGATCCTTTTCCAATTGTTCCGGAGTGATCCGGGCGTCTTGGCGGTAGGCCTTGGACATGACCATCAGTTTGAACAGCCGCTTCACGTCCCAACCATTTTCGCGGAATTCCACCGCCAGCCAGTCCAGTAGCTCGGCATTCACCGGCGTCTCACCCATGATGCCGAAGTCTTCGGTGGTCTTGACTAATCCGATGCCGAACAGCTCCTGCCAGAAGCGGTTCACCGTCACCCGGGCCATCAGTGGGTTGTCCGATGCGACCAGCCACTGCGCCAGGCCGAGGCGGTTCCGGGGTGCTCCGGGCGGAAGAGGATTCAGGGCGGCCGGGACATCGGCTTCCACCTTGTCCTTCGGCTGGTCGTATTGTCCGCGGAACAGGATCGCCGCCATCGGCGGGGAGTTGGTCTTTTCGACCTGCACGTGGGTGACCGGATACTTGAGGCGGATGGCCTCCTTCTCAGTCTCCAACCGGGCCAGGGCAGCTTGAGCCGATTGATACGGTTCGTGCTGGGTGGTCAGAAAATAATCGAACACCACGGCCCGAGTCTCGGGTTTCCACGTCTCCACCGGTACCCCCACGAGCGTCCGCAGGAGGGAATTCTGGGCCAGGGCCGTGACTTCGGCGGGCGCCAGGACGCGGTCGTAAATCCGCACCTCCTGCAGGCCGACTCCGTCGAAGTGACTGCCATAGCTGCGCTGGGCTAGCGTGAACGGCGCCTGGGCCCGCAGACTGCCGGTGACGCCCTTCTTGTTCTCCGCCTCGGTTTCGACCGGTTGGCCATCGATGAACAGTTTGACCCCCTCCGGCTTGCCCGAACCGTCATAGGTCACGAAGACATGCTGCCATTGCCCCTTCTTCGCCTCACGCTTTCGGGTGCGGATCTTGAGCGCGTTCTCCGGCCATTGATGGACCAAATGCGTCGCGAACTGCCCCTGCTGAATCCACAGGTCCCAGCCGCGATATCCCGCCGAATCGGGATCCATGCGGGCGAAGATGGCTGCCGCGTCGTTGTAGTTGGGCGGCACAAAAACCCAGGCGCCGAAGGAAAACGCCTGACCGTGGTCAAAGTCGCCGACCTCGGCCAATTGAGCCGTGACCCCCTTTCCGAACACCGGGGCCGGACCGAAGAAGGCGTTGGTCGCGAGCGTCACCTCGCCGAGAGGCGCCACGTTGGTGACCGTGGTCCCGACCGTTACCGCCAACGCCGTCGTATTCCCATCGCTTAACGGTGCCCGGAACACCAGTCCCTTGGCTTCCAACTCGCGTTCGATATCCTCTGCTTTCCGCGTGCTTACCCACTGGACGAACTCCGGTTCCGCCTCTTTCCGGCGCTGCTCGATCCGTTCCTTTCCGGCCTGGATCTCCCCGGGTAACGCGTCCCAGCGGGTTTTATCCTGCGGGTCGCTGATCACTACGATACTCGAGTTGGCTCCATCTTTGACGTTTCCGTCGAATCCAGTCTGCGTGGTGTTCCGGAAAAAGGCGGCCATCGCGTAGAAGTCCCGCGTCGTGAACGGGTCGAATTTGTGATCGTGGCACGCGCTGCAGTTGGTGGTGAGGCCCAGGAACACCCACCCGGTCGTGCTCACCCGGTCGTTGGCATAAATGGACAGGTTCTCCTCCTCGATGGTCCCGCCTTCATTGGTGGTGATGTTGCACCGCTGGAATCCGGTAGCCACCAACTGGTCCTGAGTGGGTTCCGGCAACAGGTCGCCGGCCATCTGTTCCACCACAAAGTCGTCGAACGGTTGGTTGCGATTGAACGCGTTGATAACCCAATCGCGGTACGGCCACATCTCGCGGTAGTTGTCGAAATGCAGGCCATGCGTGTCCGCATACCGCGCAGCATCCAGCCAGTAGCGACCGCGATGCTCCCCCCACTGCGGTGAATCCATCAGACGCTGGACATACTTCTCATACCAGTAGGGTGACGGATCCGCGACCAGAACCTCCACGTCGGCTGGATCCGGCGGCAAACCGGTCAGGTCCAGGGAAACCCGTCGCGCCAGGGTCCGACGATCCGCTTCGGGATTCAGGGTCAGACCCTGCTCTGCCAGCTTGGCCGTGATGAAGGCGTCAATGGGATTTTCTTGATTGGCACCCGCCCCGGGTACGGCTGGCAACGCCGAACGTTCCGGCTTGAGGAACGACCAATGGGGCTGCCACTGGGCGCCTTGGGCAATCCAATCCCGGATGAGCTCTTTCTGCGCCGGTTTCAGCTCTTTGTGTGACTCGGGCGGGGGCATGAGCTCGTCGGGATCCGCCTGCACAATCCGTTTCCAGAGAGCGCTTTCCTCGGGTTTTCCCGGAACCACCACCGCTCCCTCGCTCTTGGTGGCGCCGAACAGGCTTTCCTGAGTGTCCAACCGCAAGCCCGCTTTGCGCGATCCCGGATCGGGACCATGGCACGCCAGACAATTCTCCGAGAGCAGCGGACGAATATCGCGGTTGAACTGGATCTCAGCGGCCTGGGTCCAGGCCGGCACCATCAGCGCGACCAAGGTGGCCGCGGCGGCACGGGCTCGTCCGTTGGGAGGCAGGGAAGCGGTGGAAGTGAAGGTGGGCATGGAATGGCAAGCAGTCCGGGAAACTATGTCGCAACTTGGCTTCAAGTCGATGGCGGAACCAATGCCATCCGGCCTTGGCCCCTCCGGTTGATCTGACGAACCGATCGGGCCGAATCATCGACGAACTAGGTCATCCACGCCTAATCCTCACGGCGTCCCGATACACCACAGCTCGCCCTGTGTTCGGAGGTAAAACCGTCCCCCGCTAACGGCCATACTGGCCTGGGTCTTGGTGTCGTCGAGCGGGTTGGTGGCGACGATTTCGAAGGTCTCGCCGGCCTTGATCACGGTGGTAACGCCTTCTTCCGACAGGAAGTAGATCCGACCCTCCGCATAAACCGGCGAAGCGGAAAAATTCCCGCCGATCCGCTCCGCATAGATCAGTTCGCCCGTGTCCGGCCGGTAACAATGGACGATCCCGCCGTCCGTGATGCTGTAGAGAAAGGGCTTCACATAAAGCAGGGACGGCTGGGTAGGCGCGCCTTTCCGCTGTTCCCACGCAATGTGGGTGGCGGTGACTTCCCCGGAGCCGCCGAGTTTGACGGTGCGCAGCGTCGTCTTTTCGAACCCTGATGAGGTAAAGACCAATCCTTCGCCCACCGCCGGGCTGGGCGTCACCCCTTCCCCCTGGCTGTAAACCGTCCAGAGTAATTCACCCGTTCGGGGCTCAAACGCCTGGATGGCATCACCGGCGCAACTGAGAATGACCTGGCGCCCCGGCTCCTCCACCAGCAAGGGGGAGACATGGGCGATGCGCGACGAACCGCGGCGGGCCACCCACACGCGTTTCCCCGTGGCGGCATCGAGGGCCACCAGACGGGCCTGGTCCCACGGAATCTGCCATCCCAGCTTCTCCTGGTCCGACGTATTGGGCCAGTCGCCTGCCTGGGTCACGCGGTTGCTGCCGTCGTACGGCATCACCACGAGGCCATTCACGAGCAGCGGGGAGGCGCCCAGTCCATGTCGGCTGTAGAACTCGGTCTCGCGATTGGTCCATTGCAACGTTCCGTTTCGATTCACCGCGGCCACGGAACCATCGCCGAACACGGCCCAGATGGTTTGACCGTCCGTCACGGGCGTGGGCGTGGCATAGGAATTCTTGCCCTCCTTCCGCCGGGGTACCTGTTCGAACACTTCGGTGTTCCACACGACCTTTCCGGATCCGGCCTCCAGCGCGAGCACGTGACAGCGGGCGCCATGGTCGGTGGTGCCGGTGAGATAGACGCGACCTTCCCATACGATGGGCGAAGACCATCCTACGACCGGAATCGGTACCTTCCACCGGATGTTCTGGGTGCTGTTCCAGGTGACGGGGACGCCGGTCTCCGAGGAAATACCCTGGCCGGTCGGACCGCGGAAACGTGGCCAGTTTTCCGCCCCCGCGGGAAGCAGCAGCAGAACGGCACACCAAGCGAGCGGGGAAAAGCGCATGAAGAGAGGGTAGTGGAGTCCCGCCTTGCGGCTAGCACCAAGGCGGCACGGACTCGGACGAAACCCGCCCTCGATCCTGCCCTGGCCGGCGCTCTATCTCCGGCGCGCAGAGAATCCGATTGCCATCCGGGCCGGCGACAGGAACAACACCGGGGATGGGCGGGCGCCCGTAGCTCAGTTGGATAGAGCATCCGCCTTCTAAGCGGACGGTCGGGAGTTCGAGTCTCCCCGGGCGCGCCAGTCGAATCCGGCCGGGAACGTCGGAAAAACGGCAGATTTCTACGGATTGCTTTCCCCCACGCCACTGAGCCTTCCTCGCTTTCCCCGGCTGATGAATCTGGCAACTGATGGCAACGCCTTTGCGGCAGCAAGGAAGCCGTCTGCTCTGACGCGACTGAGCCTGCCTCTATGAAGAACTTGCGTGCCGGATTTCCCGCGAGGGTAAAAGTTTACGATTGCAAACTGTTAAATTGAGCCGCGGAGATAATCTGGGGTTGACTTTCCGTACCCGTTTGGGTGTAAACCGTTCTTGGTGAGGGTGGAAGGCTTGATGCTCATACCCACGCCACGACCAAACAATAGCCTCGTTTTTTACCATGAGTCTGAGCCGAACTGTTTACCTCTCTTCCTTGGCGGTTGCTACGACCGTGGGCGCCCAAGTCGTCATTAT
>CAYYSX010000282.1:0-7868 GCA_964474315.1 uncultured Verrucomicrobiota bacterium | reverse complement strand
ACGGCGGAGAAGTCCCACGGTTCAAAGCCGATCTCGGCCGCGGGTGAGCCGGGCCGGAGCCGGAAGTCACCGCTCTCCGGATTCACAAACAACGGATCGGCAATGAGACTGTCCCGGTCATGCCCCAGCGCCTGCCATTGGGAGAGGTTCCTATCTCCGAAGAGGACCGGCTCGCCGGAGGTGTTCCAGTAGAGGTTGCGATCAAACGCGCAAACCTCCCGCCCATAGTTATCACCGCCATAGTCCCCGACCGCCTTCCCGTCGTCGTAGTAAATGAGGTTGCGCCGGCAGGTGAGCTCGAAGCCTCCGATGCCGCCGCGCTCGATCTGCGCCCGCCGATTGAAGGCGAAGATGTTGTTCTCCGCCGTGATGTTCCGGTTGTGGTGCGCGAACAAGGCGCCGTCCTGGCAGCGATAGACAAGATTGTTCTGGATCAGGAGGTCGTGGCTGCCTTCATCGGGATAGATTCCCCAGCCGCCGTAGTCACGACGCGAAACGTCATGCACCCGGTTGTAACGGATGCGAGTGCCCGGCGTACTGCACGTGTAAATGGCGGCCACGTCGCTGAGCAGGCCCTGGCCGATGTCGTGAACATGATTGAACTCGATGATATTGCCCTGCGCCTGGCTGGGCCCAAAGTCCTGCACGGATCCCACGGAGATGCCGCATTGGAACAGGTCGTAAATATGGTTGTGAAGGATCCGGCAATACGCGTTGTCGCCCACGAAGATGCCCGCTGCCTCCGGGCTGAACCGTCCGCAATGGGCAATGACATTGTCGGCCACGGTGATGCGCTGGCTGTGCGGCCCCGTGGGCATGGCCGCCTTGCGCTGTTGGCCTCGTTCGGTCAGTTGGCCCTCGCCGTCCGTCTCCCACGAGAAGAAGTGACCGATCCGGATTCCCCCCGCGCCGAGGTCCGTGATCCGGTTGTGTGAGATTTCGAGGTCCGCGCAACCGACGTTCACTTCGATGCCACAGTTGCCAAGGTGTTCCACGGCGCCGCCGACGACGGCACAGCGTTCGGCGTAATCGAAGAAGAGCGCGCCCGGCACTTCGACCCCCGCCTGGAGTGACGAGGCATAGTCCGCCGGCGGCTGCCATTCGGTGTGAGAAAACGTGATGCCTTCGAAGCGGAGGTCATGGGCCGGCGCGCCCGGGCGTCCGATCACCTGCACCACGCGTGACCAGCGCGGCGCAATGATCTCGGCCACCGCCATGTCCTCCCCCGGCCGCGGCAGACAGTAGAGCCGTCCCTGCGGACGATCCAGATACCATTGGCCGGGGGTGTCCAGAGCCTCAAAGACGTTCTCCACCCAATAGACCGACGGGGTGGCGGTGCTGTCTCCCCAGATGGATGACGAAACGAGTGCAAAGAGGCTCGGCCGGTCGAAGGTGACTGTACGCGTCGCGCCGTCGATGCTTTCCATCGGCAACCGGTTGTCCAACCAACGCGTGATTCCCACGACTTCGACGTCCCGCAGATTGCGCCAGGTGGGCACCAGGTCGCCTGGAGCATAGGTGAACTGTTTCGTCGGACTCCGAAGAAAATCCCCCGTGTAGCCGGGCAGCGATTCGATGCGGTATTCCCCCTGCCTGGGCAATCGCGTTCGCGGGCGGCGTTCGCCATTCACGAAGAGTTGCCGGAATCGCCATCGGCCCTCCTTCACCTCGGGGAGGTCCACGCTCCAGGCCTTGACCCCGTTGGCTTCGCTCCAGCGACCGTTCGCCAGGCGACGGCCGCCACTCACGATCACCTTCTCACCCGCCGCCGCGGCATAGACCACGGGCGTTCGTTCCGTGCCGGAGTCCTCGGGGCCGAACTCCAGCGGACGGTCCAGGAAATAGGTCCCACCCGCGATAGTCACCCGCACCGGAACTTCCGAGCCGTGCGTCTGGCGCCAGGCTCGAACGGCGTCGCGCGCCCGTTCCCACGTGGCCAACGGCCCGTTGGTCGCGCCGGGTTCGCTCGCGCGTCCCGTCCAGGCATCATTGCCTTGCGGTGAAACGAAGAATTCCACGGGTGGCATGGTGGCTCCAATTGCGTTGGCCACGAAGCTCAGAACCACCAGTGCGGTGAAGCCGGGGCTCTTTAGTAACTGCCGGAAGGTCGTCTTGAGATCATTCATGGGCCGGTGGCTTCTCGACGAAGCAGTAGCTGAGTCGGGCGATCATCCCCTTGTCCCCGCAATCCGTGGTCATAACTGGCGCCGCCGGATTGTTGCTTGGCGCGAGCTGGGCCCCCTCCATTTATCCGGGAATGCCGAGATGAGCCTGATATGACCAATAGCTAAATCCCTTCCTTGACTGTCAGTTGACCCCGTTCGGCCCCCGCGTAAAAGACCACCAGCTTAAGGGGCGTCTTCCCGATGTTGCGTCCATTGTGGAGCGTGTTGACTACCTCGACGATCGGCTCGCCCGCCTTGAGCTTGGTCCGGCGTCCATCCTTCAATTCGATTTCCAGGTCCCCTTCTAAAATCAGGCCGAACGAAGGAACCGGGTGAAGATGCCAACCGGTCTGGCCGCCCGGAGCAATCTCAATGATCATGGCGGTAATCTCGGCTTGGCCGCCGGGATAGACGATCGGCTGTCCGTCCCAGCTCGTGGTGGTTTTGACGAGTTGGGTGACTTTGACCTGGCCGTTGAACTCGGCGCCTCCGGTCTTCAGGGAAAACGGCGCGCCGAGACAAAGAAAAATCAAGCAAAGCGTTCTCACCCAAAAAGTGAACCACGGCGATCGCCGGGGAAGAAAGCTTCTTTCGCCTCCTGAAGCTAGCCTGGCTCTCGATCGCCAATCGCTCAACTCAACGGTTGGCGCGTCCTGGTCTTTCGCCCGAGTTGGCCGGCCGGAATCGCAACGATTCACCGACCAGGGCCACGCGCCGACCCACGGGATTCTCCTTGGACCAGTAGCGCCGGGCCATCGTTTCGTTGACGACCGCAACCTTGAGCGCGTTCTTATCATCGCGTCCGTCAAACTCACGGCCCCGGACCAACGGAATCCCCATGGCCTTGACATAGTCCGGGCTGACGTTGCGCGGGTGCGTCCGACGCTCCTCCCCGGGCGCGGTTTCGGAAGCGCCTTCGACCCGAATGACCGAACTGCTATCGGGCGGCTTCAGCGGTCCGACCAGTGACCTGGCACTTTGGATTGAGCTGGACCGTATTGATCACAGTAAAAAGAGACGTGTTGGCCCCGATGCCGAGCGCGAGGGTGAGCACGGCTACGGCGGTGAAGCCGGGATTCTTGAGTAGTTGGCGGAGGGCGAATTTGAGATCGGTCATAGAGGCGATCGGTTAACGGGTTGAAATGGGGGCGAGAAAACCTAGTTTGGTCGCATGCAATATTCGGTAACGCTCGTGGAATCGGACGAAGGATTCGCCGTCTGGTGCGATGAACTGCCCGGTTGTTGCAGCCAAGGGGCCTCGCGCGAGGAAGCCTTGGAAAACATCCGCGACGCCATCGGGGAATACCTCGCGGCGCGGGAAGAGTTGCCCGCTCGCTTTGGAACCAAGGTCTCGCGGGAGACCGTCACGCTCTGACCAGCCATGCCCAAGCTGCCGGGCATCCATTATCGGACTGCGATTCGTTCCTTGGAGAAAGCTGGATTTCAAACCATCCGGGAGGGCAAGCACACCGTCATGAGCAACGGGGTAAGGATTGTCGTGATCCCCCGACATAACCCGATCAACGCATTCACCATGGGCAAGATCGCCAAGGACGCCGGTTTCACGGTCGAGGAATTCAAGGCGTTGATTTGATTGACCCCGCCCAAAATCCTGCGGACCAGTGTGAGCACGGCCACGGCGGTAAAGCCGAGGTTCTTCATTAGTTGGCGGAAGGCGAATTTGAGGTCTTGCATAGAGGCGAGAGGCGAGAGTAATCAGTAATCAGTAATCAGTAATCAGTAATCAGTGGTCAGCTCATTGGACAGCTTCGGATTCCGTCGCGTAGCGCTAGTTGCCGTTTCAGAGTGATCCATCCTCTTCCTCCGGATGCATAGGGCATGCCGTCGGCGAAAACTCACCAAAAACACCGGAAATGAAGGTAATTCTTTTGGAGTGCGCCGCTATGCGACGCTTTGGATCGCCTGCGGAGAAGCCTCCGAACGTCCTCTTCCGCTCTCGCCACACCTTCCTCCCCCCGCATCCAAAGCGGCGGAAACCGCCGCACTCCAAATGGCCTCAGTCCGCGCGACCGGTTGGCCTCGAACTCGATCGCCCATAAAAAAATCTCATTACTGATTACTGATTACTGGTTACTGATTACTCCGCCCTCAACGCCTCCATCGGATCGACCCGTGCCGCTCGGCGCGCGGGCCGCCAGCAGGCCAGCAAGGCGGCCAGGAGCAGACAGACGGTCGCGCCGAGAAGGGCGAGTGGATCCAGGGGACTGAGGTCATAGATCATGCCCTTCAGCGCGCGTGAGGCGGCGACACTGGCCAGCAGGCCGACCGTCATTCCCGCACCGACCAAGCGCATTCCTTGCTTCAGCACCAATTGGATCACGCTTCCGCGTGGCGCGCCGAGTGCCAGACGAATGCCCAGCTCGCGAGTTCGTTGGGCCACCAGCCACGAAAGCACTCCGTAGAGGCCGGTCATCGCCAGCGCGAGGGCGAGCAAGCCGAGCCCCGACGCGAGCCAGGACAGGGTGATTTCGGTTTGCAGCCTCTGCCGCGTGCGGTCCGCCAGGAACTCCGCCTCGGGCCAGAGCGCAGCGTCCAGCGCTCGGGCCTCGCGGACGATCATCCCCGGGAGAGCCTCCGAACCGTCGGTGGTCCGCAGCAGCAGCTTCAAATCGCGCTGCTGGTCCGGCCGGATCGGCAGGAAGACATCCGCCTCGTCCTCGTAGAGGGCTTGGTTCGGGGAGTTGCGAATGGTGCCGATGATTTCCAGCAACGGATCCGACTGGCCGCGGCGCAATCGCTTGCCCAGTGGATCTTCGCCCGGCCAGAGACGTCGCGCCGCCGCTTCCGTCATCACGGCCACGGGCTGCCGGGTTCGCAGTTCCTCCTCGGTGAACATGCGTCCGCGGGAGACGGCCACGCCCAGCACGTCGAAGAAATTGGCCGACACTTCGTTCTCGGCGAGCCCTTCCTTGCGGGCATCGGTCTGGTAGTCGGTGACATAGCGCGCGCCCCCCAGCGGCACCGACGATGCCTGGGCAATGCCGCGCACGTTGGGCAGGGACTCCAAGCGCTCGGTCAGCGCGCGTTTCAATTCGGCGGCTCTGGACTCATCGTAACCGTGGCGTCCCAGATCGAGGTAAATCGCGACGGTCCGCTCGATATCGAGTCCGGTATCGAGCGTGAGACCTCTCTGCAACGTGCGGATGAAGAGCGCGGAACTGACCAGCAGGACCAGGGACAAAGCCACCTGCGCGCCCACCAATGCGCCCCGCAATCTCGATTTCATCACGCCGCGCGCCAGACCTCCCGCCCCTTCCTTGAGAGCGCCCGACGCATCCTGGTTTGCCATTTGGAGCACGGGTGCCAGTCCAAAACCGAAGACCACGAGACCGGCGATCACCACCGCGTAGCCCAACACCCGCCAGTCCAGCGCCAAGGCGATGGCGGATCGCCTTTCGACGCCGGCGGTCAGGACCACGACCAGATCGGCGAGCCAATAGGCAATCAACAAACCGAAGGCGGCCCCCAAAATTCCAAGCAGCGCATTCTCCGTGAACAACTGCCGCATCAACCGGCCCCGGCTCGCGCCCAACGACAGTCGAACCGCGATTTCCTTCCGGCGCGACACCGCGCGGAACAGCAGGAGATTCGCGAGGTTGGCCCCGGCGATCAGGGTGATCATCCCCACCGCCAGCATCGCGGTGGTCGCCAGCGGCCTCAGCTTACGGCGGTCCTTGGGATCGAGAAAGCTTGCGGGCGTGACCACGATCGGCACTTCCTTTCCCCCGCGATACGCTTCGGCCAGCCCCGCCGTCAGCACTTTGATTTCTTCCTGCGCGGACGCCAGCGACGTTCCCGGCGTCAACCGCCCATCCACCTGAAGCCAGAAGCGATCCCGCTCCGTCAGCCAATTTTCTCCCGGCTGCAACTGCGGCTGCATAGACAGCGGAATCCAAACATCCGGCATTCGATCAAATCGCACCGCTTTGAAATCGGGCGCAGTGACTCCGATCACGGTAAAGGCCGTGTCGTTGAGGCGAACCGTTTGCCCGACCACTGGCACTCCGTTCCATCGTCGTTGCCAGAAGCCGTGACTGAGCACGATCACGGGATTCGCCTTCCCTGACTCAAAGCCGCGCCCCGCCGAGAATTCGCCGTCCAGCACAGCAAAGTAGTTTCCGGAGACGAGTGCGCCTCGGACTTTCTGCGGAGTCGCATCCGGTCCGGAGCCTGTTTCCAAAAAGAAAGCGCGCGCCGGAGCCGACGCCGCCAGGCCGGCGAGGCTGGTGCTTTGATCGCGGATGTCCACGTAGTCGGGATACGACACATGGCCAAAGAAGGAGCCATCGCGGTCGGTGACCTGGAGTCGCACCACCGATTCAGGATCCTTCACGGGCACCGGGCGAAACAGCAGACTGCTGAAGATGGTGAACAGGGCCGTGCTTGCTCCGATGCCAAGGGCGAGCGTCAGCACGGCCACGGCGGTGAAGCCGGGATTTTTGACGAGTTGGCGGAAGGCGAATTTGAGGTCGTTCATAAGTCAGTGGTCAGTGGTCAGTAGTCAGTGGTCGGAAGCGGAACATCGAACAACCAACATTCAACATCGAACAACCAAGGATGGGGTAAGGAAGCCCTTGGAAGTTGGACGTTGAGCGTTGAGCGTTGGGTGTTCATTTCATTCAGTTCTCAGCGCCACCATCGGGGCCACCCGCGACGCGCGACGCGCCGGCAGCCAGCAGGCAAGGAGTGCGGTGGCAAAGAACGCCAGCGCGGCGACGCTGAAAACGACCGGATCGAAGCCGTCGAGATCGACGATCACGCTGCCGAGAAAACGGCCGAGCGCCGCGCCGAGCAGCAGGCCGAGCGCGATCCCGACCAGGCTCAACACGAGACCTTCGCGCAAGATCATGTTGCGCAGGCGTGATGGCTCGGCGCCGAGCGCGAGACGGATGCCAATCTCACGCGTGCGCCGGGAAACGCTGTAGGCTTTGGCGCCGTACAGGCCGATGATCGCGATGAGCACCGCCACCGCGCCGAACGTCGCCAGGACCGTTGTTATGCGCTGGAACAGCCAGGGCACGAGCGAAGCGTCCTTGTGCTCGCGAAAGGTGAGCACCTTGAAAAGGGGCACGCCGGGGGCCGCCGCCTGCAGCTCGCGGCGCACCGGCTCGCGCAACCCGGCCAGCGCGGTTTCGCCGGCGTTCACGGATCGGAGGATGAAGTGGACCTTTGCCCTGAAACCCTGCGCGAAGGGAACGTAAATCGCGCCGGGAGATTTCGCTTCGGGAGACTCGGGACGCAAGGTGCGCGCGATGCCGACGATCTCGGCGCTGGACGAAATGTCGGAGGCCGGCATCTCGCCGCCGGCCCATTCGAGACGCCGGCCCAGGGCCTCTTCGCCGGGCCAGAGCCGGGCGGCGAGCGCTTCGTCAATGATGGCAACCGGGGGTGCACCGACGTGATCTGTTTCGGAACGGGTGAACGCGCGGCCGCGAAGCAGCGGCTGGGCGACCGCGGCAAAATAGTCGGCGCCGACGGCGTTGAACGGGGCGAGGAAGTCGAGTCCTTCCGCCGCAGTGGCCGGACGGGCGTCGGGCACCGGACGCGTGCCGGCTCGTCGCACGGACCGGTCGTTCTGGTTGAAGCTGTAGGGCGTCGAGAAGGCGATGCTGGCGGAGCCCACCCCGGGCACGTTGGCGAGGCGCTCGCCGACGGTGCGGAAAATTTCGAGGGTCTGGGCCT
>CAYYSX010000281.1:3395-7914 GCA_964474315.1 uncultured Verrucomicrobiota bacterium | reverse complement strand
TGCTCAAACCATTGCCCCACGAGCGACCCGGACAATTGGTGACCATCCGAGAACGCAGCGACGGACCGGTCGTCGCGGGCGGCGTCTTCAACGATTGGACGGAACACGGTACCTTACTCGAAAACATGACACTGCTTCGAGCTGCCAATATGACCTTCGCGGGTGTTGCCGAAGCCAAACGAGCGATGGTTTGGATGGCCTCACCTACTTTCCTCAATCTCCTCGGCGTACAACCTCGAATCGGCCGTGACTTTCTGCCCCATGAAGACCGACCGGGCGGTGACAGCAAGGTCGTGCTGCTCACAGAATCGTTCGCAAAACGGACATTTGACAACGAGACAGAGCTGCTAGGACACGCCATTCGCTTGGACAACGAGTCGTACAGCATCATTGGTGTATTGCCGTCCGACGCGCTCGTCATGGGAGAGCCGGACTTGATTGTTCCACTAGTTTTCACACACGAAGTGCAGGTAGATCGTGTTACAAATATGTTCTCTGTATGGGGACGCCTGAAGCCTGGAGCCTCAATCACCCAGGCGGAGGCCGAACTGAAGGCGATAAAGGAACGACTTCAATCCCAGTATCCGAAGGAAAAGGCCGAATGGCGGAGCGTTGTCATTCCGGTTCGTACGTGGCTGTTCGGTTACGTCAAACCGACCGTTTTGATGCTGCAGTGGGGAGCCTTATGCGTTCTGGCAATTGCCGGTATCAACGCCGCAGGATTGCTGATGGCGCGGACGATCGCACGGGGGGACGAAATCGCCCTTCGGTCCGCGCTCGGTGCCGGGCGGATGCGGATCGCGCGACAGTTCCTGACCGAGAGCGTGCTGCTCGGATTGCTGGGGGGTCTCTTCGGAATTCTTCTTTCCCTTTGGGGAGTCAAGCTGCTCCGTCTTCTGCTTTACGATGACCGAGCCAATCCACAATTTTTCAATTGGGCAACGGAGCTGGACACGAGAATCCTCCTGTTTTCCCTTCTGCTGTCGCTGGCGACGGGAGCTGTTCTGGGTTTGCTTCCCGCCGTAACCGCGTCCGTCCCCAATCTGAATGGTGTGCTGAAAGAGAGGGCTCGATCACTGGCGGGCCAGCCCCGCAACCGCATTCGCCATGGTCTGATGATATCCCAGATTGCCCTATCGCTGACGCTTCTGGTGGTGGTCGGGCTGCTTCTGAAGAGCGTTGTCGGCCTGTTGAATGTTCCGTTGGGCTACGAGCCGAATGGACTAATGTCCACGGACGTTTTGTTGCCGCAGACCAAATACCCGGACGAAGCATCGCGCGCGCGCTTCTTCCAGCAAGTGTTCGAGCGTCTGATGGCCAAGCCGGGAATCGAAGCGGTCGTTGCGCTCAGCACACTGCCGACGTGGTCCGCCGGCCATGCCCAAGTGCATGTCGAGGGCCAGGAGACGCGGCAACCGGAGGGCGGCTACCCATGCCTTTACGACGTCGTTAGAGGTCGGTACTGCCAGACAATGGGAGTCGTAATCCGAAAAGGGCGCGATCTAACGGAGGGCGATTCCTTTGCGAATGCGCCTCCAGTCTGTCTCATTGATGACTCCCTCGCCCGGCGGCTATTCGGAGAAACGGAACCCGTCGGCCGTCGCCTGCGCATTGCGGAAAGTGTCTATGAGATCGTCGGCGTCGGCGGCGACACCCATCACGGCGATTTGATCAAGGGAACTCTTGGGGGTCACCTCCACCTATCCCAAGCAGGAGGGTTGCCCGCTATTACACCCTGGCTGTTCGTCCGTACCGACGGAAACCCCACGGCTTTCTACCAAATGGTGCGTCGCGAACTTCAGGAGATTGATCCCGACCAAACGGTCGATTTCGCCACGTTGCACGAAGACATTTTGAGCACAATTTCGGACAAGCGAGTCATGCTGAAGGCGCTGAGTGCGTTCGCTGGCATAGCGGTTGTGTTGGCGGCAATCGGACTTTATGGCGTGATCATGTACGAGGTCACCCGGCGTACCAGCGAGTTTGGAATTCGCATCGCTTTGGGTGCACAGAAGTCGGATATTTTGGGACTGGTGTTGAAGAGGGGAATGCTTCTTAGCATGGTCGGGATTATGCTGGGAATAGGCGGAGCCCTGGCAACCTCACAAGCGATTCGGAGTCATTTATACGGGACCGGGTTGATGGATCCCCTCATTTTGGCGGGTGCGGTATCGGGATTTCTCATTGTTGCCTTCATCGCCTGCTGGCTGCCCGCCCGCCGTGCGGCGCGGGTGGATCCAATGGTGGCGTTGAGGAACGAGTGAAATGAACATTCAACATCGAACATTCAACGCCCAACATCCAAACGCGAGCCTCTCCAGCCCCTGGGCGTGCCGCATTGGTCGTTCAATGTTCGATGTTCGTCGTTCGATTGTTTGTCCGTGCGCCTGCCCACTGATTACTAACCAAGAAGTCCCATGAGAAAATTGCGCGGATGGATGGTGAGGTTCGGCGGCCTGTTTAAGACGCAGCGAAAGGACCGGGAACTCGATGAGGAGATCGAAAGCCATCTTCAGATGCACATCGAGGACAATCTCCGCTTGGGCATGACACCCGAGGAGGCGCGCCGCCAGGCCATGATCAAATTGGGAGGAATCGAGTCCACGAAGGAGGCTTACCGCGATCAACGCGGCCTGCCGGTGTTGGAAACGCTCGGGCAGGACCTTCGCTACGGCGCGCGACAATTGCGCAAAAGCCCCGGCTTCACTACCGTGGCCGTGCTCACCCTCGCCCTGGGCATCGGAGCCAACACCGCGGTTTTTGGGTTGATCAATGAGTTGCTGTTGCGCCCCTTGCCAGTCAAGGAACCGGCGAATCTCTTGGGAATCGTCCTCGTGGATCAGACGGGAGATTTCGCCGGACAGAACATTCCGTATCCTGTCTTCCGCGATTACCACGAGCAGAGCCAAGCGGTGTTTTCCGATCTCTGCGCGTACGCGACCCTCTTTGCTCCCGTCGAAATTGCCGGAGAACCGCGTTTCGCCCTCGCGCAACTGGCTGCCGGAAATTATTTTTCCACTCTGGGCGTCCAGCCCGTCCTCGGTCAGTTTTTTGCGACACCGGACGATTCCTGGTCCGACCCGGGCGCGGTGGTCGTCTTAAGCTACGCCGCCTGGCAAAGTTGGTTCAATGGCGATGCGGGAATTCTCGGAAAGGCGATCACTGTGCGTCCGGCGTTTGCCATGCCGCTCGTCTGCACCGTGATTGGAGTGGCTCCGGCCGGTTTTCAGGGACTGGATCAGCCCGCGCCACAGTTCTGGATTCCGGCGGTGATGGAGGAACATTTCAAACGAGCGACTTCGGTGAGCTTTCACTTGGTCGGCCGACTGAGGTCCGGAGTGAGCCCTGCCCAGGCACGCGTCGCTCTGGATGTGCTGGCGGCCCGCGTGGCCACCCATTATGGCGGCCGCGTGATTCCCGGCTACGAGAACGAAGGCCTCTTCCGCTCCGGTCTTCGGACAGAACTCCGCCCGGCAGCGCTGGGATCGTGGGGCGCCTTCCGCTCCCATGCCACGCTTCGCAAAGCGCGGTTGCTCGCACTCGGCGTGGCGGCGCTGATTTTGCTCATTGCCTGTACTAACATCGCCAATCTCCTGCTGGCGCGAGCCGACCGTCGGCAAAAGGAAATCGCCATCCGCCTTTCCCTGGGGGCAGGACGGGGAAGAATCCTGCGCTTGGTCGTGCTGGAAACACTGCTGTTGTCGTTGCTGGGCGGCATCGTCGGACTGCTGCTCGCTCACTTCGGCAACCGGCTCCTGATCGCGCTCAAGCCCGGCGACGTGGATCTGCTGGTCCCGACGGCCCTGGACTTGCGTGTGGCGGGCTTCTCGCTGCTCGTCACTCTCTTTTCGGGCTTGCTCGTTGGCGGGGTGCCGGCGTGGTGCGCTGCCCGGCAGAATCCGAACATTGCGCTGAAAGGACGACAGACCTCCCGGAGATCTATTCATGGGTGGCCATTGCGGAGTGGTTTAGCGGTGTCGCAGATCGCCTTGTCGCTGGTGTTGCTGGTGGCTGCCGGGCTTTGTTTGCGCAGCTTTCTGAGCCTGCTGGCTTTTCATCCGGGATTCGACACCAGGAATCTGGTGGTGATCCCGGCCGAGTTTCGCAACGTGCCTGAAGCCTCCGGCGGGTTTAATCGTGAACTGACCCGGCGGCTCTTGACTCTGCCCCGTGTCGAATCCGTCAGTTGGGCGCGCTATTTCCCCATGCTGCGGGGCGAAGGCTTGGGCGGCATGTCCGCGCCGGTGGACCGAATTGAAGGATACCAACCCAGGCCGGACGAATTCCTTAGTGTCGAGTTTACCGAAGTCGGGCCGGACTATTTCGAAACCGTGGGAATACCGGTAACCACCACACCCAACCGCCTCTTGGGTGGGCAAGCCGAATTGGTCTGGGCCAATGAAGCCTTTGCGCGGCGCTATTGGCCGGGACAAAACCCTCTGGGCCGACGTGTTGGTCCCTGGCAAATCGACGGTGTGGTCAAAGATGCGAGGCTCAAGAACCTCTGGGATCCTCCAAC
>CAYYSX010000281.1:0-3295 GCA_964474315.1 uncultured Verrucomicrobiota bacterium | reverse complement strand
TGGTCTCCCAACACGTTCACGAGATCGGCATCCGCCTGGCCCTGGGCGCTTCGCGGATCCAGATCATGAACTGGGTATTACGGCATGGATTTCTCCTGATGCTGTCGGGATTATTGCTGGGGCTTTGGGGTTCCTCGGCCACGACCCGGTTGCTGGCGAGTCTTCTGTTTGAGATCCGTCCTACCGACCCGCTGACCCTGGCCGGTGTTTCAACCTTACTAATGCTGGCTGCATTCGTTGCTTGCTGGCTTCCGGCCCGCCGCGCGGCGCGGGTTGATCCGATGGTGGCGCTGAGGAGCGAGTGAGGAGGGACCAGTAATCGGTAATCAGTAATCAGTAATCAGTAACAGGCACACGGAAGACAGGAAATCACAGCAAGGAGTTTCTATGAGAAAACGGCGCGAATGGATTCGAAGGTTCGGCAGCTTGTTCAACCGGCAGCGCCAGGACCGGGAACTCGATGAAGAGATCGAGAGCCTCCTTCAGATGCACATCGAAGACAATCTTCGATCAGGCCTGATGCCGGAAGAGGCGCGTCGTCAGGCGATGATTCAGTTGGAAGGGATGGAATTCGCCAAAGCCTCTCATCAAAGCCGCTCCCACTCCTCGCGCGAGATGTTTGCCTGGCGCAGGATTTTGGCCAGCAGATTAGGGCCAATGTCTCGCCCGTGCGGGTTCGGAATTGTCAGGGATAGATCTCCTCGCTGCATGAACTCGTGTTTTCCGCCGCGGTATGGACCGGCAAAGCCAAGCTGGCGAAGGCGAGCGATCAATTCCCGCCGCTTGATGGGACCAAAGCGAGGCATCAGGCGCTTTCCGCGACTTCTCTTATCGTCAGATCCATGCCATCCACGGTGGGAGTTGGCAGGTGGCGAGCGATGCGGAACAGCAGCCAATCCTCCAGCGTACTGGCCAATTCCTCGCGGCACGCTTCCAGGGTTTTCGCCTGGGCATAAACGCCCTGGAAACCAGGGATCTCGCCGTAGAATCCCTCGCCTTCACCCAGCAACTCGTAATGCGCCTTGGCCAGCGCCGCCCGCAGGTATTCGATCAACATGCGCCCAGATTCGCATAGGCCCTGGATGCCTGGAAGGACGTTTTTGCGAACCAAATGGCCTCGGCCACTCTAACCTCACCGCGTTCAGGACGGTTCTCGAGCTTATTCCTCTCGATGAATTTGCCAAAGAAATGAATGAGGATTTCCCATGAGAAAACTACGTGCATGGATTCTGAGATTCGGCGGCTTGTTCAAGAAGCAGCGCCCGGATCGGGAACTCGACGAGGAGATCGAGAGCCATCTTCAGATGCACATCGAGGACAATCTTCGCTCGGGCATGTCACCGGAGGAAGCGCGCCGCCAGGCGATGATCAAGCTGGGTGGCATGGAGGCCGCCAAGGAGGCGTACCGCGACCAACGCGGCGTGCCGGAGTTGGAGACGCTTTGGCAGGACCTTCGCTACGGGGCGCGGCAACTACGTAAGAACCCCGGCTTCACTGCCGTGGCCGTGCTCACCCTCGCCCTCGGGATCGGCGCCAACACCGCCCTCTTCGGCGTGGTGAAGTCCGTGCTGCTCGATCCGCTTCCGTACCACGACGCGGACCGCTTGAAGCGCGTGCATATGCACTTTCTCGATGGGAGGCCGGGAGCGCCCAACCTGAACGCGGAGATGGTGGACATGATGGTCTCCCGGCAGCATTCGTTTGAAAGTCTCGCCGCCTTTGACTCGGCACGCGATGCGGTACACGGAAGCGACGACGACCCGTACCCCGCCACGATTGCATGGGTCGAGCCGCACCTCTTCAGAACGCTTGGGGTCCAGGCGATCCTCGGAAGGACGTTCGCAGACGACGACCGCGCGATCGGCCATGTGCCTGCCAGCGGTGCGGAAGTTGGGCCGGACACGGCGCATGCCGTGGTGCTCACGTTTGGCGCCTGGCAGCGGCTGTTCGCGGGCGACCCGGGCGTGGTCGGGCGAGAGGTTCGCGTCAACCGCATCCCTCGTATCGTCATCGGTGTCCTGGCGCCCGACTTCGTGGGACCCAAGAACGGCATGGATGAAGTCGATTTCTATTTCGCGTTCGATCTGCGTGCCGCGATCGAACAGAGGAGCGGTGTGAACTGGTTGGGCTTGGTAGGCCGCGTCAGACCGGGAATCGACGACAACGCAGCGCGGCGCGAGATTGCAGCCATCTGGGCCTCGCGCGAGAACCGGCAGGCGTTCAGCGAGCTCGGGATGTCCGCCACGACACTGCGTGAGTCCATGGTTGGCACCCGGCGGACCGTGCTTCTCGTCCTGCTCGCGAGCGCGGCTCTGGCCCTCCTCATCGCGTGCGCGAACTTGGCCGGAGCGTTCCTCTCGCGTGGTCTATCTCGCCGCCACGAACTCGGCGTCAGGGTTGCATTGGGTGCCAGCCGCCGGCGTATCGTGCGGCAACTGCTCACAGAAAGCATGGTACTGGCACTCGCGGGCGGCGCAGCCGGGCTGTTGCTCGCCTTCCTGTTGCTCGCGGCTATGCGAGGCGTCGCGGGCCCCCTGCTTCCCGCCTACGCGGATCTCTCGCTCAACATAAACGCGGTGCTGGTCACCGCCGCGATTGCGGTCTGCACCGGCCTGGTTTTTGGGGTGCTGCCGGCGATGACGATGGCACGAGATGGCGCGCAGAGTCCACTGCGACACGACGCGCGCGGCGCGAGCGAAAGTCGTCGGTCACGACGGTTGCGTGGGGTGTTCGTTACGGTGCAGCTCGCCTTGTGCGCGAGTCTCCTGACCGGCGGCACGTTGCTGACCCGTGGTCTGTGGAAGATCGCGATCACGCCGGTTGGCTTCGACCCGGTCGGCGTTCTCACGGCGCGTTTTCGGCTCTCGACTCCCGACTACCCAACGGTCGAGGGGCGTGCGCGCCTTCATGAACAACTCTTGGAAAGGCTCCGCAGTCTGCCCGGCGTGGATGCGGTCGCCATCGCGAATAAAACTCCCGCGGTCGATAGCCCGAGGACTGAAGGTTTCAGCATCGAAGGCGCACTGCCGAATGCGGTGAAGCCGTCGGTTCAGTATGCTAGCGTGTCCGACGAGTACTTCCGTGCGCTGCGAATACCGGTTCTAGGGGGACGCACGTTCGAGGCTTCCGACCACGCAGGCGCGCCGCCGACGGTCGTCATTAGCGAGAGTATGGCGCGCCGCTACTGGCCGCGCGGAAACGCGCTGGGCGTCCGCATCCGTTTGAGTGGCGAACTGGTTGAGATCATTGGGATTGTCGGTGACGTGCGTAACGATGTCGCCCGTACGGAGATGAA
>CAYYSX010000280.1:0-7940 GCA_964474315.1 uncultured Verrucomicrobiota bacterium | reverse complement strand
ACAGCAGACAGGAAAGTCTGCGGGACAGCGTAACCTTACACCACTTCCACCGGGCATTGGGGTAACGCGTCCAGGAACTGCTGGCCGTAACGCTTGGTCAGGAGCCGGTTGTCGAGAACCACGACGATGCCGGTGTCCACTCCCGTCCGGATGAGACGACCGACTCCCTGGCGGAACTTGAGAATGGCTTCCGGAAGACTGAAGTCGAAGAAGGAGTTGCCGCCGGCCGCTTCGATCCGTTCCAACCGAGCTTCGATCAGCGGATGATCCGGCACGGCAAAGGGGAGTCGCGTGAGGATCACGTTGCTCAACGCTTCGCCGGGCACATCGACCCCTTGCCAGAAGGAGTCGGTACCGAACAACACCGAATCCACGTTGTCCTTGAACTTCTCTAACATCGTGGATCGCGGCATGCCGGTGCCTTGGACATAGCATTCCACCCCCAACCGCTCGAAGAATCCCTCCATGCGTCCAGCCACTTGTTGCATGAGTCGGTGATTGGTGAAGAGGACGAAGGCTTTACCGTGGGTTTGGTTAACAAAGTGTTCAATCCACCGTACCAACGCATCTTCGTAACCGGCATCGCGCGGGTCCGGCATCTTTCCCGCCACCAGCAGCCGCATCTGCTGTTCGTAGTTGAACGGGGAGCCGACCTGAAGCTTTAGGGCGGCTTCGGCTCCCACCCGGCGCGCGATGTAGTCGAGAGCGGTGTTACGGGTGTCCAACCGCCGTTGCGACGGGGTCACCGATGAGGACCGAGCGGCAGCCGGTGCCTTCACCCCGAGCGTGGCGCTGGTCATGATCACACTGGTCCCCGAGCCGAACAGACGCTGGCGAAGAAACTCGGCGACCTCGACCGGGGCAGCGTTGAGCGAGAGATTGCGCTGGGTCTTGCCGGTGCGCTCCACCCAGTACACGTGGTCCTCCGCGTCCTGTTTGAGGAAGGTCTGAACGGCGAGCCGCAGGTCGGTCAGCCGGCGGTTGCATTCGGCCAACTCATCCCCGGTGTCCTTGTCCTCGGTGGCCTGGACGAGTTCGGAGATTTGTTCCCGCAGTTGGTGCAGGGACAGGGTGAGGGTGTCCTCGACCAGATCGGGTCGGCGGATCCGTAGCTCCGACCATTTGCGCGGTTCGCTCCGTCCCGTCCGCGCCGGCTCTCCTTCAACGGCAGAACGGGCGCGTTCGGCGAGGGTTTCGCAGGCGTCTTCGATCCGGGAGAAAAATCCATCGGCCTGCTTGAGAACCTCCGCCACGGCTTTCACGCCCTCTCCGCGCCGCAGGGAAGTGAGCAGTCCCTTTTCGGTGCGGGGGTTGTAGAGCCGCTGGAGAGCATACCGCACCGCTCCACTGCCAACGCTCACCCCAATGTGCCGCGCGGCGACCTGCTCGACGGTGTGGGCTTCGTCGAAGATCACGAAGTCGTTCTTGAACAGAATTCCTTCTCCGGCGCGGTCCTCGTCCACCCCATTGAGCAAGGTGAAGAACAAGGTGTGGTTCAGGACCAGAACATCGGCGCCGAGGATGCGCTGGCGGGCGCGCTGAAAGAAGCAGACGTGATTCTCCCGAGCCAGGTCGCTGGCGTAGCCGCATTTCTTTGGGGTGCAGAGCCCGCGTTCGGAGCAGACACTTTCCCAGACTTTCGGATCGGGTTCCTCGGTGAAGTCGCTGAGGGAACCGTCTGGCGTCGTGAGGGACCAGTCCCAGATGCGGTCCAATTCGGCGACTTCCGGTGAGGTGAAGAGGGAACCGGCCTGCTGGCGGGCTTTACGCAGCCGCCGGGTGCAGAGGTAGTTGGCGCGGCCTTTGAGCATCGCGAAGCTGAACTCCACCGGCAGGATCTTCTGCAGTAAGGGAAGGTCCTTCTCCACCAATTGTTCCTGGAGGTTGATAGTGTGAGTGCAGATCACCGCCTTCTTGCGGTGGGCGACGGCAAAGAGAATGGCCGGCACCAGATAGGCGAAGCTCTTTCCCACCCCCGTGCCCGCCTCGACCAGCAGATGTTTCCGGTCCACGAGGGAACGCGTCACCGCGACGGCCATTTCCTGTTGTTGCGGACGAAACTCGAAATTCTTCGCGTGGGAGAACAATCCCGTCGGCGAAAAGATGCCCTCGACCTGCTGGACCAGGTCGGGTGCGGAAGCGGCGGCATCTTCGGCCGTAGAAATCACCGGCACAGTAAACGGCGAACTCGGGCCGGGTGCAAAGCGGGAAGGACATCATCCGTTTTTAGCGAGGTGGTGGATCCGGGGCGAGAGGAGGACGGACGACAGAGGACGGACGACGGAGGACCGAAGCGGAAGGCCTGTAGCGTCGGCGGTCCTCAGCCGACCGGGCGGGTGGAGTCGCCTGGGGGCCGCGGGAACGAACGGGCGTGGAGAAGAAGACGCCAGAGGCTCTCGACCGCCAGCGGGGTCGGCTGAGGACCGCCGACGCTACAGGGTCCCTCCGGACCATCCCTCGCCACTTTTCCAAAAACTGAGAGGCGCCCGAAAACGGGAAGGGTTGACTCAAGCAATTGGATCCGGATAAGCTCACCAAGTTACCACGAGCAACACCTCTGACTTCGTCGTTTTGATGACGATCACCGGAGCAGAATTACCTTGGGAAGGTTCCGTTTTCCTTTACCCGGACAAGCGGACCGGACGGTAGGTGATACGAGCTCGGTAGAAGCCTGTGGTATTGTTCCAGCCAGTTTGCCATCGACCTATGAATACCCAGCTTCCCTCCTGGTCCGCCAGGCTCTCCTCCCTGTTGATCGCCTTCGCTCTGTGGGCGGTCATTCCTCTCCAGGCCCAGATCTTCGAAACGATTTTCGAGGACGACTTTTCCAGTAACACCATCGACCCGGCGAAGTATCAGCCGGACGCACCGTTCTTCGAGGGCGGGGTCGGCGAGTTCGAGGCCCAGGCGGGCAACGGCGTCATCGAGTTCACCGGCGTCACCACCCAGCAGTGGTGGGCGGGGGGAACTTTGCGAGTCGTGCCGGTCTTCAACGCCTCGGAGCAGCAGAATCTGGTGGTCTCGATCGATCGGGTAGCCGAGGCCGGCGAAGGAACCGCCTCCCGCAGTGCGCTGTGGATTCTGAACGAAGAGGGAGACAAGTACGTGCTTTTCGCGGATGTCCGCGCCGAGGGCGGTTGGCGTTACAACCGCAAAATTGGCGAGGACGGGGACGTGCCGACCGGCAGTGGAACCGATATTGAAGCCTTCAACGGCGAAAGCTTTGACGACGGCGGCCTGCACCGCATGAGCGCGGTCGCCAACGGCGAAACGGTGAAACTCTACCTGGACGGCATCTTGGGTGCCGAAGTCCGGTTTCCCGCCTCCCGGATCGTCGTGCAGTTTGGCACGTATGCGCGGGCCAACGACGACACGGCCAGCACCACCTGGGACAACCTCCGGATCGAACGAGCCCGCCAAACCCAGATTCTGCTGGAGGACGACTTCGCTTCGAACACGATTGATCCAGCCCGATATGTGCCGGATGCACCGTTCTTCGAGGGGGGAGTGGGTGACATCCAGGCGGAGGCCCGCGATGGGGTGATCGAGTTCACGGGAACCACGACTCAGCAATGGTGGGCCGGTGCCACGCTGCGAGTGGTGCCGACGTTCTCCGTATCGGAGCAGACCCAAGTCGCTGTTTCCATCGATCGCGTGGCGGAAACCGGGGTGGGTACGGCCTCCCGCAGCGCCTTGTGGATCCTCAACGAAGAACGGGATAAGTATGTGCTCTTCGCGGATGTCCGCGCCGAGGGCGGCTGGCGCTACAATCGTAAGATTGGTGAAGATGGCGACGTGCCCACTGGCAGTGGAACCGATATCGAGGCTTTCAACGGCGAAAGCTTTGACGATGGCGGTCTGCACCGGATGAGCGTCGTCGCCAATGGTCAAACGGTGAAGCTCTACCTGGATGGTATTTTCGGAGCGGAAGTCAGGTTCCCGGTCTCCAAAATCGTTGTCGAGTTCGGCAGTTATGCCCGGGCCAATGACGACACGGCGGGCACCACTTGGGACAACCTCCGGATCGAAACCACACTAAGACAATCAAGTATAGTCCTGTCAGACGACTTCTCGTCCAACACGATTGACCCAGCGCTCTACGTACCCGACTCGCCCTTCTTCGAAGGCGGCACGGGTGACATTCATGCCGAAGCCCGCGATGGTGTGATCGAGTTTGTCGGCTCCACCACCCAGCAATGGTGGTCCGGTTCCACGCTGAGAGTGGTGCCTACCTTTCCGGTGGCGGAAGACGCCATCTATTCCTTCTTCATCGACCGGGTGGCGGAGGTGGGCGAGGGATCGGCTTCCCGCAGTGCGTTGTGGATCCTCAACGAGGATCGGGATCGCTATGTTCTCTTCGCGGATGTCCGCGCCGAAGGCGGCTGGCGTTACAACCGCCGGATCGGCGAAGACGGCGATGTTCCTACGGGTAGCGGCGTCAACATCGATGCGTTCGACGGGGAAGCCTTCGATGACGGCGGCCTGCACCGCATGGGCATGATCGCGGATGGCAAGACCGTGAAGTTGCTGCTGGACGGGCAGGAAGGGGCGGAAGTGAGGTTTCCGTTCTCGCCGGTGATCTTTGAGTTTGGCGCCTATGCCCGGGCCAATGGCGACACGGCCGCCACGACGTGGGACAACCTGCTGATCGAAACCGCCGGGGCCGCCACCTTTGATCGCCGATCGGTGAGTGTGCGCTTGGAGCAGAACAGTTCTGACGTCACGGTAAGAATTCCCGCCGGACTCAATGCTCAAGGACCGGTGCAGATGCGAGTGGTCAGCGCGGATCCGGCCATCGCCGAACCGCTGGGAGCGACGGCGGGTGTCCTCGACTTGACCTTTGCCACGGGTGGTCCCAATACCCAGACCTTCAAGGTCCGTGGTCTGGCTTTGGGTGGGACGACGTTCCGGTTGGAAGGCGACGTCGGCGCGGCCAATGAACTGGCCGTGGCCGTGATCTCCGGTCCCGGCGTCCTCCTCACGGAGAACTTTTCCGGCGCGATCGATCCGGCCAAGTGGCAGACCTCCACGGCGGGATTTGAGGCCGGAACGGGGACCTTCACCGTGGCTCCCACCAGTGGCGTGCTGGAGATCAGCGGAACGGCGGAGACGGACTTCTGGGCGGGAAGCTCGCTCAAGACCGTCCCAAGCTTCGTCGCCACCCCGGACTTGCACTTATCCGTGGAGGTGGACCGAGTGGCCATGGATCAATTCGCCACGGCCGCCCGGACCGGAATCTATCTAACCACCAGCGATCGTTCCCGGTTCGTCTTCTTCGGGCAGAATTTCGGGGAAACGGGCTGGCAGGTGAACGTCAATCCCGGCAACCCCACCGGATCCGGTACGGCGCTGAGCGTCTTTTCGCACCTGAACGAAGACGTGGGTAATCATCGCCTCCGGTTGGTGGCGGACGGCGAAGCTGTGGAGGTGTTCCTCGACGGCGTCTCCGGAGGCCGCTTCCCGTTTGCGGTGACGACGGGCATCCACGTGGAACTCGGCGCCTATGCGCGCCTCGCCGACGATTGGGTCTTTGGCCAGTTTGACAACGTGGCGGTCGAGAACGTCTTGCCTTGCACCACCATTCAGCCGACCGGCGTCACTCTGACCATCGCCGATCCGCCACAAGCGGCGACCGTTTCCGTTCCGGCCCTGCTGCATGACACCACGGCCTTGACCGTGACCGTCACCAGCCAGAACCCGGCGATCGCCGTCCCAGCGGGTGCGGTGAACGGGGTCCTGACCCTGAACTTCGCCGCGGGTGCCGCGAGCAGCCAGACCTTCAACGTCGTGCCCGTGGGCTTGGGCTCGGCCACCTTCGTCGTCACCAGCAACCCGCAGAGCTGCATCAGCGGAAGCCTTAGGGTGGATGTGGTCTCCGTTCCGGAGGTGCTGCTCACCGATGATTTCTCCGGAACCTCGGTTGATCAAACCAAGTGGCGCCGGGACGAGACGCCCTTTGGGTTTGGGACCTTCGTCTTTGAAGAATCGGACATCCTCGTCGAAGACGGCGTGGCCAAGATCAATGTCACCGCCGAGTCGGCCGACTGGCCGGGCCTCGCGTTGTTTACTGCGGAGACCTACAGCGCTTCCGCCACCGAACCGACCAGCTTCGAGGTTGACCGGGTGCGGCTGGACTTCGTCCTCGTCACCGGAACGGGCGCCAACCAGCGCGCCGGCATCTGGGTCAAGGAACCGGGCGGCAACTATGTTTTCTTTGCCGACAATGTCGCGCACGACGGCCGCAACTTTGGCTGGCGTTACAATGTTCCCTCCGACACGCCCACCGATGCGGGCATCAATATCCCGGCGTTTGACGGGGGATCCTTTGACAACCAGGGGAACCACCGCATGCGGCTGACCGTCAATGGAACCACGGTGAAGCTGTACCTGGACGGTCTGTTCGGGGCCGAGGTTCCCTTCGCTTACTCGCAGGGCTTGAGCTTCGGCTTCGGGGCCTATGTGGCGGCGGCAACGGATATCGTCCGGGCTCAGTTTGACAATGCCCGCATCACCGGTGGCGCCGCGACCTTGCCGCCTTCACTTACAGCGTCCTTGCAGGAGGAAAACGTCGTCATCTCCTGGACGGGCGAGGGCGTCCTGCAATCCAAGGACGCCCTCGCTGGCCAGTGGGTTGACGTCACGCCGGCTCCCACGGGCAACAGCCTGACCATTCCGCCCGCCAGCCAGGGAACAGCGCAGTACTATCGGCTGCGCTAAAGGTTGGGTGTTTGCTGACTCTCGAGAGCGCTCGGGAGGATAGGCTTCCCGCCGGGTGCTGGGAGCGGCTCGGAAGGGAGGACCGACGGTTGAAATCATGTCCGTAACGGTCCTCCCTTCCTCCCTCGGGCAGGTTAAAAACCTGCGGTACAGCAGACTCAGAAGTCTGCGGTACACTGGCGGTCGTCTGTCGTCTGTCCGCGCTCCCGAAGAGGCCGACATTGCTCCCGTGACAGGTGTTTGTTCTGTTTGGCCATTCGCTTTTCCCGTTCAATTCGATGGTCGAATCCGGCTTGGGGTCGGATTCCGAGAATCTTGGCGCTTGGGCTGGGTCTTGTGGTTGGGGGGGCGACTCGTCTTTCCGCCGCTGACGGGAAGTCTGTTTCGGGCGGCCGGATCTTTCCTTTACCGGTTCTCAGCCCCGGGAGATCCGGTTTCACCGAGCTCCCGCCGGGCCGGACCGGCATCACCTTCACCAACCGACTCAATACCCACCGGGGCCTGACGAATCAGATTTTTCTCAACGGATCCGGGGTGGCCGCCGGCGATGTCGATGGGGACGGACGCTGCGATCTGTACTTCTGCGGACTCGATTCACCCAATGTGCTCTATCTGAATCGCGGAGACTGGCGCTTCGAAGAGGCCACCGCCGCGGCCGGGATCGCCTGCGCGGATCAGGCCTCGACCGGAGCCGTCCTGGCCGACCTCGACGGGGATGGGGATTTGGATCTGATCGTGAACGCCATCGATCGTGGTCCGCGGGTGTTTCTGAATGATTCGCGCGGGCGGTTCGAGGAAGCAACCCAGCGCGCCGGTCTGGGGGGAGCTGCCGGGGGCACCTCTCTGGCTTTGGCGGATGTGGATGGGGACGGTGATCTGGACCTCTACGTGGTCAATTACCGCCGGACGACCATGCGTGATGAGCCGGAAAAGCGGTTTCGCGTGGCCATGACCAACGGAGTTTATCGGCTTCTGGCCGTGGACGACCGGCCGGTCTCGCCGGAGGTGAGCGCGCGTTTCACGGTCGATCCCGTTGCCGGAGTGCTCGAGAATGGGGAAGCGGACGCCCTTTATTTGAACCAGGGAGACGGCCGGTTCCAGCGAGTGGATTGGGCCACCGGATTTCGTACCGAGGAAGGGCAGCCTTCGCCACTGCCCTTCGACTGGGGTTTGTCGGCTCTCTTCCATGATCTGAATGGCGATGGGGTTCCGGACTTGTATGT
>CAYYSX010000279.1:0-7951 GCA_964474315.1 uncultured Verrucomicrobiota bacterium | reverse complement strand
GCCGGAATGACCTGGGGATTTGCGATTTTTGATTTTTGATGGGCGATGGGAAGGAGGGTGGCACCCGCCTTCCCTTCGACCGGCGTTCGCGCACTGCCGAACTCACTTAGCTATCTTTACCGGGCAGTGTCGATCATTCCTGGGGCGTGACTGGAGTGGGTGCGAAGCGAACTTCTACAGTTGGGCTGGAAAGCGGGCTTCCGCCGGCCAGCAGCACCAGCCACATCGAGAACGGGCCGCGAGCACGCAACGCATGGGGTGTCCCGGGCGGCATCCAGACCACGTCACCGGCCTGAAGGTGATGCGTTTCGGAACCGAGTCGGAATTCGCATTCTCCGCGGACGATCTGCACGAGCGCCGGACGCGCCGTGGCATGCTCGGAGAGCTCCGCCTCTTCCCCAAAAGCGAACGAGACGAGGCGTAAACCCGGCGCCGATAGTTCCGTCCGGCTGGTGATCGCCCGGGCGGAAGGTGGAGTAGATTGAGGGTGAATCACGGCGGCCTGGGACGAGGACGGCGTATGGTCAGTATCCATGGAATCATACTGACCGGTTGGGTGGTGCCAGGGTTTGATCCCGGTCAAAGATTCCTTGGAAGGGAAGGGACTGGAATCGGCGAACGGGGAGAGTTCCCTCCCTTCAGATCCTCTGTCAGCCTCCTTCTATGCCTAACCGTTTGTCCGATCTTCGGCTGGCCGCGCTCACGTCCACCCTCCGCAGTAGCCAGCTTTTTTCCGGATTACGTCCCGAAGACCTGAAGGCCGTGGTGAACCTGGTGACGGTCCGGTCTCTGGCCAAGGGGGAGTACTTGTTTCACGAGGGTGAGCCCGCCGTCGGCTTCTATCTGATGCAAAAGGGCGCGATCAATGTCCACCGGGTGAACGCGGCGGGGAAGGAACAGGTGATTCATGTGTTCCGGGCCGGCGAAACCTTTGCCGAAGCGGCGCTGGCGACCGATCGCGGATATCCAGCCGATGCCCGGGCGTTGGAGCCCAGCCAGGTGCTGTTGATCCAGAAGAACGGTTTCGTGGATCTGCTGAAGCGCCAGCCCGAAATCGCGCTGCGCCTCCTGGCCGCCATGAGCGCCCATCTGCGGATGGTGGTGGGGCAGTTGGAGGACCTGACCCTCAAGGACGTCGAGACCCGTCTGGCCAGTTGGCTGGTGAAACGGTGTCCGCCGGGTGCGGCAGATCCGGTCACGATCGAGTTGCGCGGGACGAAGCGGGCGTTGGCGGCGGAGCTGGGAACGGTGAGCGAGACGTTGTCGCGCACCCTGGCCAAGCTGCGGGATCAGGGGTTGCTCGAAGTGAAGGGAAACACCTTGGTCATTCCGTCAACGGAGCGGCTGGCCGGACTGGTGCGGCACCGTTGGGGAGAGTGAGAAGACCGGGGAGTCGAGTGGCCAGGTCACTGATCCTGGAAATGCGAGCTGGGACCGCGCATTTCACGGAGAGCGGGTGGAAAGCGAGTAACACCGTTTGAGCTTTGAGCTTGGGAAGGGTTCGGCCCCGGTTTGAGGACAAACCAAGATCCGCCCCTCACTCCTCCAGCGCCGGTTCCGCCCCCAATGTTCCACTCAAGTGAGTGAGATATTCCGGACGCTTGACCCGCTCCAACATCACCCGGGCTTCCGTCAACCGGCGTCGGATGCCCAAGCGCTCGACCTCATCGGCATGGCTGGCCTTGGCCACAAACCGTTCCAGGTACTGTGTATGACGCTGCCAGAGGCGCGTATCGAGACGTTGCTTGGCTCGAAGACGTTCCTGATACCAGTCACTGGCGAGCAGGTTCTCCCGGGTGAACAGCGAGCGAAACATTGGATCCTCCGGAGTTTTCCCCTCGTAGGAACCGTCGTGCATCATGTGCAGGAGTGCCTTCAGCGGTGGGCAGGCCATCGCCACCGAACCATCGTCGAAATACTGCTGGGCAACCCGGCGGTGCGTCGCCACCACGTTGTCCACTGCCTCGGCAAATTCGGCGGGATCCTGCTGTTCCGGGCACAGCATCTCGGAGGTGAGCACCGCGTGGGGATGGTTGAAGATGCGGCCGAAGAACCGGGTGGCGAACAAGTGAGTGATCCGGTAACCGAGCCGGCTGGCCAGGATCCTCCGGCCGTTGAAGTCGTAGTCCGTCAGCTTCTCCAACATCCCGTTTCCAATCATCCAGGTGGGATCCCGTTCTTCCGGACGCATCCGGCACCAGACCTCCGGGACCAGCAGGGAAATATCATGATCCACCCGGCACTTCGGTCCCAGACAACCCGCGCTGGTCAGGAAGCAGGGATAGCCGCTGACAATGTAACTCACCACCGCGGCATTGAGGTCGAAGATGGGTGGGAGCGCATTGAACGGCCCCTTGGTCAGAGCCCCTTCGCTGCCGGCCCCCGTGGTGGACGGCGACTTGCCGGTCATCGAGGAGATAAACTCCATGAAAAGTTCCGGCAGCTCCATGTAGTGGATCGGACCGTAACAGGCGAGCGAACGGATCTTTCCTTCCGCCGGGTTGTTCCGGCGTCCGGCAAGAATCGCGGTCACCGCGACGGGCAACGGCCGGCCCGGGGCCACCTGGCGGGCCAGCCGCTGGGACATCTCCGCCAACCGGCGCGAGAGTGGATTGGCCAGGTCCGGTCGCAACTGCAGATACCGCGGATTCTTCGACGGCTTCCCGTCCACCAACCGGGGAAAGGCCGTGCTGACGAAGTAGTTCACCCCGGGATCCGCCGTGACCCGCCGAATGAACGCCTGCATCGGCTCGGTGAATTGGTGGAATCCAATGGCATCCTCGGTGATTTCCACCGCCGCCTCCCGGCTTAACGGCTCGTAGTTCGAGAAGAAGTTGCCCGGTTGAACGAACTCCTCCTCCGCCGTGTGGTCGTAGCCGCGAATAATAGCGTCGTCCGGACGCTGGAAGAGCCGGGTCTCGCAGTTGTGGACAAACTTCAGGGAAGGGAAGGGCGGCTGCTTGGGCGCCACGTCGCCCAACGCCAACCGCGGAACCACGACGCTGGCGGTGATGTCGTCCTCGGCCTGCACCTTGGCAGCCGGATGGAAATCCTTCCGCAGACCGAACGTCCGCCAGGCACCGTCACTATCATAGCCGACCCGAAGAAACTGAGTCGCCAGCCGCCGCCGGTCGATTCTGAGCTCGTTCGACGGGGCGCCGTTGACGATGTCCACGCTGAAATGGGATCGCCAGTCGGGTCCCCACGACGGCTTCCAAAAGCGCTTGGCCACCAACACCAATTCCTTGATGTGGGGCTGCACCGTGGCCAGCCATTCGTTGTAAGCATCGGAATAGTCCTCCGCGCTCGGTGTGAGCAGCTTGATCACACTGCCCAGGGAACGTTCGTGCGATAGGAGCGGCCGATGATCCTTCCCATTACGGGCCGGATCGTTGAACCGGTTCGAATAATCCCGCTCCAGCACGGCCGCCACCAGCTCGAGATCCTTCCGGATGTCGGCGACGAATACCGGACCATGAATGATGGCGTCGGAGATGGGTTTGGAGATTTCGGACTTCCCGCCGCCGCTGACGGTGCAGGGCTTGTGACAGAGGGTGCCGTCGGGGCGGATTCCAATCAGGCGCCAGGCGCGGTTGCCGAGCGGTTGCTCCAGGTGGATGCGGAAGCCGTTGGGCAAGAGATAATGATAGTCCAGCAGCAGCTTCAGCGAATGGTGGTTTCCCTCATGGGTCCAGGCAATGGACTGCTTCTCTAGGTTGAACCGGGCGGTCTCCGGCAAGTACAGGATGTTGGGAAGTTTCCGGTCCACTCCATAGCCGTTCGGCTGAACCTCGATCTCCGCGGCAAACTCCTCCGCCATCGACGCAAACCGGTGTGGATACTCCGGCGTATGCACTGCGGCGTCGTATTCGCCCGCGAGGTCATAACACGGAAACACCAGCGCGCCGCCGGCGTGTTCCTCTTCGGCCAGACCGAACAGGTTTGCCGCAAAGCTGATCTGCGTCTTTACCTCTTTCTTGCAGTAGCCGAAGTAGTTGTCGCCGATGAGGGTCACGATGGCGCCGGAAGCGTCGCGGGCGCAGATCTTGAAGGCGTGGCCGTCGTTGTAGAGTTCGCCGGCCTCTTTCCAACACATGCCATCCCGCCGCTGGCGTTCGGTGGCGGCATCCCAGGCGGGCAGTCCCAGTTCCTTCTTGGTCAGCGAACCCACCAGGTGGGGCGCCAGAATGACACAGCCCGTGTGGCCGGACCAATGATGCACATCCAGCGCGGCGTCATTCTCCGGCAGGTTGGGATCGCCTGCGTTGCCAAAGATGCTCTCCACGAAATCCAGGTTGCTCACCAGTGAACCGGGCACAAAGAAGCGCACTTCCATCCGCTGTTCGGCAATGAATCCGTCCACGCCCGGACACATGACCGGTCGCAGATAGAGGGACACCCAGGTCTCCGCCGGTTCCTGCTGCGAGGCGGTGAAGGGCAGGCGCAGCATCTCGGCCGGCGCCTGCAACGCCCGACGGAGCAGCGCGGCGAAGACCGGCTTCGGCACAGCCTTCTTGTCGTCCGGAATCGGCAATCCGCCTTCGGCCACGTGAAAAATACCCGCGGTGGTGCGCCGATCCGACTTGGGATTGTGCAAAACGCCGTTGGCCACGCGGTAACTGTGGATCAAGTCACTGACGAACTCATGGCGATCGGGCGGCAGCGAGGCGACCCGGGCCAACCCGGGGCGATCCAGGATGAGCGTCTGCGCGGGCAACCGGGGGGGAACCACCGCGTCGCCCAGGTAGTCGTACAGAAAGGTCTGGATACGAGCATCCGGAGGGCAAAGGTACGAGGCGAGGAGGCGGTCCTTTTCCCGGCTGCGGGCGACAAAGGAGCTGATGATGGCGGCGGCTTCCGGATTGACCCCGGCGGCGTACCGAGGCAGGCCCAATTCGGCGAGCTTGAGGTTCAGGTGCCGGATTTCCGCATTGCTGGAGAGTTGATCGTTCATGGCGGGGAACCGCCGCAGCGGCCGGGCACACCTATCGTGCCGGCTCTCCGGCGGCAAGCGGTCTCGCTGCACCGGCGAATTTTCCGATCGGTTGTTCCGCCGGCTGGACGCCGGCCCGCGGACCCGGCGGGCAGGTTAAAAACCTGCGCCACAGCAGGCCGGGAGGCCTGCGCTACCGGGCAGGTTAAAAACCGGCGATACAGGTGGCTCGGAGGCCTGCGCTACGGCTGAGGCTTCGCCGCCTTGACCTCGAGATACAACTCCCGGAGCTGACGCGCCGTCACCGTCGAGGGCGACGAGGTCATCAGATCCACGCCCTTGGCCGTCTTGGGAAACGCAATGACGTCGCGGATGCTCGGCGTGCCGCAGAGCATCGCGATCATCCGGTCAAATCCCAGCGCAATCCCCCCATGCGGCGGCGCCCCGTACTTGAAGGCTTCCAGCAGATAACCAAAGCGCAATTGGGTTTCCTCCGGCGGAATGCCGAGAATCTCTTCGAAGATCGTCCGCTGTACCTCGGGTTGGTGGATCCGGATCGAACCGCCGCCCAATTCCACCCCGTTGACCACGAGGTCGTAGTGCTGGCCGCGGACCTTCTTCGGATCGGATTTCAATAGCGGGATGTCCTCCGCCACCGGGGCGGTAAACGGATGATGGCTGGAATACCAGCGGTTCAATTCCTTGTCGTAGCTGAGCAAAGGAAAATCCACGACCCACAGGAAATCGAATCGGCGCGGATCGATGACCAACTTCCCCTGCGCTTTCAGAACTTCCGCGCAATAGAGCCGGATCTTCCCCAGAATCTCGCAGGCATTGAGCCACTGATCGGCGGCAAAGAGAATCAGATCGCCTTCCTCGATGGCCAGGCGTGCGGTCAGCGCGGCCTTCTCCTCCGCGGTGAAGAACTTCACAATGGGCGACTTCCATTCGCCGTTCTCCACCTTGATGTACGCCAGCCCCTTCGCGCCGAAGCTCTTCGCATAGTCGGTCATGGTCTCGATCTGCCCCTGAGTGGCGCCGGCGAGTCCCTGGGCGTTCAACGCCTTCACAACCCCGCCCTGGGCTATCGCACCGGAGAACACCTTGAAGCTGGAACCGCGGAACACCTCCGTGAAGTCCACCAGCTCCATCTCGAATCGCGTGTCCGGTTTGTCGATGCCCCAGCGGTTGAGGGCCTCCGCAAAACTGACCCGTCGGAAGGGCGCGGGAACCTCCTGGTCCAAGGCCACCTTCCAGACCCGCTTCATCAACCCTTCGACCAGGGAATAGAGGTCCTCCCGGTCGATGAACGACAGCTCGATATCGATCTGGGTGAACTCCGGCTGCCGGTCGGCTCGCAGGTCTTCATCCCGGTAACACCGCGCGAGTTGGAAGTAACGTTCGACCCCGCTGACCATCAGGATCTGCTTGAATTGTTGGGGCGACTGGGGAAGCGCATAGAACGTCCCCGGTTCGCGCCGGTTCGGCACCAGAAACTCACGCGCTCCCTCGGGGGTGGACTTGAACAGGGTAGGCGTTTCGACTTCGAGGAATCCCTGCTCGTCCATGAAGCAGCGCGTCGCCATCGCCACCTTGGACCGCGTTCGCAGGTTGCGGATCATCTCGGGGCGACGCAGGTCGAGATAGCGGTATTGAAGACGCAGCTCCTCATTGACCTTGCTGGCCACCTCAGGGTCATCGACTGGGAACGGCAGCACCGCCGCGTGGTTGAGCACCACCAACTCCTTCACCAAGACCTCCACCTGGCCGGTGGCGATTTTGGGGTTCTCTGTTCCGTCCGGACGTACCCGGACCGCTCCGGTGACTTCGATCACCGATTCGCTATGCAGATGGGTCGCCGTGTCGAAAACCTCCGGCGCCAGATCCGTCGGATCGAACACGGTTTGGGTGCGGCCTTCGCGGTCGCGGAGGTCGATGAACAGGACCCCGCCCAGGTCGCGACGGGAATGGACCCAACCCACCAGGGTGACGATCTGTCCGGCATGGGACGGTCGGAGTTCGTTGCAATGCTGCGTTCGTTTCATGAGAAAAAGCCGGGAACGCGGAGTTTCCGGCCACAAAGGAAGGCGGATAGTGCGAAGGTCAGCTCCAATGGCAAAGGGAAGTTTGGCGATCTCTGAGCCTCACACCGGCAGGACCGTGTTCACCAGTTCGCCGATGCCGGAGATCCGGATGCGCACCACATCCCCCGCCGCCAGCGTGAACTCATTGGGCGGGACGACTCCGGTCCCTGTGAGCAGCACCACTCCGCACGGGAATTCCTGACTCCGCGTCAGCCAACCGGCCAGTTCGTCAAATCCCCGCTTGATCTGGGCGACCAGCGTCTCGCCCTGGAACACCTCGCTCCCTTCGCGCTCGATCCGAATGGAGATGCTCCAATCCCGCACCTCCGCTTCGGAAACCCCCACGGTCACGAACGGCCCCAATGCACACGAATGGCGGTAGATCTTGGCTTGCGGCAGATACAACAGGTTTTCCCCCTCGATGTCGCGCGAGCTCATATCGTTGCCCGCCGTGTAGCCGACCAGCCGGCCTTGACGGTTCAACACCAAGGCCAGTTCCGGCTCGGGCACATTCCAGTTCGCGTCCGACCGGATGCCCACCGGACCGCCTGGACCACTGACTTTTTCCGCCAGCGACTTGAAAAAGATTTCCGGCCGCGGTGCGTCGTAAACGCGGTCGTAGGCCGTGGCGCTGAAGTCCGATTCCTCCATGCGCGCCGACTTGCTGCGCAGGTAGGTCACTCCGGCGGCCCAGACTTCCTGGCGCTCGACTGGCGCCAGCAATTCCAATCCCGCCAGGGGAAACGAGGGCAGCGTCGCCGCTTTGGCCTGGATCCGGCCGAGTTCGTCCAGGAGGGAATTATGGTCCAAGAGGGTAGAGAGGCTGGGGAGCCCGGCGGCGCCAAGGTCCAGCACCTGGGTTTCATCGGAAGTCAGCAGACCGACGGAAACCTCCGGAACCGCGGAACCGGGACGCTGGAAGCGGCAAAGTTTC
>CAYYSX010000278.1:0-8052 GCA_964474315.1 uncultured Verrucomicrobiota bacterium | reverse complement strand
TTGTGTGCGGGAAAACTTGCGAGCAACGCAGATCTGCGAGGAGCCTCAGAGAATGACGGATATGGATAAGGCGTTCGAGAAGCTCAATCAGTGCTACAAACGTAACAACTGCTCCATCGGCAAGAAGAGCGAGCTCTTGCGGGCATGTCCTCATGACCCCTGATAGGCGGCGTCACCATTTTCACGGTCAACTAACAAACGAAAACCAAACATATGAATTACAAGGTCATCAGAATCATTGGCGTGGTGATGCTAATTCTGGGCGCCACAGCCATCATCCTTCAGATTATTGAAGGGGGGAAATCAGTCATGGGATCGATCGCCGCGGGTGGGACGCCGATCTTGATCGGCGGCATTTTGCTTGGCCGCTCACTTAGGCTGGAGAACAAAAGCAAGGCTTCAGGCGATCCATCCAACACGCCCCAATGATGAGCGGATATGACAGGAACAGTTACTCCCAGGCCGCCTAACCCTGCGCGGCAACTAACCCGGCCTTCGCGTCACTGTTGCAATCGTGGCGTCCGGCGGGCCGGGTCGCTGAGCTTGGGTCGATAGGCCTTACTAAGAAGAATGCAAAGACCCGGAACACAGAGGGGACCATGGGATGCCCTTTTGCGAGACGGCAGGGTGAGGAACTGCGCCACGACTGCGGCATTCCTTCTCCTGCTCGCGACCCCCGCGCACGCGCAGATCGCTCACTCCCTTCACTTCCTTTTCGACCCCAATGGCAATCTCCTCGTGCAAACGGCGGCGGCCTCCGCCCCGCCGCAGATCCTCGGCCAGCCGCAAAACCGAATCGTTGTGCCGGGCGAATCGGCATCCTTCTCCGTCGTCGCGGCGGATACGCGGGCACTCACCTACGAATGGCGCTTCAATGGCATCCCGCTGGGCGGGAGCGCCACCAACGACACGTTGCTCCTGCCCAACGTCAACGTCAGCAAGGCAGGCGAATACCGTGTCGTGCTCACCAATCCCTCCGGCAGTGTCACCAGCGCGCCGGCCTTCCTGATGATTGACAGCGATGCCGATGGCCTGAGCGATGCATGGGAAATGACCCATTTCGGCAATCTAAGTCAATACGCCTCGGGCGATGCCGATGGCGATGGGGCATCCAATCTCCAGGAATTTCAGGACGGCAGCGATCCGACCGACAGCAACTCAGTCTATTTCCGCCTGCTGGTGCTCCGCGACGGCGGGTCGGTGATCAATACCTTCGACCGAATCACTTATACCAACGGCGAACCCGTGACGCTGACGGGCGTGGGACTCCCTGGACAGGAGCCGTTTCATGCGTGGATGGGGGACATCCTCACCCGGAGCAACCCGGTCACTTTGGTCATGACGAATAACAAAACGGTGATCGCCCGCTTTACCCCCATCGTTTTCACGTGGACTAACCTGACAAGCGGGGATTGGGATATTGCCACGAACTGGACGCCCCATCTCGCGCCGGGATCAAACGACGTCGTTATCATTCCCAATGGCACGGTCACGCTGAACAGCCCGGCGAAGTGCGCCGACGTCACTCTGGACGCCGGATCGTTAACCGGGACTGGCACGCTGACTGTTTTGAGAAATTTTCTGTGGAATTCCGGAACCATGAGCGGAAGCGGCCGGACGATCGTGGAAACCAGCGCCACCCTTGAGATCGCCAGCCCATTCGCCTCCTTGGACACCCGTACCTTGGAGAACGCCGGGACGATCAAATTCCGCGGGCCTGGATCGCTCGGTGTAAGAGGAGGTGCTGTGATTACGAACCGCCCTGGAGCTTTGGTTCACGTGCAGAATGCTGCTTCCGTCGGCGGGGTCTTTCCCAATGGCCAGTTGGATAACGCCGGTACGTTCCGCAAATCCGACGGCGGCGGCACCGCGACTTTCGACACTGGCGTGAAGTTCAACAATACCGGCGTGGTGGAAATTGAAACCGGCACTCTGAGCCTGGCTGGCGGTGGCGCGAACAGCGGCACATTCACCACGCCGGCCACGGCGGTCCTAGAATGGGCGGGCGGCACGTTCACGCTGAACCCGGGCGCGCAACTCAACGGCGCGGGACTTTACCGAATCGCTGGCAGCGGCACGGTGGTGAGTGACGGAGACCTCACCGTGCAGAACCTTGATTTGGTGGGCGGCAGTGGCACCTGGAGCGGGGCTGGGACACTGACGATCGCCAACGCCATCAATTGGACGGCGGGAGGCATGCGTGGCAGCGGGCGGACCGTGGTTCCTCCAGGGGTCACACTCCAACTGGGCAGCGCCAGCAGCGTCACTGTAAACCGAACTCTGGAGAACGGCGGCAACACGTTCTGGATGGGCACCGGCGGCATCATTATGCTCACCGGCGTCATCACCAATCGCCCAGGGGCGTTGTTCCAGGCTCAGAACTCCGCTTCATTTTTCTTCGCGGGAGGTTCCTGCCGGTTCGACAACGCCGGCACCTTCCGCAAAACCTCCAGCACCGGCCTGACGACTGTGCCCAGCGGTGTGCCCTTCAACAACTTCGGCACGTTGGAGATCCGCAGCGGCATCTTCGCGGCGAACGGCGGCTACGTTTCCACTTCCGACGCGCGGCTCAACTGCGCCCTCGGCGGCACGACGCCGGGCACGGACTATGGACAACTTCAAATCGCCGGCGCGGTCACGCTGAACGGCGGGTTGCGTGTGTCGCTGACGAACGGATTTGTTCCCGCGATCAATGATACGTTCACAGTGCTCACCGCCGGCACGCGTAGCGGCACGTTCAGCGATTTCCAATACCCATCGAACGTCGTCACGATGACGTTGAGCAACGCGCCGAACTCGGTCCAGGTCCAAGTCACCGGCATCCTGCCGCCGCACGTGGTCGGAGATGCGCGATTTTTCTATAATCGCTCGGCTTTAGACGGCAATGACCCGGCCGCCAATGCGGCGGATGACGGAGCCATTGCCATCGATAAAGTTCCGTTGCGACCCGGTCAGAAGGCCAGCTTTGCCCATTACACCAGCTACAGCCGGGGTCTCAACGGGGTCATGATCGACGTGGCGGGTTTTCCGGGAACTCCCGCCGCCGGGGATTTCACCTTCAAACAGGGGAACGATAACAATCCAGACGTCTGGTCCCCCGCTCCCGCGCCTTCGGAAATCGCCTTCCGTTCCAACGGCGGTGGCGGCGGCGCCGACCGCCTCACCCTGGTATGGCCGGACAACGCGATGGAGAGCCAATGGTTGGAGGTCACGTTGCGGGCGACAGCCACCACGGGTTTGTCCGCCAACGAGGTGTTTTATTTTGGCAACGCCATCGGCGAAACGGGCAACAGCGTCAGTGACTGCAACGTGCTCGTTAATGACGCGCTGAGAATTCTGAACAACCTGTCAACGGTAGGTGTAGAGGTCACGAACCCATTTGATATCAACCGCACGGCCTCGGTGCTGGTGAACGATGCCTTGATCACCTTGAACCACTTGGTCGCGGGTTCGCAGGCGTTGCAGTTGCTTGACTTGACCGGCGGCGCGGCCCCCGCATCAGTGAACCACAGCGCGATTTTGTATGTGAATCGCGCCGGATTGATCGAGGCGATCCTCCGAGGAGAACAGAACCAGTTACGTCCGTCCGGGGTCCGCGCCGAAAGCATGGCGTTGAACGCGTCGAACGAGAGACACGTGAACCTGCTGGCGGTCGAGCGGACCGTGGAGGGAGCGTGGCAGTTCCTTTTTGATTGGCCACGAGGAGCGGCGCCGCGCGTCTGGCAAACGGATGATTTGGGCCAGGCGCAATGGCAGGTCGTGCCGGACCATCAACTGCGCGAGCAGTGGGAAAGTTTGATAGCCGTGGAAGTGCCTCCCGATGACATCCGCGAAGCCGCCTTCTTTCGTTTCGAATTGGACGACCGGCAATGAATCATGCGGAACACCATTCAAGAATCTGTTATTGCGAGCGGACTCACCCAACGACCGGGAGGGCGGCGTTCCACCGCCGCCCTGCGATTCCTTTCAGAACCGCGGCGAACCAAAATCTCAACTCTATGAACACCACCCATCATGTAACTGACTCCACAGCACGAAAAGCAACCGAACGGGACAAGGCCTTGGCTGGCTTCCCGCGCGGGAGGGATCGCGGCGCTGCTTCCTCGCTAGGCACGCGATACGCGGCCGCACTCCTCGCCGCGTGCGTGCTCACGATTGCCGCGCCCCAGGTCAGCCGGGCCGCGCTCGTCGTGGACTTTCTGGGAGACCCTGTGATCTCGCCCGGCTTCCCTTCGCTCACTCTGAGCGTCGAAAACACCGGTGATAGCTCCGTAATGATTGGCGGTCTTAATTTCTTTATCACCGTAGGGGATGGACTGGCGGGGCCCACCCTGGACACGACGATCCCGACATCACCCAACCCCGCCTTAGGAGTGGATCTACTGACGGGAACCCTATTCGATGGAAACCCCTTGGGGCAATTCATGGTGGCCCCCGCGCCGCAGCCGAGAGATCAAGGTTGGGCTGTCCTGTCGCTTACCCCCATCACTCTCGCGGCAGGCGCCAAGCAGAATCTCGCCACGATCACGTTCGATTCCTTTCCCGTGGGCACGTTTTCGCTCGAATTGAGCCGTGGTTTGTTGACCTCATTCGATGACCCCTTTGGTTCCACCATTCCTGGGGTCACCTTGCCGGACAACGACATCACGGTGACCGCCGTTCCGGAACCTGCCGCCGCAGTTGCAGTGACTGGACTCGCACTGCTTGGGGTTGCGCTCTTCCGCCGCCGGCGGCATTCCCTTCCGTAAGGGTGAGCAACAATAAAGTGCCGAGTCATCTGTGGCGTCTTCGAGATTCCCATTCTCCGCTAATCCCGTAATCTGCGCGCATCAGCGACGTCATCCACATCTTTGATCGCGTTCAGCAAGGCGATCCGCAAGCCGCCGAGGAATTGCTCCCGCTGGTCTATGGATTCGTCTTGGGTTGTTATTAGAAACTTGGCCCGGCCTGATACGTTTCGTCGGTGGATGGCGTTATTCCCACTGAACTTGCCGGGGGCGGGCCTGGCCCGCCGGGCAACCCGATGAAACAGGAACAAGAGATTTTCGCGCAAGCGATGGCCCAGCCTTCGGGCGCGGCCCGGGAAGAGTTCCTCCTCGGCGCCTGCGGCCCGAACCGGGAGCTTCGCCGCCGCGTTGACCAACTGCTCGCCGCGTTCCACGAGGCGAGAGAACTCGATTTTCTCAAATCAGGCCAGCGTTCTCAAGAAATCCCAACCGTCGGGGCCGACCCGCCATGCCACGAAGGTCCCGGCACCCTCATTGGGCGCTACAAACTCCTGCAAGTCATCGGCGAAGGGGGCATGGGTGTGGTGTACCTGGCGGAGCAGGAAGAACCGGTCCGCCGCCGCGTCGCGCTCAAGGTGATCAAACGGGGCATGGACACCAGGGCGGTCATCGCGCGCTTTGAGGCGGAGCGGCAGGCGCTGGCGCTCATGGATCATCCCCACATTGCGCGCGTGTTGGACGGCGGCGCGACCGAGACGGGCCGGCCCTACTTCGTTATGGAACTGGTTGAAGGCGTGCCCATCACCGAGTTCTGCGACCAGAACACGCTTCCCACCCAAGAACGGCTGAAACTCTTCGCTCACGTCTGCCAGGCCATCCAGAGCGCGCATCAGAAGGGCATCATTCACCGCGACATCAAACCCTCGAATGTGCTGGTCACGCTGCACCACGGCGAACCCATGCCGAAAGTGATCGACTTTGGCATCGCCAAAGCCACGCACCAAAAGCTCACGGAGAAAACGCTGTTCACCCAATACGCGACGATGATCGGCACGCCGGCTTACATGAGTCCGGAGCAAGCCGAGATGAGCAGCAAGGATGTCGATACCCGCACGGATGTGTACGCGCTGGGCGTGTTGCTCTACGAATTGCTCACCGGCACGACTCCCTTTCCCGAGAAACGCCTGCGCAGTCTGGGTTACGGGGAGATGCAGCGCGTCATCATGGAGGAGGAACCGGAGCGTCCTTCGACGCGCCTGAGCACCATGGCGAAAGAACAAAAGACGGCGACCGCCCGGAATCACGGCGAGGCCTGGGTGGCGCTCAGCAAACTGTTCAAAGGCGATCTGGATTGGATCGTGATGAAGTGCCTGGAGAAGGACCGGGGCCGGCGGTACGAAACGGCCAATGGGCTGGCGCGGGACATTCAACGTCACTTGCAGAACGAACCGGTCACCGCCCGCCCGCCCTCGGCCGCCTACCAGCTCCAGAAAGCGTGGAAGAGGAACAAAGTGGTTTTCACCGCCGGTGCGTTGACGGCGGTGGCTTTGGCAATCGGGATGGGAGCGAGTGTTTGGCAGGCGACTGTGGCGACGGCAGCGAGGAATGATGCCGATGGCGCACGGTTGAAAGAGAGGGAACAACGGCTTGCTGCGCAAGCGGCCCAAGACAAAGCCGAAGAAGAACGCAACCGGGCCGAAACTCATAAACGCGAAAACCGACTCCGCGCCTATACCGCGGAGATCAGCGCGGCCTTTCATGCATTGGAGGAAAACAATCTGGGCCGTGCCATCGAACTGCGCGATCACTGGTGGCCCAAGGCGGGCGAAAACGATTTGCGCGGGTTCGAGTGGCGCTTGCTCTGGCAGCTATGCCAGTCCGATGCCACCGATTCCCTGCCCGAAGGTGCGGGAAGCATCAAATTCTCACCCGATGGAAAGTGGCTGGCCTGCTACTCCGGCGAAAGGATTGTCATTCGCGCCTGGCCATCGCGCAAAGTTGTGAAGGAGATTCCATTTGGCGAAGCTTTTTCGCCCGACAGTCAACTGTTCGCCGGGGCGCAGGATGGGAAGTTGAAGGTGTGGAACACGGAGACCTGGCAGGAGGTGAAAACGGTCGGGACCCCGGAGGTCCGCAGTCCCGTGGTTTTCTCGCCCCGGGGCAACTGGCTCGTCACAGGCGCCGAACCAAAGGGCTATCAGGTATGGAACACCGAAACTTGGGAAGCGGGGCAACCCTTCGGCGACGAACTGTTGCGACGATGGGTGGAGCACTGGTCGGTGGCGTTCTCGCCTGACGGCACACTGCTCGTGACTCCGGGACATCCGGACGGGCGGGAGTCCGGCAATCAATTTCAAGTCTGGGATTTCCCGTCATTGAAGGCTCGTGGGAACTTTGAACCGTTTCCCGGCCGGCTCTCCTCCGCCGCGTTTGCCCCCGATGGCAAACATCTGCTGACCGGAACTGGCGAAGGCTTGTTGCTGGTTTGGGATGTCACCTCGGGCCGGATCGTGAAACGGATCAAGGCCCACACGGGATGGTTCTGGTCGATCGGAACAGCGCGCGATATCAGCGCGTTCGCCACTGCCAGCGCCGACCGAACAGTGGTGTTGTGGGACGGCACCACTTACGAACCGTTGGTCCGGCTGCGCGGGCATGTCGCCGCAATCGGCTCCGTGGCGATGTCACCCGACGGTGGGACGTTGGTCTCCGGTTCTGGCGACGGAACGATGAAGTTTTGGGACACGAAGACACGTCATGTGCAACCGGAACTTCAAGACTGCCTGTACGCGGTTGGATTCTCGGCGGAAAGTCGGCGACTGGTGGGCGCCGGTTATCGTAAAGCCAGGGTATGGAACCTGGAGGACGGCACCAAAACGGCCTTGCCGGTTCAGAATTACGACCAGGTGTTGGAGCCTCGCGCTTACAAGGAAATCACTTCGACGTCTCGAGACGTGGCTGGGGCCGAACCTCTGGCTGCTTTCGGCCTGACCGATGGTGTCGTGGAGATTTGGGACACAGCGGCCATCAAGCGCCTGGTTTCCTGGCGCATCGGCGATGGCGATGTCAGGACGGTGGCATTCGGACCGGACGGGGAGTTAATTGCCACCGGAGACGACAACGGCGATGTCAAACTGTGGGAGACGAAAACGCAACGCCAGGTGAAACGCTTCGACCCGCTGCCAGCAGCGCTGAGGTGTCTAACCTTTTCTCCCGATGGCCGGCTGCTGGCGGGTGCCTGCATTGACGCGAGCCTTGGTTTGTGGGACGTATCAACTAGTATGTAGAGACGCATTGAGATAAGCCGGAAGGGCCCGCTCGGGGC
>CAYYSX010000277.1:3198-8079 GCA_964474315.1 uncultured Verrucomicrobiota bacterium | reverse complement strand
TTGCCATGCCCTTCACCGGGATAGAGGACCAGCCGCACCGGCGCCTGGTTGTGGAGCTTGAGATGGCGATAGAGTTCGCGCGATTGACCCACATGGACCCGTGGGTCGTCTTTGCCATGAAGAATCAGCAACGGGGTGCGCCCCTTGCCGGCGTGATAAATCGGGCTGCGCTCCAGCAGGAATTGCCAGTCCTCCCACGGACGCTTCAGGGCATGAACGTAATATTCCTCATCCGGAATGTCGGTGGTGCCGACCTTGGATACTTTGTCGCTGATACCGACAAACATCACCCCGGCGGCAAAGCGTTCCGAGTAACGCGTCGAGCACCACGCCGTGGCATAGCCTCCGTAGGAACCTCCGGTCACTCCCACCTTCGTCCCCTCCACCAACCCGCTGGCGATGAGGTGGTCCACCGCATCCACCAGGTCGTCGAATTCCTTTCCCGCGGCATCGCCCTGGCCCAGCTTGGAGAAGGCGACGCCGCGTCCGGTGCTGCCGCGGTAATTGGGATAGAACACCGCCATCCCGCGCGCCGCCGCGACCTGACCCGGGAGGCTGTAGCTGGTGAGCCAGCCGTCACTGACGTGCGATTCGGGGCCGCCATGCACCGCGAGGATGAGCGGATAACGTTTTCCTGCTTCCTCGTCGAGCGGACGGATGAGAATGCCTTCGAGTTCGAGCCCATCGCGGGCCTGGTGACGAATGACTTCCTGGCGGGCGAAACGTATTTTCTCCAGGCCCGGATTGCTGTCGGTCCGGCGTCGGGGTTCCGCCTCCCCACGACGCCAGGTAAACAACTCCGGCGGGTGCGTCGGTGAACTCGCGACAAACGCGGCATGCAAACCATCCGAGGAAAGAGACAGTCCCGTGAGAATCGGTCCGGCGGGTCCGAGAAGCGGTGGCTGGTCGCGCGCCCCCGAGATCACATTCACCTCGGCCAGGATCGTCCGCGTGCCGACGCCGGCGACATAGCGGATCGTATCGTTACCCGCCCATTCGAAGTGGCTAACACTTCCGGCAAAATCAGGCAGCAGATCGCGCAACGGGCCTCCGGTGGCCTCGGCGACCATGAGCCGGCCAGCGTCGGGATCGTGAATGTCCGACGCGGCAATCAATCCGATCCGCTGGCCATCCGGACTCCAAGCCACGCTGCCGAGCTTGCCGGGATTATCAAGGCGCGCGAGAATCTCGCCGCTCTTCCCATCCACCACCCGGACTCGTTGCTGCATGAACGAATCATCCACGGACGGCGTGGGCGTCATCGTTACGAGCAGACGGTCATCCACCGGACTCCAATGCACTTGGTGGACGTGTCCTTCGAGTGCCAGCGGCGCTGAGTTGGTGTTCTTCTCGAACAGGACCGCTGGCCAGATCCGGGCCGGACGCCAGTCTTCCTCGTAGATCTCCTGTTTGAATCCCTGGTCCTGAAGCTTCTTTTTCGCCTCCGGTTCGGCTTCGCTGGCGACGAGCGCCACCCGCGTGCCATCCGGCGCCAAGGCATAGGCCGCCAGGTCCGCCGGCAGTTCGGCTGCCCGGCGCGCCTCACCCCCATCCGCGGGAATGAAATAAAGGGATTTGAACGAATCGTCACCTCGTTTGGCGAGGAAGGCAATCTGACGCCCGTCGGCGCTCCACTGGACGGCGCTGACATTCACCTTCCCGGTTACGAACGGCCGTCCCGCGCCTTCGCGCGCCTCGGCGACCCAAAGTTCAATCCAAGGTTCTCCGTCCTCATCCACGCCCGGCCGACGAGGGACGCTCAGCGTGTAGGCTACGCGGCTCCCATCCGGCGACATCACCGCGCCGGTTACCATCCGGAGTTCCGCCACGCGATGCGGAGTGAGCACGTCATCGGCAGCGCGACAGAACTCCGCGCTTAACATCAGCAGGAGCGCGGTGCTTCCTAGAATAGCCCCGCGCCAATGAGTGCGGAGAAGGAGAACGGACTCCCAGCGAAGGTAAACCATGGAGAGGTGCTTTTTCACGACGCGAAAGACGATTGACGCGTGCGAGTACACCACGCAACGAAGAAACGATTGAGAGAGGAATGGGGCGTCTATTGCCTGGGGTTTCACAATGCGCCGGATGTCCTCGGCGACTACGACGAGTGGTGCGGTGGGGACACCGAACGCTACATGCACACACTTACGCAACGACTGATACCTGCTATTTTAAAAAGGAGCCCCTTAGTCCTTCGCCAATCGCCAATCAGGGTGACGCGTCGGTTTCGATTTCAATCGCCAATCGCAAATCCAAAATCGCAAATCCCCCCCCTCATTCATTCCTTAATGCCTCCATCGGGTCGGTTCTCGCGGCGCGGCGGGCCGGTGACCAACAGGCCACCAATGTCACGACCACCAGCAACAACGGCGGCACCATCCACGCCAGCAGGTCCTTGGAGGTGACCCCCACCAGCACCCCCGCCAACGTGCCCGCGACCGCAATCCCAGCCGTCGCCCCCAATGCGATGCCCATTCCGGCGAGTACCAGGCCCTGGTTGAGGATCAAGCGCAGGATGTCCCGGGGTTCTGCGCCCAACGCCAGACGCACTCCCATCTCCCGTCGCCGCTGCTGGGCGTTCTGGGCTACCACCGCGTAGGTGCCCAACGCCGCCAAGCCCAGGGCGATCACGCCCAGCGCCGTCAATAACACGGCCGCCATCCGCGGAATGGCGAAGGCGGCGGCCATGTAAGTTTCATACCTAAGAACCGCAAAGGGGCTCAGACGGGGATCGATCGACACGGCGAGCTGTTCGAGGGACCGCGCCGAAATCGAGCCCTCGCCCTGGGTTCTGACCACGAGGCTTAGAGTGCGGTGTCCAATCGTTTCCGCGAGAGCATAGACATAGGGATAGGGTGCCTCGTTTAGCGCCCGATATTTTCCAGTCTTCACCACGCCGATGATCCGCGCGTCGCCGCCCCAAACGCGAAACGTCAACCCGACCGGATCGCGTCCGGCGAAGAAGCGGTCGGCAAACGCCTGGTTTACCACCACCAGCCGGGTGGATTCCCGGGCGTCGCCTTCGCGAAAATCGCGGCCGGCCAGCAAGGGAATCTGCAGGGTTTCGAAAAAGCCGGGCGAAACGAATCCCATGCGCGAACCCATGCTTTCGCCCGGTTGCGGGGTGTAGCCAGGAATTCCCACGCTGGCTCCCGAGCCGTCTTCGAATCCCAGCGGCAGCCAGTCCACGAGCGCCGCCGATTCCACTCCGGGTAGTCGCGCCGCCTCTTCCCGCAGGCGTCGGAATAAGTCGTTCACCCACTCGGCGTCGCCCGCGTCCGGGCTGACGCGGAAACCAGCCACCCAGACATGGCTGGGGTTCAGGCCGACATCGATGTGCCGCGCCTTCTGAAAACTCCGCACGCACAGTCCCATGCCCAACAGCAACACGCAGGCGAGCGCGACTTCGCCCACGACCAGTCCGCGTCGCAACCAGTGTCGTGAGGACCCTCCCACCATGGAGCGTCCGCCCGCTTTCAACGTATCGTGGAGATTCAGGCGCACGGCGCGGGCGGCGGGTGCAACGCCAAACAACAAGCCGGCGAGGAGGGTAATGGCGCACGTAGCGGCCAGGGTGAACCCTTCGATCCGCAGGTCGTAGGCGATGGGCAGATAGGTGGGCGGCATGAGCCGAAGCAGAAGATCCTTCCCGGCCGTCGCGAGGATCACCCCCGCAACTCCGCCCAACGCGGCGAGCAACAGGCTTTCGGTCAGGAACTGCTGGAGGAGACGGCGCGGCGCGGCGCCCAGCGCGATGCGCACCGCCACTTCCGACTCGCGCGACTGCGCCCGCGCCAGCAGCAGGCTGGCGATGTTGGCCGTTACGAGAGCCAGCAACAGGGCGGTCACCAGCGTCAGCACCTGCAGGAACGGAAGAAAAATTTCCTGTCCGCCCCAGGGCGATTTCCACAGAGGCAACACGGCGAACGTGGTGTCGCGGCTCGCGTCGGGAAACTCTTGCGCCAGACGTTGGCCGATGGCGGCGGCGGCGGCTTGCGCCTCGCCCAGACTGACGCCGTCGCGCAAACGCGCCACCGTATGCAGCCAACGCCAGCCGCGCGATTCGGTGCGTTCACGGAGCGATTCGGGTGAGACGTAAACCGACAACGGAATCCAGAGGTCCAGGCCCAGACCGCCCATCGTTCCGTGAAAATCGGGCGACGCCACCCCGACAATCGTCACCGAACGTTCGTTGATCTCGATGACCCGACCGATCACGTCGGACGACCCGCTGAACCGCTGCTGCCAGAATCGATGGCTGATGACGGCGACATTCTCGACCGCCCCCGCCAAGTCTTCTCCTGCTTGAAACGTGCGCCCCAGCACGGGTCGAACGCCCACTACGTCGAAGAAGTTCGCCTGCACCGGCTGGCCCCAGACCCATTCGATCTCGCGATCGATGCGGATACCGAGGGGATCGATTTGCGAACCCGTCACGCCGCTGAAGACGGAAGCCGACTCGCGCAAGGCCTCGATCTCGGTCAGCGACATCGTGTCATTCAGACCGGCGGACTTGTGTTCGGGTGCGAGGACCACGAGTCGTTCCGGCCGCGCCGCGCCCGGGATGGCATCGAGCAGGGTCGTGCGAATCCAGGAGAACACGACGGTATTGGCCCCAATGCCCAACGCGAGCGTCACGATGGCCGTGAGCGCGAAGCCGGGATTCTTGAGTAGCTGGCGGAAGGCGAACTTGAGGTCAGTCATGGGTCTTTTGTCAGCGGTTCGTAGTTCGTAGTCAGTGGCCCGTCTTTTGTTATCGGTTTTCCTTCGGCCGCATAGGGCATGCCACTGGTGAAGAACTCCGGAAAACGGCGGAAAACGGTAGAAATCGAGCTAACCCGTGGACCTTGTCGGTCCGGGACGGCTCGATTTCGGGACGGG
>CAYYSX010000277.1:0-3098 GCA_964474315.1 uncultured Verrucomicrobiota bacterium | reverse complement strand
CAGACCCGCGCTCCGGGCGGTCCCACGAATCATCCCGTGTCCACCTTCCACCCTTTTTCGCTTTTTCCCACAGACTTGCGTGATCCTGGCTTGAGTGGAACGGCCGGTCAGACTAACTGTCAGCGGTTTCTCACCAGGATTCCCCACCTCTCCTTCCCATGCCCACCGCCCGCCTCGCCGAACTTCGCAGTCGGATCCTCGCCGTCATCATGGGCGGTGGTCAGGGCTCCCGCCTTTTTCCGCTGACGCGCGAACGCGCCAAGCCCGCCGTGCCGCTCGCCGGCAAATATCGCCTCGTGGACATCCCCATCTCGAACTGCATCAACTCGGGCATCATGCGGATGTACCTGTTGACGCAGTTCAATTCTGCGTCGCTCCATCGGCACATTTCCCAAAGCTACAAGTTCGACCATTTCGGGAACGGCTTCGTCGAGATCCTGGCGGCGGAGCAAACCTTTGCCTCCACCTCGTGGTATCAGGGAACGGCGGATGCAGTCCGAAAGAACCTCCAACATCTGCAAAACACCGACTTCCAACACGCGCTCATCCTGTCGGGCGACCAACTGTACCGGATGGATTTTCGGAAGATCATCGAGCAGCACGCCGATTCCTCCGCCGACGTGACCATCGCGACCATCCCGGTGGTGGCCAAGGATGCCTCCTCGCTGGGCATCATGCAGATCAATGCGGAACGGCGCGTGGTGCGGTTTGTGGAAAAGCCGACCGACCCGGTGGTGCTCGACTCCCTCAAACTGGACCGCGCGAACTACGGTTCGCTGGGCATTCAGAGTGACAGCGACCTGTTCCTGGCTTCGATGGGCATCTATGTGTTCAACCGCGAAGTCCTGTTCGAGTTGCTGAACAACAACCTCACCGACTTCGGCAAACACATCATTCCCGGCGCCATCGAGAACCGGCGGCTGTTTTCCTACGTGTACCAGGGCTACTGGGAGGACATCGGCACCATCCGAAGCTTTTTCGAGGCGAACCTGGATCAGGCGGCCAACATTCCGAAGTTCAATTTCTTCGACCCGCCGGTCTTTACCCGGCCGCGCTTCCTTCCCGCCAGCAAGGTCAACGGCGCGGCCATCGAGCATGCGGTCATCTCCGACGGCTGTATCATCACCAAGGCCCGGATCCAAAATAGCGTCATCGGCATCCGATCGGTCCTCGATGAAGGGTCCCTGCTCTCCCGCGTGGTAATGATGGGCGCTGACTATTACGACACCCCGGCTCGCCAGTCGCGACCGGAACACCAAGGGATTCCCCTCGGAATCGGCCGGGGGAGCCGGATTGAGAATGCCATCGTGGATAAGAACGTCCGGATCGGCGAAGGCTGTATCCTGACTCCGGCCGACAAGCCCACGGATGTGGATCATCCGCTGTACTATGTGCGCGACGGAGTTCTGGTCATTCCCAAGGGTACGGTGATCCCGAACAACACCACGATCTGAGGGAGCGGGTCGAAGTCGGAATGCGGAATGCGGAGGCAACTCGGGCCAAGGTGGATCGTTGACGACCGATTACGCCTCGTTTCCGCGGCGGCTACACCGATCACACGGTCTCCTGCTGGCCCCGCACCGGGACCACCACGTCAGCCTCCGGGCGGATCGTTCGCAGCGTTTCGGCGAAGGCCAGCGATTGGTCCTCCTCGCCATGTACCACGAACACGCGCTTCAACTGGCCCGTCAGGCGCCGGAAATAGTCGGCCAGTTCCGAACGATCCGCATGGCCGGACAGGGAATCGATGGAGGCCACCCGTGCCCGAACCTCGACCGGTTCGCCAAAGATGTTCACTGGATTCCGCCCGGCCAGCAGTTGGGCGCCCAACGTGTGTTCCGCGCAGTATCCGACCAACAGGACCAGGTTGTGGGGCTGCCCCAGGTGATTGCGCAGGTGGTGTCGGACGCGTCCCGCCTCGGCCATGCCGGAGGCGCTGATGATGATCATGGCGCCGGGCAGTTCGTTGAGCTTCTTCGAGTGCTCGACGTTGCGGATGTAGGTTAGGTTGGGCATCTCGAAGGGACTGCCTTCCTGGAGCAAGGATTCGTAGGTGGATTCGTTGAAGCATTCGGGATGGAGGCGGAACACGTCGGTAGCATTGACTGCCAACGGACTATCCACAAAGACCGGTGCCGAGGGGATTTTGCCTTGTTCGACACAGCGTTTGAGGGCGTACACCACCTGTTGGGTTCGACCGACAGCGAAGGCCGGGATGATCACCTTGCCTCCGCGACTCAGCGTGTCGGCGACCTCGGTGAATGCGCAGGGGCTTTCGTTGCGCGCCTCGTGTTCGCGGTTGCCATAGGTGCTTTCCATTTGGAGGAAATCCACGTCCTCCACCGGCACCGGATCGCGAAGGATCGGATCACCGCCTCGTCCGACATCGCCGCTAAAGAGATAGCGGAACGTTCGTCCCCCTTCGCGCACGTCGAGAATCACCTGGGCCGAGCCGAGGATGTGCCCGGCGTCCACAAAGGTGACGGTCAGTCCGTCGGTCACCGGGAGGGGCCGATTGTACCCCACGGCAACAAACTGGCGGATAACCTTCTCGGCCTCCTGAACGGTATAGAGCGGCGGTACGGGCGGTTCTCCGCGGCGCGCGCGCAGCTTGTTCACGTATTCGGTGTCCGAGATTTGGATGTGGGCGGAATCGGCTAGCAGCAGAGCCGCCAGATCGCGCGTGGCGAACGTGCAGTAGATATTCCCGCGGAATCCCTGCTTATAGAGGTTGGGCAGGTTGCCGCAGTGATCGATGTGGGCGTGGCTGAGAATCGCGGCCTCCAGCTCCTGCGGATCGAAGGGAAAGGTCTGGTTTCGCTCGATGGATTCCCCGCGGCGCCCCTGAAAAAGACCACATTCGAGCAGGACTTTGCGGCCATTGATTTCGAGCAGATTCATCGAGCCGGTAGTGGTCCGGGTGGCGCCGAGGAAATGGATCTTCATGGATGGAAAGCGGGGTGGAAATACCTCAAGGCTGAGAAAAGGCTGAACTCAATTCGCTTCGGGAGGGATGCATCTTGGATCGGTCCTTACTGCAACGACGAAGGGGCAGGGGAGGGGAAAGCTCCAAATCCCAAATCCCAAGCTCCAAAGAA
>CAYYSX010000276.1:1938-8105 GCA_964474315.1 uncultured Verrucomicrobiota bacterium | reverse complement strand
GGATTTTGGAGGTCCACCCTTCTTTGGAACTTGGAGCTTGGCTTTTGGAGCTTTCGCCCCCGTCGCTTCTTGGTCGGGTGAAGCACGGATAGATGCCCTTCGGATAGATGCCCTTCGGATAGATGTCCTGTCCCTTGACGTCTCATCACCAGACGACCTTGAAGTAGCGGGCCGGAAAGTCGGACTCCGGTACCTCGAACTGGAATCCGTAGGGCAATTCAGGGAAAAATTCGCTGCCTGGACTAATCCAACCCCTGCCGACAATCTCCCAATCGAGCAGGTTGGTGGATCCATAGAACGTCGCCGTCGCGTAGGCTTCCCCAGTTCCCCGGATCAGCCAGCGTCCCCGCTCATTACGAACGAGAGGCTGCAACTCAGCCCAGGTGGGATAAGGACACCATTCTAGTTTCATTCCAAAAAAATTGGAGTTGGCGGCGAAGGTGGCGGGGGGCGTGTCGGGACCTCCCAACTGGCAGATTCGTACGTCCACCAAATTTTTTACGACCGCAGAATCCCAGGTGGGACCGGACGCCACATCCCAGGCTTGCACAATTAAGTCAGCGCATTCATTGGGCTGAACTCCGGGAACCACCAAGCCATTGATGAAAAAGAGGCCGTCCAGGGGCAAGGGAACCCCAGCCTGGCCATTCGGCGTCAGGATGGGGAATCCGGCCACATTGTGGACAATCATCACCCGGCCGCGTGCCTTAGGCATCGGCTCTCCCCACCAGCCGCCGCAGACCAGGTACGCCTTGGTTGAACCGCCGGGAGGCGTAAAATTGTTCGAAGCATTGAAGGTTCCTTGAGCGGCGGCCCCGAGCGGGAGAAACGCCAACGCTGCAAGGATACGTTTCCGGTTCATCCAATCAGGGTTCATTGCCTAAGCCTATGGCCCTCCCTCCGGCTCTCAAGACGAATTCTTGCGTCACGACGGGAATGGTAGCGCTGATTCAATCCGGTAAACTCCACGCCGGCTGGTTCCCCATACTTCACCCCCGTGGCCGAGCCTCGCGGTCGGCTGGGGACAGCCGACGCTACAGGCCTTCCGCTTCGCTCCTCTATGCGCCCTTGGTGCCGTCGTTGGGGTTTGGGGTTTTGGAGCTTCTTTGGAACTTGGAACTTGGCTTTTGGAGCTTTCGCTCCCTGCCCCTTCCCCACAGCCCGGACGGTTTGCCAGTGACGCCGACATGGCATCCGGTCCAACCTCTCTCCCCGTGACCGTGAATCGCCTTCGACGCCGTGGAACCCGTCTCACGGTGTTGATTGCCGTCCTGGCCGGGACGGCCGCCGGTCTTTCTTCTCCGGACGGCACGCCGCATCCGGCGCAGGAAACGTGGTGGGCCTTTCAACCGCTGCGCGAGACGCCACCCCCCGCCGGACCCGACGCCGCCGCGGGAGGCAATGCGGTGGATGCCTTTGTCCGGTCTCGGCTGGCCGCGGTCGGCTTATCACCGGCTCTCGAGGCGGATCAGCGGACCCTCCTCCGCCGGGCGACCTTCGACCTCTTGGGAATTCCTCCCACGCCCGAGGAGGCCCGGCGCTTCCTTGAGGATCGGTCGCCCGAGGCGTGGCCGCGGCTCGTGGACCGGCTCCTGGAGCGTCCGGAATACGGCGAGCGCTGGGCCCGCCACTGGCTCGACGTGGCACGCTTCGCGGAGAGCTCCGGATTCGAGCACGATTACGACCGCCCGGGCGCCTATCACTACCGCGACTTCGTCATCCGGGGGCTCAACGCCGACCTGCCCTACGACCAGTTTGTCCGCTGGCAAATCGCCGGGGACGAACTCGCGTCCGAAACGCCACTGGCCCTGATGGCAACGGGTTTCCTGGGCGCCGGGGTCTTCCCGACGCAGATCACCGCGAACGAGGTGGAACGCACCCGGTACGATGCCCTGGACGACATGCTCTCGACCACGGCCACGGCGTTTCTCGGCCTGACGGTGGGTTGCGCCCGCTGCCACGACCACAAGTCCGATCCGATTCCCACCCGGGATTATTACCGGATGCTCGCCACCTTCACGACCACCGTGCGTAGCGAGCTGGAACTGGACCTGGAGCCCGAGGAAACCCGCCGCCGACAGAAAGCCTTTGACCGGGATCACGCGCGACTGGTCGAGGCGCGGACCCGCTACGAGGAGGCGGAACTGCCTCGAAAGTTTGAAGCGTGGCTGGAGGCCGGGGCTCCCGTTCCGGACGGGCCGTTCTGGGAACTCCTGGAAATCGCCGATCCTCGCTCCGAGGCCGGTACGACGTTCCATCCGCAGCCCGATGGATCGTTGCTCGCCACCGGAACCAATGGCGATTCGGACACGTATCATCTCGGCGCCGAGGTGCGCTCCGGGGAAATCCGCGCCCTGCGGCTGGAGGCGCTGGCCGATCCGAGCCTGCCGCACGGAGGTCCCGGACGAGCCGACAACGGCAACATCGGTCTGAGCCGCATCCAGATCACCGCCACGCCACTGTCCGGCGGCGAACCCAAGCCGGTCGCCCTCCGCTCGGCGCGAGCCTCCTTCCAGCAGAATGCCGGCTCGCTTTCCATTGCCGCGGCGCTGGACGACCAGGCGGGAACCGGCTGGGCGGTGGACCCGCGCTTCGGCACCAACCATGCCGCCGTCTTCGAGTTCGCGGAGCCACTGGCAGTCCCCGGTGGCGTGCGCCTCGACGTCCGCCTCGAGTTCGCCCTCAACACGCGGCACAGCATCGGGCGTCCCAGGCTCGCCGTGGCCTCCTCGGATTCCCTGTCCCTGGAGGCCGCCGTCCTCCCGTCCCGAGTGGCGGCGCATCTGGACGTCTTCCGCCGGGGAAGAACGGCCGTCGCAGCGCTGGATGAGGCCGACCGGACGGAACTGGTCACCTGGTGGCGGGAACGGGATCCCGGCTGGCGTGCTCTTCAGGACCAGGCCGAGGCCCACGCTCGCCTCGCACCCGCGCCCCAGCTCACCAAGGTCCTCGTCTGCGCCGAAGGCTATCCCGCCCTGCGCATGCACACGCAGGGAGCCGATTTCCTTCCCGAAACCCATCTTCTCCAGCGCGGCAGTCCGGACTTGAAACGAGGGGTGGCCACTCCCGGCGTCCTTTCCGTCCTGCTGCGGGAGGAAATCCCCGAGAACCACTGGCGCTCGCCACCGCCCGAGGGAGCCCGGTTCTCGGGACGCCGGAGCGCGCTCGCCGCCTGGATGACCGATCCGGACGGCGGGGCTGGTCATCTGCTAGCCCGCGTGATCGTCAACCGGCTCTGGCAACACCATTTCGGGACCGGCCTGGTGGCAACGCCCAACGACTTCGGCGTCCAGGGCGCCCCGCCCACGCATCCGGAACTGCTCGACTGGCTGGCCGTGCAGCTCATCCGGAATGACTGGCGCCTGAAGCCGGTGCATCGCCTGATCATGAACAGCGTCGCCTACCGGCAGGCGGCGGAGGTCTCCCGCGAGGCGCAGGATCGGGATCCGAACAATGCACTGCTGTCGCGCCGGACCCCACGCCGTCTGGAAGCAGAAGCCATTCGAGACACCCTGCTGGCGGTGTCGGGCGAGTGGGACGCCCGGCGCTACGGTCCCGGGGTTCGGGACAGCGGCAACCCGCGCCGCAGTGTGTATCTCACGGTCAAACGCAGCGCACTCATTCCGGTGCTCCAGGCCTTCGACGCGCCCGAACCGCTGGTGAGTCAGGGGACGCGTCCGACCACGACCGTGGCCCCGCAAGCCCTCTTCCTGATGAACAGTCCCGAGGCGCGCCGGTGGGCCGCGGCTTTGGCGGGGCGGGTCGCGACGCGGCCGGATGCCTCCCCTGACGCCGGCTTGACCGAGGCCTATTGGCGCGCCCTCACGCGTCCGCCGTCGGGACAAGAAATGGCCGACGGGCGGGAATTCCTCGCCGCCCAGCAGGCGCGGTATCAAGCATCCGAGAATCCCGATCCACACCTGGCGGCGTGGACCGATCTCATGCAAGTCCTCCTAAGTTTGAACGAATTGATCTATGTGGACTGAAACCTCCCTCGCCAGCCGTCGAGACTGGCTTCGCCGGGCGGGCGCCGGCGCCGGACTGCTGGGCCTGGCCGGCCTGCTGCAGGATCAGGGATTGCTCGGACCGGCCCGGGCCGCGGCGGCCGATCCGATGGCGCCCCGCCCATCGCCGTTTCCCGCGCGGGCGAAGTCGGTGATCTGGCTGTTCATGAACGGCGGTCCAAGCCAGGTGGACACCTGGGATTACAAGCCGGAGCTGATCCGCCGCGACGGGCAAAGCCTGGAGGGCTTTGACAATAAGACCGGCTTTTTCACGGAATCGGTTGGCCCGCTCATGAAGTCGCCCTTCGCCTGGACACAGCACGGGGAAAGCGGCACCTGGGTCAGCGACCTCTTTCCACATTTGTCGCGCCACGTGGACCGCATGGCGTTCCTGCACTCCTGCCACACGGAATCCAACAACCACAGTCCCGCCCTGTTCATGATCAACACGGGCTCCACGCGGATGGGATTTCCCTGCGTGGGATCCTGGGTCACCTACGGCCTCGGCAGCGAGAGCCGCAACCTGCCCGCCTTCGTGGTCATGAGCGACCCGCTGGATCGCGGTCTGCCCAAGGGCCATGCCAGCAATTGGGGCGCAGGCTTCCTCCCCAGCGTCTATCAGGGCACCTGGCTGCGTCCCAAGGGCGAACCCATGGACAATCTGCGCCCTCCTCTCGGACTGGATCCCGCCGCCCAGCGCGCCCAGTTGGACCTGCTGGCTCGCCTGAACCGGCGGCACCAGGATCAGGCCGCCGCCGTCGGAGAGGAACTCGGCGCGCGGATCGAGAGTTTCGAGTTAGCCTACCGGATGCAGGCCGCCGCCCCGGAAACCTTCGCGGTGGACCGCGAGTCCGAGTTCATTCAGCGGCTCTACGGCCTTGACCAGCCGCACTGCCGGCACTTCGCCGCGCAATGCCTGATGGCGCGGCGGATGGTCGAGCGGGGTGTTCGCTTTGTGCAGATCTATTCCGGGGGCATGGAGAACCAGCGCAGTTGGGACGGCCACGAAGACCTGATCGGCAACCACCGCGGGTTCGCCCGCGAAACGGACCAGCCGATCGCCGGCCTGCTGGCCGACCTGGAACAGCGCGGGATGTTGGACGAGACCCTGGTGGTCTGGGGCGGCGAATTCGGCCGGCTCCCGGTTTCGCAGAAGGCCAGCCAGCCCGGGCGCGACCACAACCCGCACGCGTTTACCTACTGGCTGGCCGGCGGCGGCGTCCGCGGCGGTATCCATCACGGCGCCACCGATGAATTGGGTCACAAGGCCGTGCATCAGAAAGTCAGTGTCAACGACCTGCACGCCACGATTCTCCATCTGCTCGGCATTGACCACGAGCGGCTCACCTACTTCCACAGCGGACGCCATTTCCGCCTGACCGACGTGTCCGGCGACGTCGTGAACTCCATCCTCGCCTAAAGACAAAGTGCTAGGTCACCAGTTGGCGCCCGTGGGAAGCTCTAAAACCTAATCTTCAAATAAATTCTCAGCTTCTATTCATCGTCATGATACCCATCCTCTCACGCTCTCCTCTCGTTGGTTTGATCCTAATTGGCTGCAACCTCTGGTTGGTCCAAGGCGCTGAGGTCCTCCTACGGATCGAACCGGAATCCAATTTTCGACTTCGTCTGGAATGGGATGCCTCGGCCAACGTATGGCTGGAGTCGGCCCCGGCGCTGGACGGCGAGTGGACTCGAGTTTTTCAGGTGCCGGTGCTCGTAGAGGGAAAGGCCCGGCTTTTAATTGTTGCGAATAAGGAAGCGCTATATTTCCGCCTTCGCGAGGCAACGACGACACAGGGGACGGAGACTTCAGCGTCCGCGGGAGAACCCGGAGCCGCCGTCACCCGGGAACCCATTCTCCGATTGTCTGCGCCGTTGGCGGGCGACACGGTGCCGGATTTGGATCCGCTTCACGCCCAGGCGGTGGAGCGGTGGCTGCATTCAACGGCTTAGTTTTTCTCCGGCGCGTCCTTTCCCGGGACGGCTTCTCCGGCTGAAGCCGGGACTCCGTACGCAGAAGCGGAGAAGACGAAGGGCCAGGTCATTAGTTGGCCCCTGCGGCTCGCACTCAAGGGTTCGGAGTCCCGCCTTGAGGCGGTGGAGCGGTGGCTGCATTCAACGGCTTAGTTCTGCTCCGGCGCGTCCTTTCCCGGGACGGCT
>CAYYSX010000276.1:0-1838 GCA_964474315.1 uncultured Verrucomicrobiota bacterium | reverse complement strand
CTTTCCCGGGACGGCTCCGCCGGCTGAAGCCGGGACTCCGTACGCAGAAGCGGAGTTTTGGGAAAAGAGCTTCTGTAGCACCCCTCCCCGTCGAGCCGCGCCACCCACCTTGAAACTCGGAGCTTCTTTGGAGCTTGGACTTTGGCCCTTGGAACATCCTTTGAGTTTTGAGAACAAAGTGCCAGGTCATTAGTTAGCCCCTTTTGCCAACGCCGGCGCGTGCTTCCAAAGCGTGCCACACGAGCCTGCACCCCTTGGCATTCTCAACCAGGCTCTCAATCGGCCAGTTCCACGGCGCGCAGATAGCGAACTAAGGCGTCTCCGACCGGAAGATCCACTCGCAGGGCTCCCGATTCTGCGGACGCATTCTCGTAAACCGGCGTCCAGGTGCGGAGATCCGGAGAGGATTCGACGCGATATCGGTGATGGGAGTCCACCGAAAGGTAGGCCCGCAGGAGATCCGACGGCTCCGTGGCGAGGTACACGAACTCCGGAGCCACCGATGCAGCGGTACTCCGTGACTCCCCATAGGCCAGCAGATTGGCCCGCAGATTGGCGGCGGCCAGGTACGGCGAGTGGTAGTTGGGCGTGGTCATGGTTCCGAAGAGCACGGTGCCGGATCCCCAGGAACATTCGGCAAGAATCAGATGGCGACCGGAGCGGTGGCCCAAGAGATCCAGGCCCACTTCTTTGCCTTGACTCACAATCTGCTGGTGTTACTGCGCAACCACCTGGAGCAGACGCAGGGAATTCGTGAGGTGAAGGTGGAGCAGAAACGCCAGCGGGGTTTGGAGACGCGGCGGGAACGGGCGGCGGCGGCGGGGCGGCAGGTGTCTTGGTTTCAGGACCGCCTGCCGGCAGTGGTGCAACTGACCGCCCAGTTTATCAGGACGTTGCGCAATGGAATTTTGACGAAAAGGCGCTGGATCGATGTTCTGCCGCTCTTACGAAGATCTATGGAATCCTATCTTTAGATGACCCCGGACACCGTTGGGTTTCCCACTAGTTGGTGCTCGGAGCGGGAGCCAGCGGTGACACCGCATAAATCTGATCGAGCACTTTTACCCAAAGCGCATTCGCCGTCTGCTGCTCGTCGAGCGATACGGCAAGATTCGTCCACACGATGAGCGTCAGATCGTTGGCGGGGTCGTAGCTGATTTTTGGCGAGTACGGTTCGGGGAGGGTGTTCACGGTCGGAACGGGGAGCAAAGCGTGCCTCATCCTCAGCGGGGCGAACAGCCGGTCCTTCATCACCTGCGCCAGTGGCTTGCCCTCCATCTTTTCGGCAATAACGCCCAGCAGCGCATAGTTGGTGTTGCAGTACTCGTAGTCGGTACCGGGCGGAAAGTTGGGTGATCGCTCAAAGGCGATGGCCAGCACTTGGTCCGCGGACCAAACCCGGGAGGGGGCATTATTCAATGCACCCCTCGCTTAGGATTGAAGCTCCCATCAGCAAGCCCGCGACGTGTAGATGCCAACACGATCCATGCACTCGCGTCAGTCCGATAAACATATTCATGAAATAAGTAGCAAAAGAAGACTGCCATTCACTTGCGTCTAGATTCCTTGTTCCAAGGAATCTAGTGTACAAAAGTGAGGTAGAAGTCAGGCCAGGATGGATCTCCGCTAATTGCACTATGGCCTGCCGGATGCGCTTAATCCGCTCCAGACACTATGAAAGAACCCTTGGGCCGTGCTAGCGGTGCGTTGCCGAAGGTTGCTGCCCCCTTGCCTTGGCCCGCACCGAAACCCTGACGTTTCCCCTACCATCGGAGCGGCACCCGGTCGGTCCGTCGAAACTCGCGGTGCCACTGCAAGCTCCAGAGCTTCTCGAGTCG
>CAYYSX010000275.1:0-8111 GCA_964474315.1 uncultured Verrucomicrobiota bacterium | reverse complement strand
GCAGCCACGGCCGAGACCCTGTCACCCGGGGGCAGTGCCGGTGTTCCGCTGACGCTGGATGGCCTCTCGGTTCCAGGGACTTCATTGGCTTTCCAGCCGGCGGCATGGTAGGCGAAGTGAGTGATTTTACCCAACAGGTTGGTGTGGCTGGTTGGGCCGCGTACGTTGAGGGTGTAGGCCCAACGCTCAGTCCCGCCGCCGGATAAGGCTCGGGAGGTCATCCGGCCGGCCAGGTCGTACTGGGGTAGGTGGTGGTCTCGGCCAGGAACAGACCCCAACCCCGGTGAGCTCACGGACCATCCGTGGACGTGGCTAGGGCCTACCCCTTCGCCTCAACGCACACCACCAGAAAGAAAGACCTGCGGGATGTCCACGCCCTCTTGACTTCTATAAAGCCATATCAGCTTCTTGCCGGGTCCTCAACCCCGGTCGTGCTGCCGCTTGGTTTATCTACCCACCCGCGGTAATTGTCCCGGGTGAACCAGACCGAGACACGACTGCTCGACGCACTCCGCGCTCTCGAATCCGACGCGGCCCAACAGCCCCGGCCGGACCTCCGACCCCGGCTCGCGGAACTGGATCGCCTCCTGCAGGAGCTGCCGGTGAATGCCGATCCGGAACTTCGCCATTTCCTCCAGCGGCGGAGCTACGAAAAGGCGCGCCTCTTCCTCGAAGGACGACAGGCCGACATCCAGCGCGGGGGTTGCACCCGGTTGGCGAGCCCAAGTTCCTGATCCGCCATGAGGGCCGGTCCATCTCCCGACGACACAATCGCCGCGCCGGCCACCGCAGTCGGCGAAGGTGGCTTGGCCGTCATTCGTATTTCGGGAAGTGACGCACGACGCGTCGCTTCCCGGGTGTTTCGTTCGGCGGGCCTCCACTCCGTCCCGCTGACCGACGCAGCGAGCCACACGGTTCACTACGGACATATCGTCAGCCATGACGCGACACTGGATGAAGTGCTCGTCACGGTGCTGCGTGCCCCGCGGACCTACACGCGGGAGGATACGGTCGAGATTTCCTGTCACGGCGGGCCGGTGGTGACCCGCCAGGTGTTGGCAGCGGTGCTGGCGGCAGGAGCCAGACTGGCTGATCCCGGCGAATTCACCCAGCGTGCCTTCCTCAACGGACGCCTCGACCTTGCCCAGGCCGAAGCCGTCGCCGACCTCATCCGTGCCCGCACGGACCTCGCGGCGGCGGCGGCCCTCGACCAACTAGGCGGACGTCTCTCCGGCCAGATCCGCCAACTACGGGACGATCTGCTCAATCTGCTCGCGCACCTCGAGGCCCACCTCGACTTTCCCGAGGAAGACATCGTGCCCGACACGCGTGATCGGTTGTTGGCCCGGCTGGAATCGGCTGGAAAGGGGATGGGCGCCTTGAGGCAGACCGCGCGGGAAGGACGGATCCTGCGCCGGGGCATTCGCGCGGCGATCGTGGGCCGACCGAATGCGGGGAAATCCTCCCTGCTCAACCTCCTCCTCGGCCAGGAACGCGCCATTGTCTCGCCGGTTCCCGGCACCACGCGTGACACGGTGGAAGAAACCGCGGACATCCGCGGAATTCCCGTGGTGTTCGTGGATACCGCCGGCCTGCGGACCACAACCGATGCGATCGAAGCCGAGGGCGTCCGCCGAAGCCACGCGGCCGCGGAGTCGGCGGAAATCGTCCTTCACGTGCTGGATTCCTCAGAGCCGCTCCATCCCGATGACGCGTTGCTGCTGCGGGCCTGGCGATCCCGCGCGGTGATCCAGGTGCTCAACAAGTCCGATCGGTCCCCCCAACTGCACCTACCGGAGGGAAGGACGGGTGTTTGGGTCAGCGCGACCGGTGGAGCCGGGTTGGAGGTGTTGAAGGAGGCCATCGAACGGTTGGTGTGGTCGGGACGGGTCACCGCCGACAACCTGCCCGTGACGGTCAATGCGCGTCAGGCCGATGCATTGGGGCGGGGCGAGGAAGGAACGCGGCGGGCCGGCGAGGCACTGGCCGCGGGCGAGTCGTTGGAGTTGGTGGCGCTGGAGGTCCGCATCGCGCTGGGGGCTCTGGGAGAAATTACCGGCCAAACCACGACGGACGAGTTGCTGGATGCGATTTTCGGGCAGTTTTGCCTGGGGAAGTAACGGGGTCTTTTTGTTCGTCGTCTCGAGGCGATACCCTCCTTCTTTGCTGGCCGTTCCGATTTCCACGTTTTCCCTTCGCTTTGAAGGCCAAGACGCAAAAAGCCCACCCAGAGGGCGGGCTTCTTGATGACCGATGGCCCGGAAGCGTCAGGTCCCGTTGTCTCCGATGGCTTCCACCGGACAGCCGCTCATGGCTTCCTGGCAGGCGGCCTCCTCCTCGGGGGTCTCCGGTTGCTTTTTGACGTAGCTATAACCGCCGTCTTCCCAACGGGTAAAATTGTTGGGCGCGGTCTCGCGGCACAGGTCACAGTCAATGCATTGGTTGTCCACGAAATAGCGGCCGGTGACGTTTTCAGGATACTTGTTGGCGAGATCAGCCATGGAGCGTGTCAGTTAAGGTTCAAAAACCTGCCAAGATGTTTGGTGCGGTTCGGCGGGGCGGCAAGCGGCATTTTTGGGAATCAGCGTTTCGCATGTTCCCCTCATCGGGTCGCGCCGCAGGACGATTGACGCGGCCCTGGGAACGGCCGCAGTCCCGCGCGGCGGCCCTGCCCGGTAGGGGGGCGCGCTACGCCGTCTCCGCCCAAAGGGCGGTCTCGGCAGTGCAACGCCGAAGAACTCTCACTCTCACCTCATCCGCCCCCGGCGGCGCGGCTGAGTGTCTGACCCTTCCCTGCACGTCGCCGCGATCCCTCGTTTTGACTCGTTTGACGGGGCAAAAATCGAGAGTGGAAGAAAAGCGCTTTGAGTCCGACGGACCGCCTAGTCCTTTGTCACCCAGCGGGCGCGGACGAGGCGGATCCCGTCCAGTCCCGGATTGAGGGCGGCAATGAACCAGTGCCCATCGTGGTGGACGATCTCCGGAGCGGCGACGGGTAGCGTCCCGGTGCGATAGCGATCGTCGTCCACGCCGAAGCTCAAGGGATTGCGGGAGGCATACTGGGTGTTGAGCGGGTTCTTTTCATAGACCTGATTCCGAAACAAATAGAAGATTCCGTCCCGGTGGACCACGAACGGACACTCGGCGTCGCCTCCCCACCAATTCGATTGGGACGCGGCGCGGCCGCCTCCGGAGACGGCGATGGGTTCGCTCCACTGTCGTAGATCATGGGACGTGCGGCAGAAGATCATGGATTGGATCCGGGCTTCGCGGGTGTGGCCCATGTAGTAGCAGTAATAGAGACCACCCCACTTCAGCACCATGGGATCCCGGGAGTTTCCATACGGTCCGCTGAACAGGTCGGGCTGGCCCCGCTCATTGAGAACCCGTTCGAAGCGCTTTCCATCCCGGCTTTGGGCCAGGCAGATGCGTTCCCAGTCACCATAGATCATATAATAGACGTCCCCTTCGCGGAAGACGTGCGGGGCCTGGAGACCGCCGGGTTGTTCACCTAGGGCCGGGTCCGCCTCCATCGCGATGCCCAGGGGCGTCCAATTCGAGTCGGTTAGCTTTTGGCCTTCCCAGCGGTGGAAGAGACGGGTGTGGCCCCCGCAACGGGTGTGACGGATACAGGACCAGATTTGCCAGGTGCCGTCGGCCGCCTGCCAGATGGCGAAGTCCACCGGCTGCTGTTGGTCGCTGGTGTAGGCGCCCAACTGAGGGTTGCCGGCGACCGGCCACCAGTCGCCCTCGATTTCCAGGACCTCGGTGGCCGCACCACGAAGGCCCAGCAGGAGGGCGAGGCCAAGGACCCATACCTGGTTCACGGTTGGCAAGCTCATGGGGCCATGATGACTCAAAATCGAAACCGGCGGCACGCGGATTCTCAGTCCGCTCTTCTGCCCACGGAGCGACCCAACTCAATCAGCCCGAATCAACCTACGACTTCCAGCAGAATCACGAACACCCGCCAGCGTTGCTCGGGATGGTCCAGTTCCTCCACGGTCCAGTACCCGCGTTCCACGGAAAGCGTGCGAACGCGAGTACCAGGCGCGAGACCGTGAGGGAGGGTGAAAACCGGAGGATGAAGGGCTCGCGTGACACAAATCTGTCCCGGCCGACCCATGGGGCAAGAGCATTGTAGTCCAGGAATCATGGACCAATCTGCCCATCTGGAGCGGGCTTGCCACTGTTCACTCAGTCGAATAACGAAAATGTAATGATCACCCCAGGAAACCTCTCAAGTCCTTCCAGGAGCGCGGACGGCTCGTCCGCTCGAACACCCCGAGGACCGCGGGTTTGATTCCGTTTGACGATGGGAAGGACAGAAAATCGTCCGAAACATTAGCGGCGACAGCCAAGCAGTGACCCGGTCCGGCCGCGCATGGTGTCGGAAACATGACTCCTTTCCCACGGTTGGTTTCCTGGATCACAGGGGGCCGATTTTTGCCTCCGACGGTTCCGGCACGAGGCCTTTTGCCGCTCGGCGGGGTCCGTAATCGAGCCGCTACGTTTCCCGCTGGCCACCACGAGTCGTCGCACCCGGGGGAGCCCTATCCCCTCCTGAGCCCGATCGGACTCGATCGGGGAGCTGCTCGGACGGATTGCTTTCCGCGGCGGCCAGACCAAGCCTCCGGCATGGGTATCGAAGAACAGGGAGTGGAACGGTCAGCGTTGGATCTTCCGCCGCAGGACTGGTCCCCGGGATCACCGGTCCGCGTCCTTCCCCCTTCGGATCAAGAGACCACGCATTTCCTTTTAGCGAACCTTTCATGACGTCCATCGCGCTTCTCGGTGCCGGCGGAAAAATGGGCTGCCGGATTACGGATCATTTGCGGGGTCGCCCCGCCTATTCTCTGTGCTGTGTGGAAACGGGCGAAGCGGGGCGCACCCGTCTGGCCCAACGGGGAATCACCCCTCAACCCGCCGAAACCGCTCTCGCCGGAGCTGATGTGGTGATCCTGGCTCTCCCCGACCAAGTGCTGGGGACGGTCGCACGCGAGACCGTGCCCCGGGTCCGGCCGGGGACGCTGGTTTTCATGCTGGATCCGGCGGTGGCGTTTGCCGGCGAGCTGCCCGAACGCCCGGACATCAGTTATTTCGTCAGCCATCCCTGTCATCCCAGCGTCTTCGACCACTTTGAGACGGAGGCGGAGATTCGGGATTTCTTCGGCGGCACCCACGCCCGGCAGGCGATCGTCTGTTCCTTGATTCAAGGTCCGGAAGCCCATTACGCGTTGGGGGAACAGATTGGCCGGGACATTTATTCCCCGATCACGCGTTGCCATCGCATCACGCTGGAACAGATGGCCATCCTGGAGCCGACCATGGCTGAGGTTTGTGGTATTGCGTTGATCCAGGCGTTGCGCGAGGCGATGGAAGAGGCGATTCGGCGTGGCGTTCCGCGCGAGGCGGCCGAGGATTTCATGTACGGCCATATCAAGGTGCCACTCGGAATCGCCTTTGGCCGGGCGGAATTTCCATTCAGCGACGGGGCCCGACTGATCGCGGAATACGGCCGGGAACGTCTCTTGAAGCCGGATTGGAAACACGTGTTTGAGCCGGATCGGGTGCGCGAGCAGGCGCGGGCGATTGTGAGCGGCCGCTTGCCGAATTCGCGGTAAGGAAAGGGCAGGGCAGGGGAGGGAAAGCCCATCCGTTCAGATCATATAGTCGCTCAGTTTGGCGAGTATATCGTCCAACAGCCGCTGGTAACAGTCATCCACATTCCCGATGGTGGTGTTGATCATGATCTGCCGTTCATGGGGACGGGGCGTCTCGAACGGATACTCGAGCAGATTCTGGATCTTGCCCTCCTTGGCCTGTCGGTAGAGGCCCTTGGGATCGCGTCGCAGACATTCCTCCAACGGTGCATCCACAAAGACCCAGACCAGGTCTTCCCCCAGGGTTTTGGCCACCTGGTCGCGCTGCTTGTATTCCGGTGCCATCGTGGCGACCACCGGGATGATGCCCTGCTCCGAAACCATGCGGGCTACTTCGGCGATGCGACGGTGATGCTCGGTGCGGGCTCCGGGGTGATAGCCCAGGTCCGAACTCAGACCGCCGCGCGCGAGGTCTCCGTCGATAAAAAAAACGGGCAATCGACGATCCCGCAGGCCGTCCTTCAACCGGTTGGCGAGCGTCGTTTTGCCCGCGCCGGAGCGTCCGAACAACCAAAAGACCTTCGTCATGCGAGCAGCCTTCCAAACGGCCTGTCGAGTGGCAACGTTCAAGGGTGCAGAAGGCCGTTCCCGCCGGTCTGGTCCCGAAATCCCCTTCCCGTAGCGAAAATTGGACCAGGCGGCGTCCGGACCCTTGCCCATCGAATGCGTCTGGCCCCTCGGCGATTACCCGCCGCCGGTGGTGCAGGAAGCCAGACGCGCCCGCCCCCTTTTTTCCGACCAACGCCGGCGTTGCGGAGCGGCGGGATCGTTTCTAGCGTGCCTAGGGAATGCCGAACCCTCACGACAACCCCGCCGCCCTGAAGGCGCTTCAGGACGCGATCTACCGGGACAAGGTGCTCCGGGCGCGGAGCATGACGATGGAGGAACGTCTGGATGAAGTCTTCGAGCTGTCGAATCGGCAATTGGGGATGATGCTGGCCGGGGCCATGCACCGACTGGGCACCACCGACGAGAACGAAGGTTGGGAGGAAGTCGGGCGCTGGCTGGAGCGTCTGGACCGGGTCCGGGATCACGGGCTCTACGTTCGTGAAAAACCCGCGCGGGCATGAATCTGGAGGAATTGGCGGTTCAAGTGCTCCAGGCTGCGGAGACCACCGGTGTGCCGTTCATGGCCGTGGGAGCCATCGCCGCCGGAGCCTACGGCGTGCCGCGATCCACCCGCGATCTGGATTTGCTGGTCGCTGTCCATGCCGGCGGTGGCATCCGCGCCCTCATGAAAGCCCTGGAGTATCTGCTGGAGTTCGATCCCCAATCGCAATTCGACACCTTGACCTGGGGCACCCGCCAAGTGGGAACCACCTTTGCCAAGCCTACGTTCAAGGTGGAGCTGTTCGAGTTGTTCGATGATCCGTTTGTCCAGGAAGAGTTTGCCCGGCGGCAGAGGGTGTATGTTCCCCTTTTGCAGCTCCACACCTGGCTCCCCACCCCGGAAGACGTGGTGGTTCAAAAGCTACGCTGGGGACGGAACAAGGATCTCGACGACGCCCGCGACGTCCTGGCCGTACAGGGGCCGGAAAACCTCGACCTGGAATACATCCGCACATGGTGTGCCCTCCACGGCACCACGAACCGCCTGGACAGCGCGCTCGCGGAAATCCCGCCGTTGTGAGTGGGGCGCAGGCGCCTCTTGGATGGAGATGCGCTCGTCGGGCATGGCATTCGATTCGTGAAGGGTCCGCTACTCAATGCCCTGCTCCCTCATATTACCAAATCACCCGCACGGGATACGGTTGGATCAGCGGGTCGGGGGTGAGGATGGGCAGTCCTTCGTGAATGGCATGGGCGATCAACAGGCGGTCGAACGGATCGCGATGGAACGGGGGGACTTTCTCCAAGGTGTAAACCGTTTCCTCATCCAAGGTGCGGTAGTCCAGCTTCAGACGCTTAACGGCTTCCGGCACGGCGACCCGAGGGGGATGGGGTAAGGGCAGTTTACCCAGGCTGTACTTGATCTGGATTTCCCAAGGACTGACTTGGTGCAGCCGCAGAGTGTTGGAAGCGTCCTCCAGAATTTTCCGCGCGGTGACGGACAGCCGGTGTTTTTCGTCCGCCAGCCAGAGGAAGACGCAGGTGTCGAGCAGGACGGTCATGACTTGGATTTCGTGGAGGAACGGTGCTTCTCGGGAAAAACTGGTCCGTTTTCCGTGATCTCCTCCAGTTCCGGGTCGGGTTCGTTGAAATCGTCGGGCACCGGGAACCAGCCTTTCATCAGGCCGAGCTTGCGCTTGGGCCGGGGCTTGGAAGGGTCGGGCAGCGGACGGATTTCGGCGAAGGGCTTGTTGCGCTCGCAGAGGATGATGGTTTCCCCGGCTTTGACCAAACGGGCGTAGTGTGCCAGGCGGGACTTGACCTCATGGAGGTTGGCAGTGGTCATGTGGGGAGAATCAAACAGGTCAGGTAGTAGGTCAAGTGTGCGGACGCGGCAGG
>CAYYSX010000274.1:0-8134 GCA_964474315.1 uncultured Verrucomicrobiota bacterium | reverse complement strand
CCATACATCTGGATGAAGCGGCGGTAGCAGTCCCAAGCGAAACGCTCGTTCTTGGTCGCGAAGGCCAGAGCCAGCACTGTTTCGTCGTTGAGTCCCAGGTTGAGGATGGTGTCCATCATGCCCGGCATCGAGTCCCGCGCACCGGAGCGGACCGCGACCAACAGCGGCATTCCCTTGGAGTCACCGAACTTGCAGCCCATGATCTTTTCCATGTTGCGGACGCCGGCTTCCATCTGAGCCTGAAGCTCCTGCGGATAGGTCTTCCGGTGAGCATAGAAGTAGGTACAGACCTCGGTGGTGATGGTGAAGCCGGGAGGAACCGGCAGGCCGATGCGGGTCATTTCGGCCAGGTTGGCGCCTTTGCCGCCCAGGAGGGCCTTCATGGAGCCGTCTCCGTCGGCCTTTTTGTTTCCCCAAGTGTAAACGTATTTCGGTGCTTTAGGCATAACTGCGTGGTGTCTGTCAGTGGTGAACCGGTGGTCGGCGGAAGGCCGGCCGGAAAAACGGAAGCCGGAGGCTATCAAGCACGGGAGAACCGTCAACGGAGAGAAAACCTCAGCCCCGGTAGTTCGCAGCGCGGGGTCGATTGCCCGGTGGCGTGACGGGGGCAGGTGGGATGGGGGTTCTTTGACCCTGCCTTGTCCAGGGCCGCCCGGCGGGCGGGGACGACGCAGCGCGTCATCCCGAACGGGATCGATGGGATCCGCGACCCCGAAATTCCACTGTCCGCCGCCGCCCGTTCCGGCCCACACTGCCGGCGATTTCAACCACCTTCTACCTTCTCGGCTTATGGGACTCATGGATTACCTCAAGACGCAGCTCCTCGAAATCATCCAATGGGAGGACGACTCCCGGGACACCCTGAGCTGGCGTTTTCCAGATCAGGACAAGGAAATCAAGCGGGGCGCCCAACTGATCGTGCGCGAGTCGCAGGTCGCCCAGTTCATTTATCTCGGCCAGTTCGGCGACACGTTCGGGCCGGGCAAGCACACGCTGGTCACCGACAACATCCCGATCCTGAGCACGCTCAAGGGCTGGAAGTACGGCTTTGAAAGTCCGTTCAAAGCCGACATCTACTACGTCAATACGCGGCTCTTCACCGGCAACAAATGGGGCACGCAGAACCCGGTGATGCTGCGGGACGCCGACTTCGGGATCGTCCGGGCGCGGGCGTTCGGGACCTTCGACTTCCGAGTGACCGACGTGAAGACCTTCCTGAAAGAGGTCGCCGGTACGGATCATCAGTTCCGGCTGGACGAATTTCAGGACGCCATGCGGTCCCGCTTGGTGAGTGTGTTCAGCGACGCGCTGGCCTCGGCGAAGGTGCCGGTGCTGGATGTCGCCACGCGCTACGGGGAGCTGGGCGAGGCGCTCTTACCGCTGGTGAACCAGCAGACGGTACCCAAGTACGGCATCGAATTCACCAGCTTTATCATCGAGAACGTCAGCGTTCCCGAAGAAGTGGAGAAGGCGATCGACAAACGGTCGAGCATGGCGGCGGTGGGCAATTTGAACGATTATGTGAAGTTCCAGATGGCCGAGGCCTTGACCCGCGGTGAGGCCGGCGGAGGGGTGGCGGGGAGTGCGGCGCAATTAGGGGCTGGACTCGCCATGGGTCAGCAAATGATGGCGGCGATGGCGGCGGCTCAGGCCACTCCACCGGTCCTGGGAGGACCGGCTCCGGCCGCGGTGCCGGGAACGGGCGGGGGAGGACTCCCGGAGCTGATGGGACCGGCGGAGGTGGCGAACGCGCTGGGGGTGGCTGAATCCGACGTGCTCGCGGCACTGGCCGAGGGTTCTCTCAAGGGAAAGAAGATTGGCACAGCCTGGCGGATCACCCGGTCGGCTCTCGACGAGTTCCTCAAGCATTGAGTCTGGTCGAACTGACGGAGTTAAAAGACCTCCGCCTTCATTCCGCTCACTTCCCGTACGCGCTGGGCGATGGTGCCGAGGGTTCGCAACGCCAGAGGCCCGCATTCCGGATGCGCGGCGGGTCGAGTCGCGGAGTAAATCTGGACGAGTGGAATGTGGGCGCCGCTCTTCTTCAGTTTCCCCAATCGCTGGACGAAGGCTTCAATCTCACTAGTCGGGGGTGCCTCACCGTCGATGGAGGGAAACAAACTTTGCAAGATGACGGGCCGTTGCCGGGCCAGGGATAGAATGTTCGCAGCAACTCGTTCCAGGGCGCAATCGGGACGGTTGAGACGGTTCATATAGTCCTGGGTGCCGGCTTCGAGCTTGGCCCAAACTTCGTCGCGCGTCGTGAACAGGCGCAATCCCTTGGCCACCTCCGGGCGGTCGAGGCCGCTGGCGTTGGTGATGAGCACCAGCTTGAAGAAGGGGAAACGACCCCGGGCGCGGAGATGGACGACCGCCTCCACGGCCTCGATGAAGTTCGGACAAAGCGTGGGTTCGCCATCGCCGCTCAGGGTGAGGTGACGTAACGCCAGCAGTTCCGGCGGCGAACTCCGATAACAGGACCGCTCACGGAGTCGGCCGGAACGAACCCGTTCCAGGGTGCGTTCCAGTTCCGCCACCATCTCGGGTACGTCCAGCCGCAACTCGCGCGCGGCCTCATGCCGGTTCACTTCGCAATACACGCAGTCGAAGTTGCAGCGTCGGTCTGGATTCATGTTCACACCGACGGACAGCCCGCGGGCGCGCGGCGAGATGACGGTGTAGATGAAACGATTGTCGAAGAAATCGCGCGGACAGCCGAACGCCGTGCCGCAACTGGACGCCGGAGTGATCGCGCCACCACGGTCGGCTGACGGTGTTCCGAGTGGATTCATGCGAACGGCTCCGCGTGGAGTGGTCCAGCGAACGTCATGACGACGGTCCGCGCCTGCTTCGACGACGGCGAGCCGTCCCGCGGCACCAGGATGGATCGGAGGCGTCCCAATCCGAGCGCGGCGGCGTGTGCCCGGGACGTTGGTTTCAACATATTCTTCACCCAAGCCGACCGTGGATCTGGCCGGATCATCCCGCCTACGCGAGCCTTGGGTTTCGCTGACCGTTTCTTGGTGGACTCCGCGGAAAAGCATCCGCACCCCAGGCCAGGCACGGCCCGGCTGGGGCGAGGTCATCAACGCGGTGGCCGCACGCGAGCTACGGGAAGGGGAACGCCGCGAGCACGCCCACGGAGCTAACCGGCGGGAGCGTCAGCGGGAGCGAGTGCGGTCAGCACGCGCGTCAGGGCTTCCAGGCGCGGAGTGGCGAGCCGGGCGGCCGCTGCCTGGCGCAGCGGTTCGGCAAAGAGACTGTCGAGTTCCAATGGCTGGCCGCGCTCGAAATCGATCAAGGTGGAGGCCCGGTAGGCCCCCATTTCCCGGGTCCGGTTGATTTGGTCGTCCGCGTAGTCTTCCGGAATGGGGTGACCCAGAGCATGGGCGGACCGGATCACCTCCAGCATGAGGTCCCGGACCAAAGTCAGCCAACCGGGATCCGCCAGGAGCTGGTCGGTGGTCAGGCACGCTGTCCACGCCCGGGCCGAGTCCAAGCGCCCGGAAAGGACCGCGTCGCGCCCGGCGCAACTGGCAACCCCTAGTCCGTTGAAAGGAATGTTCCAGACCAGCTTCTCCCAATGCGCGCGCGCGAGGTGATCGGTCACGGTGCAGGGCACGCCGCTGTGAGCAAACGCTTCGGCCAGATGGTGGGTGCGCGGTTCGGACCGGCGGTTGAACTCTCCCATCACGACCCGTCCATGCGCCAGGTGCTGGATGACTCCGGGTTCAATCCGGTTCAAGCACACGAAGCACAACCCGCCCAGGATCTGGTTCGGCGGCACGATCCGGGCCAAGGCCTCTTCGTTGCCGAGACCGTTCTGCAAAGTCAGGACGGCGGTCTGCGGACCCACCAGGGGCGGCAGCAGGTGGGGAAACACGTGGTTGGCGGTGGTCTTGAGACCGATCAACACCAGGTCGGAGTGACCGATGTCGGTCGGAGAAAGGGCGGCTCGGGGATGGACCGTGAAGTCGCCTTCCGGGCTCAGGACCCGTACGCCGCGTTGGCGGACCACGGCGAAATCAGACCGCAGCAGGAAGTGGGTCTCGTGTCCGTCTTGGGCGAGTCGAGCCCCGTAATAGCCGCCCAAGGCGCCACAGCCGACGACGGCGATCTTCATGGCGGAGGAGGTGGCGTGGAAAAGCAAAAAACGGCACCCGGGAGCGGGTGCCGTTGGTTCTTGGACTACGGAACTACTTGCTGCCGAGGATCATATCCTTGGCTGCTTTGGCGACGCGAAATTTGACGACTTTCTTGGCGGGAATCTTGATTTCCGCGCCGGTGGCGGGATTGCGACCGATACGAGCCTTGCGGTTGACGAGCACCAGCTTGCCCACGCCGGGGAAGGTGAAGGTGTTTTTGGCGTTCTTGTACGCGAGCTCAGCCAGCGTCTCGAGGACGACGACGGCCTGCTTCTTGGAGATCTCGGCCTTGTCGGCGAGCGTGGCGGCGATTTGGGATTTGGTGAGAGCTTTAGCCATGGTTGGAAGTTTTTTTGTTTATGTGCTTCGAGTCGTTAGAAACAAACGGAATGGCGGGCGATTTACGCAGAGGCATCAATGACGGCAAGGGAAATTCCCTGAAAAACAACCGAAAGTTGACGATTCTGACTCGATGGGACCTGGTCGCTTCCCCGCTTCCACCTCTCTGCGGTAGGAGGTGGGTTCCCGGTCCGAGCGACGTTCGGAGGGGCTTTTGACCAACCGATGACGGCTCCGATGGCTGCTCCCTTGACCCTGGCTTTCCCGCCTTCCACCCTCCGTCTCGTGCCGGCGCCCCGAACGATCATCGGAGACTTCCGCTACGAGATTGTCCGCGAGATCTACGAAGGCGGGATGGGCATCGTGTACGAGGCCCAGCAGCATGGGGCGCGGGGGTTCCGAAAACGGGTGGCCATCAAGGTCATTCGCGAACGTTATGTCAGCCAACCCGATTTCCTCGCCAACTTTGCCGGCGAGGCCCGATTGGTCGCCGACCTGATCCATACCAACATCGTCCAGACCTACCATTTCGGGGAGCATCAAGGGACCGGCTACATCTGCATGGAGCTGATCCGCGGGGTGAATCTCGAGCAGTTCCTCCAGCGGCTTCACCGTTTGGGGCGCCGGCTCCCGGTGGAACTCGCGGTGTTCATCGTCAGTCGCATCGTCCGTGGTCTGGCCTATGCGCATGCCAAGACCGATACCGCGGGACGCTCCCTGGGGATCGTTCATCGCGACATCAATCCAAAGAACATCCTCATGGCCTATGAGGGTGACGTGAAACTCACCGACTTCGGGGTGGCCAAGGCTACCGGTTACCTCACCACCAAGGAAGGCGAGGAGGTGGCGGGCAAGCCGGAGTATATGAGTCCGGAGCAGGCCGACTTCCAGGTGACCGATCACCGCTCCGACCTGTTTTCCACCGGGATCGTTTTGAGCCAATTGTTGACGGACCAGAACATCTTCCGCGGATTGACGCCGGAGGAATCGCGGGAACGTGTGCTCACGCTTCCAATTCCTGATTTTGCGCGGATGTCGCCGGAGATCGAGCCGTCGTTGAATGAGATCCTGCGGCGCACGCTGGAACGCGACCTGTCCCGCCGGTACCAGTCGGCGGACCTGTTGCTGCACGATCTGGAGTATTTCATTTACCATCGTGGTTACGGGCCCACCAACGAGACCATGGGCCGGTTTATCCGCGACTTGTTCCGGGAGGAATGCCAGCCCACCGCCGACTCCACTCGCGGCGGGACGATCCGGCTTGGACGCAAGACGCGTCGGACCGGCAGCACCAAGCTCCGCTCCCATTAGGCTGACCTATGCCCCGCCGGATCCGCTCCTCTTCGAACTGCCGCTCGACGGTGACCCTGGGCTTGCTGCAGCATGCGTGTGGACCGGATCCCGACGCGAACCTGGCGACCTGCCTGGAGGCCGCGGAACGGGCCGCGCGGGATGGCGCACACATCCTGTGTACCCAGGAATTGTTCCGGTCCCAGTACTTCTGCCAGAGCGAAGACCACGGGTTTTTCCGGCTGGCGGAATCGATTCCGGGGCCGAGTACCGAGGCCTTTCAGAAGCTGGCCCGCCGCCGCGGCGTGGTGGTCATCGCCTCGTTGTTCGAACGGCGCGCCGCCGGACTTTACCACAACACCGCCGTGGTCATCGACGCCGATGGCGCACTGCTCGGGAAGTACCGCAAGATGCACATTCCCGACGACCCGCTCTTTTACGAGAAGTTTTACTTCACTCCGGGTGATTTGGGATTCCGGGTGTGGAAGACGCGCTTCGGTTGTCTGGGAGTGCTGATTTGCTGGGACCAGTGGTATCCAGAAGCCGCCCGGCTCACGGCCCTTCAAGGTGCTGAGATCCTCTTTTATCCGACCGCCATTGGCTGGCATCCCAAGGAGAAGGCGGAATACGGTGCCCACCAGCAGCTCGCCTGGGAAACCATCCAACGATCGCACGCTGTGGCCAATGGATGCTACGTCGCCGCGGTCAACCGGGTCGGGCTCGAACAGCCGGTGGGCGGAGACGGGCTCGAGTTTTGGGGACAGAGCTTCGTGGCCGGAACCAGCGGGCAAATCCTGGCCAAAGCCGGCCTCCATGCCCCCGAGAACCTGTTGGTCGAAGTGGACCTGGAGAAGCTCGATGTGACCCGGACGCACTGGCCGTTCCTCCGCGACCGGCGGATCGATGCGTACGGGGGGCTGACCCAAAGGTTTCTCGACTAACGAGAGCGAACCGGCCGAACGAAGGATCGAAAATCGCTCCGCTCACCCGCACAACCCCGCCAAATGCCGCTCCGCTTCGATCGCCGCCGCACAGCCCATCCCGGCCGCAGTGATGGCCTGCCGATAGACTGAATCCGAGCAATCCCCAGCAACAAAGACCCCGGGGATCCCCGTCGCCATGCCCTTCACCGGAATCACGTAGCCGCCCGGATCCAGGTTCAATTCACCCTGGAACAACTGGGTGTTGGGGACGTGCCCAATGGCCACAAAGAGTCCGGCGCACGGCAGGACGGACTCCACGCTGGTTTTGAGATTCCGCAGTTTCACGCCGGTGACTTTGCCGGAGGACACGTCCTGGACTTCGGTCACCACGGTATCCCAAATAAGTTGGATTTTCGGATTCGCCAAGGTGCGCTCCGCCATGATCCGGGAGGCCCGGAGCGAGTCCCGCCGATGCACCAGATACACCGTCGAAGCGAACCGGGTCAGGTAGGTGGCCTCCTCGCAGGCGGAATCGCCGCCGCCGACGACGACCAAGGGCTGGTTTCGAAACACCGGCAGGGCTCCGTCACAGGTGGCGCAGTAGGTGACCCCCTTCTTCTCCAGCTCGTGTTCGCCCGGGATGTCGAGATGCTTGTGGCTGGCTCCGCTGGCGATGATCAGGGTCTTCGTTTCCACTGGATCCCCGTCCACTACCAGCCGGATGGGGGACGGCTGGAGGCGGGCCGACTCCACCACGCCGAACTGCACCCGGGCGCCAAACTTCTCGGCCTGCTGCTGCATCCGCACCATTAGTTCCGCCCCATCCACGCCTTCGGGGAATCCGGGGTAATTCTCCACGATGCTGGTCGTCGTCAGCAGTCCGCCGGGCATCACTCCGGTGAGCACGAGCGGACGCAGGTTAGCCCGCGCGGTGTAGATGGCAGCGGTCAGGCCGGCGCAACCGGTGCCGATAATGACGACATTTTCCATAAAGGACGCGGACGTTAGGGCGCTGGTTCCGGGGCGGCAAGGCACGGACGGGACGCAGTTCAGTCCGAAGTCGGAATGCGGAATGCGGAATGAGGAAGTGGGAACCAAGGGACAAACTGAGCGGAGGGGCGGTGCCTTGGAGCTTCGCTTTTGGAACTTCTTTGGAGCTTGGCGTTCGGCGTTCGGCGTTCAGCGTTCAGCGTTCAGCGTTCAGCGTTCGGTGTTCGGCGTTCGGTGTTCGGCGTTCGGTGTTCAGCGTTCGGTGTTCAGCGTTCGGTGTTCAGCGTTTTCGCCCCTGTCGCGATCCCGGCAAGGACCGAGGAAAGATGCGCCCGCTCAGTCGTCTCCCCGAGGAACACTTTCACCGAGTGACGCCAGGCTGCGGGAACAGGGTTGAAGCAGGGCTGGAACCTGACGCACACTCGAACCACCCAAACGGGTTCATTC
>CAYYSX010000273.1:0-8192 GCA_964474315.1 uncultured Verrucomicrobiota bacterium | reverse complement strand
AAGCTCCAAGTTCCAAAGAAGGGTGGACCTCCAAAATCCGGACGTGAATCGAGGCTATGAACTCTCCCCTGTAGAGTCGTCTCTCCCGAGACGACTGTCGTCTGGGGACAGACGACTCTACAAGGTGGGAAGGGACGGTTCATGGAGTTCCAAAGACCCAAGCTCCCACCCCCCGGGTTCGGCTCGAACCGTCCCTAGGAGCGAGGGCTTGGGGGTGGGCATTTGGACGTTGACCCTTGGAACTTCTTTGGAGCTTGGAGCTTGGGTTTTGGAGCTTCCGCGCTAGCGGCCCCGTCCCTCTTCGGACCGGGCTGTTCCGGTTCCCCTCCCAACTCCGTGGCAACACGGGGTTTTGGAGGAATCGCTCAAAAAGTGTGAGAAACAGCTTGCTACCCCTACATATGGTGGCAGTCTGCTCGTCCATCCACCATTAGATGGGTGGCTCACCAAAGCCAAGCACCACAAAACGACGCCATTTCTCTGAAAATCCAGCGGTTGAACCGAAAAAATCCACCCCCGGACACTCCGCTGGCCCGAGTCCGTAGCGAAGCCGAATCCCCAACCACCCATCCCCATGATTGACGCCTCTGAATCCCTCGTATCGGTTGCGCCCATGAAGCGCACACGCCGGGTCGCCCGCCCCCAATTGAACACCCGTGGCCGAATTTCCCCCGCTGGCCGGAAGGCCCGGACCCGTTTGGAGATTCCGCGGGTCTTCAGTGATGCCAAAATCAAGCCTTTCGACCAGCTCGAATGGGAGCGCCGTACGGCGGAGATTACCGATGACTCCGGCCAGGCCGTCTTCAAGCAGGAGAATGTGGAAGTACCGAAGTCGTGGTCCCTCCTGGCCACCAAGGTGGTGTGTTCCAAGTATTTTTACGGCGATCCCCAGAAGGAGGGCGAACGGGAGCATTCGGTCCGGCAATTGATTCATCGGGTCACCCGGACCATTGCCGACTGGGGCATTGCCGACGGTTACTTCAGCGCGGCGGACGGGGAGGTGTTTTACGAGGAGTTGACTTGGTTATGCGTGAACCAGTACGGCGCCTTCAACTCGCCGGTCTGGTTCAATGTCGGGTTATACCACGAGTATGGCGTGGGCCGGCAGAGTGATCGTGGAAACTGGTACTGGGACCGGAAAGCGAAGGAAGCCCGACGCGCGCCCACCGCCTATGAGTACCCGCAAGCCAGCGCCTGTTTCATCCAGTCGGTGCAGGACAACATGGAGAGCATCATGGAACTCGCGTATGCCGAAGCGATGCTCTTCAAGTACGGCTCGGGAACCGGGACGGACCTGACGCCGATCCGGAGTTCCAAGGAGAAGTTGTCGGGGGGCGGTCGGCCCAGCGGTCCGATGAGTTTTCTCAAGGTCTATGACCAGGTTGCCAACGTGGTGAAGTCGGGAGGCAAGACCCGGCGGGCAGCCAAGATGAACACCATCCGCGACTGGCACGGTGACATCGAGGAATTCATCACCGCCAAGATGAAGGAGGAGAAGAAAGCCTGGGCGCTGATGGAGCAGGGTTACGACGGTTCGTTCAATGGCGAGGCCTACGGTTCCGTGATGTACCAGAACGAGAATCTGTCGGTTCGGGTTTCCGACGAATTTATGCAAGCGGCCGTGCAGGGAGGGAGCTGGGCCACCCGGTCGGTAACGACGGGCGCCGTGATCGAGGAAAAAGACGCCTCCCAACTGTTGGACCTCATTGCCGAGGGTACGTGGGTGTGCGGTGATCCGGGTCTGCAGTACGACGGAGCCATCCAAAAATGGCACACCTGCAAAGGAACGGAGCCGATCCACAGCACCAATCCCTGCTCCGAGTACGTCTTTCTCAACAACACCGCCTGCAACCTCGCCTCGTTGAACCTGATGAAGTTCAAAAAGGCGGACGGGACGTTCGACGTAGAGCGGTTCAAGGCGGCCGTGCGGATCTTCATTACGGCCCAGGAAATCCTGGTGGACAATGCCAGCTATCCCACCAAGGACATCGCGGAGAACTCTCATATCTTCCGCACCCTCGGTCTGGGCTATGCAAACTTGGGCTCCCTCATCATGAGCTATGGCTTAGCTTACGATTCCAACGAGGGGCGGGCCCTGGCGGGCGCCCTCACGGCGATCATGACCGGCGAGGCCTACCAGCAGAGCGCGGAAATGGCGGCGATCATGGGCGCATTTGCCGGATACCAGAATTCCCGTTGCGCCGGGGTCGCCCAACCGGCGGCAGCGGACAATGTCGATTCCATGTTGGGCGTGATCCGGCAGCACCGGGAGGCTGTGGAAGCCATCCAGCCCAGCCGCGACTTTGCCTTCCTGAAGGACGAAGCGCGGAAGTCCTGGGACCGGGCGTTGGCCCGCGGACGCGAAGTGGGCTACCGCAATGCACAGGTCACGGTGCTCGCTCCCACCGGCACGATTGCCTTTCTAATGGATTGCGATACGACCGGCATCGAGCCCGACATTGCCTTAGTGAAGTACAAGCTTTTGGCCGGTGGCGGTATGTTAAAGATCGTCAACCGGACGGTTCCCGAGGCCTTGCGCCGGCTGGGTTACAGCGCGGCGGAAATTGGCCAGATCGAGAAGCACATCGAGGTCCATGACACCATCGAGGATGTGACGGGCGAGGACGGAGCGATCGTGGCCAGCGGGCTCAAGACGGAGCACTTGCCGGTGTTCGATTGTGCGTTCAAGGCGTTCAAGGGAGAACGGAGCATCCATTACCGGGCGCACCTGGGCATGATGGGCGCCGCGCAGCCGTTCATCTCCGGGGCGATTTCGAAGACGGTCAACCTGCCGAACAAGGCGACGGTGGGCGACATCCGCAATGCCTATATCGATGCGTGGAAGATGGGGCTGAAATGCGTGGCGATCTACCGCGACGGTTCCAAGCGCAGCCAACCGCTGAACACCAAGAAGGGCGGCGAAGGATCCAGCGTAGCGCCCGAAGCCTCGGCGGAGTCCTGGGCTCAACGGCTGACCGAGCTGGAGGCAGAAGTCAGCCTCCTGCGGGCACGGGCCGAGCCTCCGGCCCGGCGCCGGTTGCCGGACACCCGGGCCGCATATACTCACAAGTTCGAGATCGCCGGTCACGAGGGATACATGACGGTCGGCGTCTTCGAAGACGGCCAGCCGGGCGAGCTGTTTGTGACCATGGCCAAGGAGGGCAGCACCATTGGTGGGTTGATGGACACCATTGGCGCCCTGACCTCGATGGCGCTGCAGTATGGGGTTCCGCTCGATGGGTTGGTGAAGAAGTTCGCGCACCAGCGGTTTGAGCCGAGCGGTTACACCCGCAACCCGGATATCCGGAACGCCTCCTCGATCATCGACTACGTCTTCCGCTGGATGGCCTGCCAATTCATCCCGGGATATCGCGAAGCCAGTTCCCCTCATACCAAGCAGGCGGAACTGGGTCTTCCCGGAGTAGAAGCGGAGGAACGAAAGAATGTGAACCGGCCGGTTGCCGACTTGGCGCGAGTGGATGACGAAGTGACCGAGGTATCGGCCTCCGCCACCCCCGTTGGACGGAATGGACTAATTTCTGTGGCGCCCATCCCCACCCAGCAACGGATGGCGGAGTTGGGATTTGCGGGCAACCCGGAAGGCAAGGCCTGTCCGAGTTGCGGCAGCACCCGCATCCAGAAAACCGGGGCCTGCCACACCTGTTTGAACTGCGGCACGAGCCTTGGATGCTCCTAAACGTGATCGGAGATCGGATGATGACCTGATCGGAAGGATCGAAATCGTGGCCGCAGCAGCACGGCCGGGCGGAACGCCCGGCCTTTTTCTTTTGGGCGTTCGGAATCCCTACGTTCGGAGTTCCGGCTTAGCGGACGGGTGACCTGGCACTTTGTGTCGGGCCTACGGCGACGCTGCACTTGGAGAACGACCACGACATCAACGCAGCGTGCGGCCCGCTTCAGCTAAGGACGGAACGGGAGCTTGCCTCCGCCGATCATTCGGACACTCTTTCGAAGTGAAACGTCCACTTCCAAGTCGCAGCAGGCCGGGATATCAGGCCGCTTTGGAAGCGTTTCGTCGCGTTCCGGAGCTGGGCGAAGATGAGGCGAGCCTTTTTGCAACTTTCCATGTGGCAACCCCTTCCGAACGATGGCAGCGAAACGTGAGATTCCTCCAATTGCACGGCTTGTTGAAGCTCTCCAAACCGACGGAATCCGTCTGATGCTGGTCGGCATGGCGGCCGCAGTGGTTCAGGGTGTGCCCGGCTCAACCCTCGACACCGACTTTTGGATCGACCTCCCCAAACGCCAATACATGCGCGTCATCAACCGGGCTATCCGGCTCGGCGCCCAGGCTCTTTCCCCCAATGTCGTCGAGTTTCCCGACGGAAGCCGGATCGATTTCCTGTATTCGGTCGGCGGCCTCCGCTCTTTCACCTCTGAGTATGCCAGGGCACACCATTGCGAATGGCTGGGACTCACGATCGCCGTATTGCCTTTGGAACGGATTTATCACAGCAAATCGGTGATTGCCCGGCCCAAGGACCTGCTGCACATGGAACTCATTCGGACGCGGCTACGCGGTTTGGAGGAATTGTCCGCTTCGTCGGTGGCAAAACGCCCCAAAGAACGTCCTTCCCGGCGGAGGAAACGTTTGGATCGATCCCACAGACAAAGTTAACCCATGCTCGCCCTCCTCGACTACGATTCCGGCAACATCCGCAGCGTCGAAAAAGCCCTCCTCGCGGCTGGCGCCGAGGTCAAGCGCGTCAGATCGCCACAGGATTGGGGGGAAGCCCGGGGCATCGTGCTCCCCGGGGTGGGGGCTTTCGACGATTGCCTCCAGGCGCTCCGCCGCCAGGAACTCGACGGCGCCGTGAAAGACTGGATCCACGCCGGCCGGCCGTTTCTCGGTATTTGCGTTGGGTACCAAGCGCTGTTCGAGCGAAGCGACGAGTTCAATTCCTGCGCCCGCGGACTGGGCATCTTCGCCGGCCCCGTCGTCCGCTTCGAACCCACCGAACAGGAACCCCAACTCAAGATCCCGCAGATTGGCTGGAACCAGGTCGAATACACTCAGTCCCCCTGCCCCCTCTTTGCCGGGATTCCCGAGCGAAGCCACTTCTACTTCGTTCACAGCTTCTTTCCGCGGCCGGCGGACGACTCCATTGTCGCCGGCCGGACCGATTACGGAGGTTCCTTTGCCGCAGCGATCTGTCGGGAGAACGTCTGGGCGACCCAGTTCCACCCGGAGAAAAGTCAATCGGTTGGACTGCGCTTGCTGAGGAATTTCGTCGCCTTCGCTGGTAACTGAGCCTTCGAGGTGCCGTTTTCTGATGGGCGCTTCGCAAATGGGACGGGAATTGCTAGGTTCAGCCATTCAACACCAGACCTGCCATGATGCGCCGCTTGTCCTGTCTCGTTTTCCTTTTGTGGATCGTGCCCGCCCTGGGTGCGAGTCCGCCGGAACCAACCGAGGTGACGGTGATCGTCACGCTCGAAGGCGAGCCCCTGGCCGCCAATCCGCCCTCCGGGGTCCGTCCCGCGGCCGGCTTCCTGCCGCTGCCTGACCGACGACGCCAAATCGCCGACCAACAGGCGGCCCTGGAACAGGAGGTACTTCGACTGGGCGGAGTGGTAACGGACCGCTTCGATACGCTACTCAACGCCGTGGTGGTTCGCATTTCCCGGACGCAACTACCCGCTCTTCGCCAACTGGCCGGGGTGCAGTCCGTGCGGCTCGAGAAGCATTTCAGCCGGGCGCTCGAAACCAGCGTCCCCTGGACGGGAACGCCGGCCGCTTGGTCGTTGACCGCCGGTCCCTGGACCGGAGCCGGGATGCGCATCGCTATCATCGATTCGGGAATCGACTACAATCATGCCAGCCTGGGTGGGAGCGGCGACCCGGAAGAGTTTGCCGCCAACGATTCGACCGTGATTGAACCCGGTAGTTTTCCCACGGACCGGGTGATCGGTGGCACCGATTTCGTGGGGGACAACTACGACAGCAGCGGTATCGATGGCAGTCCCACGCCCCGACCTGATCCTGACCCGCTGGACACGTTCGCCAACGGCCATGGAACGCACGTGGCCGCCATTGCCGCTGGGAACGGGGTGCTGACCAATGGCACGCCCTATACCGGTCCCTATACTTCAGCGTTGGACTTCCGGGAGTTCAGCATCGGCCCAGGAGTCGCGCCGGAGGCAAAATTATATGCTTACAAGGTGTTCGGAAGCGCCGGCAGCACCGCCTCCACGATGGTCATTCGGGCCCTGGAACGATGCCTGGATCCCAACCAGGACGGCAGTTTTGCCGACCGGGTGGAGGTGGCCAACCTCTCCCTGGGCAGCGCGTTTGGCGTGATGGACGGACGCGATCCGGAAGCCGAGGCGGTCAACCGGTTGGTGAATCAGGGCGTGATCGTGGTCGTTTCGGCGGGGAATTCGGGAAACACCTTTTACGTGGCCGGCTCTCCGGGAATCGCCAATCGCGCCATCACGGTGGCCAACTCCCTCGACGACGGGGCCAGCTTTTCCACGATCGAAGTTATTGCTCCGGCCGCCGTGGCCGGAGACTACGCTTCCGCCGAGGGGGTATTCACCCCGCCCCTGGCCTCCCACGGACCGGTCACCGCCCAGGTCGTCCAGACCGACCCGCCCCTGGCGTGTGAGGATCTCCGCAACCCGACTGCGCTGCAGGGAAAGATCGCCCTCATCGACCGTGGCACCTGCTTCTTCGTGGACAAGATTCGCAGGGCACAGAACGCCGGGGCCGTCGGCGTTATCGTGGTCAACAATGTGGACGGTCCGCCCCTCGAGATGGGGGGCACCGGCGACACTAGCGACATTCGCATCCCCGGGGTCATGATTTCCCAGATCGACGGCGTCATTCTCAAGGGCCAGCTCGCCAACGGGCTGACGGCGACCCTCGACGCCTTTGCCGCCGTCAGCCGGCCCGAGCTGGCCGACCAGATCAGCGATTCGTCGTCCCGCGGCCCCAGCGTGGGCGATCAGCGGCTGAAACCGGACCTGACCGCACCCGGAACGAGTATCTTCTCCGCCAAAACCGGCACCGGATTCGACGGAACTTCCCAGACGGGCACCTCCATGTCCGCCCCCCATGTCGCCGGAGCGGCGGCCCTGATGCGGCAGGCACGGCCGACTTGGTCGGTCGAAGACATCAAGGCCGCCCTCATGAATACCACGTCACCGATGCTCTCGGGATCCCGGGTGCTCTATCCGGAGAGCCGCATTGGAGCGGGCCGGCTCCAAGTGGATGCTGCGCTTCAGACGATGGCGCTGGTCCGCGCCGAAACCGGACAGGGCGATGTTTCGGTATCGTTTGGCGCCCATGAGTTGTCGGCGCCGTTGAACCTGAGTCGGAATGTTCGAGTGGTGAACCAGAGCGCCGCTCCAGTGACCTTCCAGGTCCGCGTGAGCCAGACCCTCACCAATCCGGGCGTCACGCTCGTACCGCTGGCGAATTCGATCACCGTTCCGGGCCGGTCTTCCGCACAGGTCGGCTTCCGCCTCGATATCGATCCGGCTCGACTGGTGACCGAACGGGATGGCACGTCGGGCGAAGCCATCGGTGACAAGTTCCGCTATTTTCTCAACGAAACCAGCGGCCAGATCTGGTTCACCAATGCCACGCAGCAACTTCATCTTCCCTGGCATGTGGCGGCCCGGCCGACCGCCTCCTTTGCCGTGACGGCCCGCAACATCGGTGTTCCCGACGCGGCCGTAGCCGCCGTCCCCCTGCCGACCCGAGGCGCCGCGTTTCATCCCGCGCCGCTCGTCTCGATCTTTCAGCTCGGGTTCCTCGATCCTTTGGCCGGTTCCGAGACCGGCGATCTGGTGGCGGCCGGTGCCACCAGCGACTACGCACGGACCGGCGACCTGGACCAGACCCGGCTCTATTTCGGTTTGGCCACCGGCGGGAAATGGAGCAGCCCGCAGTATCTATTCATCGGTTTGGAAGTGGAGATCGACACCAACAGCGATGGATGGCCCGACTATCGTCTCCTCAATGGCAGCGCCGGGAACCTGAACGGACAGAGCATGGATCCCGACCTGGCAAACGACGCGCTGCTGACGCTGGTATCCGAAGTGTCCGGCTTCGGGGACGACTTTGTTTCCAATTCCCCTCTCAACGTGCTGATCCCCTCGTTTCGCGATACCGCCGCCTTTCATAACCGGGTTCTCCTGCACTCCCTGGATGCCTCCGTCCTCGG
>CAYYSX010000272.1:0-8288 GCA_964474315.1 uncultured Verrucomicrobiota bacterium | reverse complement strand
ACAATCCCGATTACCGCTGGCTCTGGCAACGCACCGCCGGCCCCTGGACCGGGGAATTGGAATGAGACTTCCCTGCGCTGTTCAACGGAGCTGCGGCCGCGGTCGGGAGCGCGGACGGCTCGTCTGCTCGATCTCCCGGGTCAGGACCGCGGGCTCGAGCCCGCTTCACCGGGTAGAGTCGAGGCGGTCAGGAACGCTGGGGCGATGGGAGCGGTGACGGTGAAGCCTCCTGAAGAGGGTGGTCCTTGGGCGGGAGCGGACGGAGCGACCCTTGAGGACGCCACGCTAGGGTCTCCTCCGTGCTGCCCTCGGCAGACCGTCCCCGGACACCCCACCAAACCTGAGATGCGCCCCCCCTGGCTTTTCGAACTTTCAACCGGCGTCCCGGAAAGAACCACTTCAAGATGCCCCCCTGCAATCGAAGAACTTTTGACCTTGCCGGCTCAGATGCCCAGATTTGAAGGGTTGCGGTGAAATTAGGAAACGCCCACCGCCGACCACGACGCCATGAGTGAAGAGAATCTGAACAATTTTACCCCCCGCGCCCAGCAGGTCCTCGCCCTCGCCCGCAAGGAGGCCGACCGCTTCAGCCACAACTTCGTCGGCACGGAGCACCTGCTTCTCGGACTCATCAAGCTCGGACAAGGCGTGGCAGTGAACGTCCTCCAACGCATGGGGCTCGACCTCGACAACGTCCGGCAGGAAGTCGAGAAAGAGGTCCGCAGCAATGGCGGCGAAGGGAAGGTCGGGGGCAATATCCCCTACACCCCGCGCGTGAAGAAGGTTCTCGCCCTGGCCGCCCGCGAGGCCAAAGCGCTCAATCACACCTACGTCGGCACCGAGCATATTCTCCTCGGACTCCTGCGCGAAGGGGATGGGGTCGCCGCCAAGGTCCTCAAAAACCTCGATGTCGATATCGAGGCGTGCCGGCAGGAAATCCTCAAGGAACTGGACCCCGGCTTCCAGCAGAACGAGGGCGAGGAGGCCAATCCGGAGCAGCCCGCCGAACAAGTGAAGGCGGGCAAGTCAGAGGAAGGCAAGAAGGCGGTCAAAACCCCGGCGTTGAAGGCCTTTGGACGCGACCTGACCGAGCTGGCCCGAAAAGGGGAGATGGATCCGGTGATCGGCCGGCAAAGTGAGATCGAGCGGGTCATCCAGATCCTCTGTCGCCGAACCAAGAACAACCCGGTTCTCCTGGGCGAGGCCGGGGTGGGAAAGACCGCCATTGTCGAGGGGTTGGCCCAGGAGATCGCCAAGGGCAACGTCCCCGAACTCCTGGCGACCAAACGCGTCATCACGCTCGACCTGGCCTTGATGGTGGCCGGCACCAAGTACCGCGGGCAGTTCGAAGAACGCATCAAGGCGGTCATGGATGAAATCCGGAAGTCCAAGAATATCATCCTCTTCATCGACGAGCTGCACACCATCGTGGGCGCCGGTTCCGCGGAGGGAACCATGGACGCTTCCAATATTTTCAAACCGGCCCTGAGTCGCGGCGAGATGCAGATTGTCGGCGCCACCACCCTCAACGAATACCGCAAGTACATCGAGAAGGACTCCGCCCTCGAACGCCGCTTCCAGACCGTCAAGGTCGAACCGCCCAGCGTCGAGGACGCCATCGTCATTCTGAACGGCCTCAAGCCCAAATATGAGGAGCATCACAAGGCCGAATATGAAGCCGACGCTATTTCGGCCTGCGTCAAGCTGTCCGACCGCTACATCACGGCCCGGTTCCTCCCCGACAAGGCGATCGATGTCATGGACGAGGCCGGCGCCAAGGCGCGCATCGCGGCCATGCAGCGGCCACCGAACGTCAAGGACATCGAAGCCGAGATCGAACAGCTCAAACATAAGAAAGAGCAGGCCATCAAGGATCAGGATTTCGAAGGGGCGGCCCAGTTGCGGGACCGGGAAAAGGCCACCAAGGAACGGTTGGAGGGAATCTTGTCCGAATGGAAGACGAACAAGGAGGAGCGCCGCGTGCGAGTCAATGAGGACGACATCCTCCAGGTGGTCTCCAAGTGGACCGGAATCCCGTTGCAACGGATGGGCCAGACCGAAACCCAAAAACTGCTGAACGTCGAGGTCGAGCTCAGCAAGGTCGTGATCGGCCAGAAAGACGCAGTCTCCGCGCTCGCCAAGGCCCTGCGTCGCGCCCGGGCCGATCTTAAGGATCCCAAGCGCCCCATCGGCTGTTTCGCGCTCCTCGGACCCACGGGCGTCGGCAAAACCTTGCTCGCCCGCACCTTGGCTGAGCAGATGTTCGGTTCGGCCCAGAGCTTCATCCAACTCGATATGAGCGAGTATATGGAGAAGTTTACCGTCAGTCGTCTCATTGGATCGCCTCCGGGCTATGTGGGATACGAAGAGGGCGGACAGCTCACGGAGAAAGTCCGTCGGCAACCCTATTCGGTGGTGTTGTTCGACGAGATTGAGAAGGCCCATCCTGACGTAATGAACATGCTGTTGCAGATTCTCGAAGAGGGTAAGCTGACCGACTCGCTGGGCCGGATCGTGGATTTCCGCAATACCATCATCCTGCTCACCTCCAACGTGGGTTCCGACGTCCTGCGCAAGAACAACGTCATCGGCTTTGCCAAGCCGAGCGACGCCGCCGATTACGAGACGATGCGGGGCCGGACGCTGGACGAAGCGAAGAAATTCTTCCGGCCGGAATTCCTCAACCGCCTGGACGACATCATCGTGTTCCGAACCCTCGGCAAGCCCGAGTTGGTGGAGATTCTGGAGCTGGAGGTGCAGAAGGTCATTGAGCGTATCTCCCGCCGGAACGTGAAGCTGGTGATGGATGACAAGGCGAAGGACTTCCTCATTACCAAGGGGTTCGATCCGCAATACGGGGCACGACCCATGCGCCGGGCAGTGGAAAAGGAATTGGAGGACCCGCTCGCCGAGGAGATTCTGCGCGGTTCGTTGACCGAGGGGGAACCGGTATATGTCACCTCCGATGGCCAGAAGCTCGCCTTTTCCCAGAAGAAGCCCACGTCGGAAGACGCGGCCGAAGGCGCCCTGACTTCGTAACCACTGCCATTCGGCTGTCACGGACATCACCCGGCTTTCACGTGCGCGCTTGCCAGCCGGCGGCGCATTGTTCATCCATGAACCGGTTGATGTCCGCTCCCGACCACACCGCCCCCGACCTCGAGCGTGGCGAATTGGGTTCCCGCATGCTCGCCCGAGCTTCCGCCGACCTGCCGTATCGTTTGCGTCTGGCCGCGACGGCTGAGGATCTCCGTTCCGCTCAGACGCTCCGCTTCCTGGTGTTCAACCTGGAGCTGAATGAAGGGTTGGAGAGATCTTATATCACGTTGCGGGATGAGGATCCCTTCGATGCCATCTGTGATCACCTGTTGGTGGAAAAGAAAGAGACGGGCGAAGTGGTCGGAACTTACCGTCTCCAAAGCGGCCGGGTGGCCCGCCAGAACCGCGGCTTCTATTCCGAACAGGAGTTTGACTTTGGTCCGTTCCGCCCGGTTCAGGAGGAGATCATCGAGCTGGGGCGGGCCTGCGTTCACAGCGATCACCGCAGCCTCCCGGTCATCGGGCTGCTCTGGCAGGGTATCTCTGACTATGCCCGGCAGCATCAGGCACGTTATCTGGTCGGGTGCAGCTCGCTGACCTCCCAGGATCCGGCGATCGGCGCGGCGGCCTATGCCGAATTGGCGCGGCACTACTTGGTCGAACCGGCGTTCCGCACCGTTCCCACCCCCGAGTTCGCCTGCCCGCTCGACGCCCCGTCGGTCACCGCGCCCAAGCTGCCCAAGCTGCTGCGAGCTTATCTGTCCTTCGGGGCCAGGATCTGCGGCCCGCCCGCCATCGATCGGGAGTTCAAGACGATTGATTTCCTCACCTGGATGGATCTGGAACAACTGCCGTTGGTGACCCGGCGGATTCTTGGGCGGGACTGACTTTCCTGATGCGCGGTCTTTCGTCTGGTGCGCTGGCCTGTTAGCAGAACCGGCGTCATGCCACCCACGTCCGACGCCGCTCCTCCTCCGGTCTCGAAGGGCCGCATTTTTCTGCGCCGCCTGCTGAGCACGGTCGTGCTGTGGGCCATCGTGCTGACGGCGATCTTCTCCCGGAATCAGGTCGTGGCGAACTACGTGTTCCTGTTGCTGATGATCCTGCTGGCAGGGGCCGGTCTGTGGGAGTTTTACGGCCTGATCGAAAAGCGCGGGTTGAAGTGTTTCAAATGGTGGGGACTGGTGGCCGGTCTGGCACTGATGGCCAGCACGCATTATTACGTCACCCACGCTCAGGGGCACCAGCTTCTGGCCGGCAAGCCCAATGACTTCGAGACGGGCGTGCTGGTCCTGTTCGTTCTCGGTCTCTGTCTGCGGCAGCTTTTCGACCCGCACAACCTCCAGGGGTTCTCCGGCATCGCGACCACGCTGATGGGGCTCATGTATGTTCCCTGGCTGCTCAACTTCATCCAGAAGATCAATTACCTGCCGGGGATCGATGGGCGGTTCTATGTCCTCTATCTGTTGATCGTGACCAAGTTTAGCGACATCGGAGCCTATAGCGTTGGCTCCCTGCTGGGCCGGCACAAAATGATTCCGCGGATCAGTCCGGGGAAGACCTGGGAGGGATTTGCCGGGGCGGTCTTGATTTCCACCGGGGCCAGCGTGGCTTTGGCTCTGGTGGCCGGGGACCGCCTCAAGGAACTGACCGTGGGGCATGCGCTGGTCATTGGATTGATTCTCAGCGTGGGCGCGGTGGTGGGCGACTTGATTGAATCCGCTTTCAAACGCGAGGCCGGGGTCAAGGATTCGGGTCGGATGTTCCCGGGCATTGGCGGCATCCTCGACCTGATCGACAGCCCCCTATTCAATGCCCCGTTGCTCTATCTCTATCTCCGCCACGTACTGACCTAATGATCGGGGTTCTCTCGTCTCCGAACCTCCCCGTCAGGTGCCATACCTCGCGCGAACGAACATTCGTGTTCATTCGTGTGGCACTTATTCGTGTTCATTGGTGTCCCGGCTTCATCACCGTTGCCTCAGCAGAAACGCCAGCAAATGGCTGAAATCGGTGACGGAGAGAACTTCGCCGAAGTTGTCGGGCATCAAAGATTGCTCACTCTCCTGACGCTCGGAGACGTCGCCTTTGGCCACGTTGAATTCGTTGCCCGCCGCATTGGCAAAGACCAGCAGGTCACCTTCCTCACGCCGAAACAACCCCGCCAGAACGTCACCGTTCTTGAGCGTGATCACGGATTGGCGGAAGGCGTGATCCACGTTCTGGTTGGGATCGAGAAGGTCCTCGCACAGGCGTTCCACGCCCCGGTTGCCAATGCCGGTCAACTGCGGCCCGACCAGCCCACCTTGGCCATTAAGCTGATGGCAGACGGCACAGTTCTGCTCATATAAGCCTGCCCCAATCGATACCTCTGGTTTGGCTTCGGCGAAGGCATTGCGACGATCCACCACCAGTTGGGTGCGGGTCTCGTCGGCCGGCGGCAGCGAGGCAATGGCCTTTTCCAAAATGGCCCGGGAAGTGGGATCGGCGGCCGCAAGAAGGGAGTCCCGCAGCGGCTTGTCTCTCAGCACGGCGGCCGGAATCTCGCCCCGATCCACCCCGAGGGCGAACTCCTTCGCGGTGGGGGCCTCCTGGGCTCCGAGCCGGGCAAAGCGGACCTGCACCCGGTGGGGTGCCTCCTTCCACAGCGCCGTCTGGAAGGCCTTCTGCAAGTCGGGATCGCCGGTCGTGATTCCGGCGGCCGCACGTTGGCGCCACACCATGGGAATCTGCGGATCCGCCAGGCAGTCCGCCTCGGCCCTCAACGCCGGCACCATCACCCGCAAGGCGGCGGCCCGCAGCGCCAGATCCGCCTGGGGATCCCGCATGATACCGGCCAACGGCGCCAGCTTGGCGAAACCCGGCGAATCCGGCATAAGCGCCAGCCGGTTAGCCAGGTCAGCCGCATTGAGAAGCTGTTCCGTCCGTCCGCGCGGAGTGGTGGCGGGCAGTGCGGGTCCCCCCTCGAAATCGCCGAAGGCCAGCCACGCATAAGCCGCCCCCACATCGCCGTCCGTGGCCTCGAAATAGACCCGTTGACCGGCCACGGGTCGGGTGTCCCAGACGATCCGACCGGCGACGTCGTTTCGGGGCGGGGCGGCGGTGAAAAGCACCTTGCCGGTCCCGTCTTCACACAACCGGACCCCGTTGCGGCCGCCGGCGGGTTGGTCCGGATAGCCGTCATGACCGCACAGCCAGAAGCTCAGCTCAGGTCCGGCGGTAAATACCGGAGAGCGGAGCGTTCCTGTCAGGGGTTCGCCGTGAGGAAAACTCGACAACACCCGGATGACCCGGCCGTCGGATCGCGGGCGTTCCTGGAAGTCCCAGGGATCCGCCGTGGGTGCGTTGGAAGTGGGGAGGTAACTCCAGGTGGGTCCGGTTTCCGCAGCGAGTAATTGTTCGGTCAATTCCAGTCCCCAGGCGCGAAGGGACGGAGGGAGCGCGACGCCACGTTGGCGCAACCCTTGGTCCAATGATTTGAACAGCGCGAACTGGGCGGCGAACTGCCCGGCGTGGCGACTCCGGATTTGTTCCGCTAACTGAGGCAGGTCGGATTCCGGCGCATACCGGGCGGCGTGCTGGAGCGCCTCGGCCAACGTGGGGGAGGATTTCGCCGACAGGGTGTCGAGGCGGTTGAGCAGAAAGGTCGCCGCTGGCGGGGAGCGAACGGCAATCACCACATCCACCAGCCCCGGTGCCGGCGAAAAATCAGTCTGGGCGTTGATCGCCGCGAAAACGTCGTCGCGGTTCAAATGGTCCCGGATGGCTTTGCGAACCACGTAAAGCAAATGGGTATCTTCGCTCGGAACCTGAGCGCGGATCGCCAGCAGCAGGGGGAGGTTTTCGATCTTAGGATGAGCCCCCAACGCTTCGACCGCGCAGCGACGCACCAGGCCGTCCGGATCATTCTGGGCGGCCTGTCGGACGGCGGCTTCGAAGCGTTCATTCCAGGCAGGACGTTCGATTAGGATGCGGTAGGCGTGGGTACGCACGAGAGGATCGGCATCCGTCACCGCCGCGGCCAACGGCTCGGTACTCCCCCCCAAGCGCTCCAGGAGCCAGAGAGCCTGGATGCGTTGGAAGGCGTTCCGGGAGGACTTCAACTGCGCCTCGATCGCGCCGACGGCCGGGCGGCCAAACCGGTCCTGAATCTCGCTCGTCGCCAACATCCGGCGTGCCAGGCTGGGGGAGGCCAATTCCGTCAGCAGCCCGTCCAGATCCGTCGGCAAGGCCGGTGGCCGCAGGCGGGCCGTTCCGTCCGTTCCCTTGTAAATCACCCGCCAGATTCGGCCCCGCTCCCGGTCTCGACCGGGATGAGTTAGCGGCACTTCATAATGACCGATGATGCGGTTGTAGAAGTCGGCGATATATAGGGCGCCATCCGGCCCCAAATGCGTGTCCACCGGGCGGAACCAAAGGTCGGTACTGGTGACGAAGTCGGGCTGTTCCGCGGCCTTCGGGGTGGAGCCGGCAAAGGTAATCTTATCCCGGTTCAACCGGCTGGTCATGACATTGCCGATGAAGAACGTGTCCTGAAATTCGACGGGCCAGAGGTCGTCGTTGTAATAGCAGGCGCCGTCGATCGCCGTGCTGCCATGAGCATGCTCCAGCATCACCGGGGCAAAGCCCAATCCGTCATGGGGCTTGCCAAAGCTGGGATACCAACCTCCGGCCAGCAGTTGGTAAATCGGCGCGGTGTGACAGTCGCTGGAATACAAGTTGCCCCGTGCATCCCACGCGAGACCGAAGGGATTCACCTGGCCGTGGGTGTGTTGCTCGATGCGCGAACCGTCGAGACGGATCCGGTAGGTGTTGCCCGAGTTCAGATCCACGTGGCTGCCGTCGCGCGCGGTGACATGCGAATCGTTGTTGAAGCCGTGCGTCGCGTACAGCCAGCCGTCGAACCCCCGTCGGAACGATGCCTGATTGCCATGGGTATCCCGAGTATGATCAAACGGCCCGTACAGCGGGGTCCGTTTATCCGCCCGGCTGTCGCCATCCGTGTCTTCCAGCAGCCAGATGTGAGGGATGCTCCAGACCACGGCCTTCCAGCCGTTGGTGTCGGTGCGGAACGGATACACGCCGATGGGAATGTTCAACCCGTCGGCAAACTGGGTGACCTTCCGCGCCCGGCCGTCGGGACCAAAGTCCTCAAAAATCATCACGCGATCCCGTCCGACTTGGTTGGTCGGCGCCGCCCACGGATACTCAATCGAGGTGGTCACCCACAGCCGGCCGGTGGCGTCGAA
>CAYYSX010000271.1:0-8303 GCA_964474315.1 uncultured Verrucomicrobiota bacterium | reverse complement strand
AACAACCATCCCGGACTTCTGGCGGTCATCGCGCTGGGACGCTTAGCTCCAAACGATCCGCGATGGATCAACGAGCTGGCGAAGCGGATGGAGCAACCCGGCACCGGAGATTCGTTCGTTGCGGCTTGGGAGCTTGGACGTCGTGGAGAGATCGCCCAGAGCACCGTGCCGGCACTGCGAAACCTGGCGGCAACGACAAAAAACACCCGTCTCCGGGCGATGGCCCTGACTTCCGCCTGGCGCCTTGATCCCTCCTCACCCGAGCCGTTCAGTGTGCTGACCGAGGTCCTGTCCCAACCCGGGACAGCCGGACGTTATGAATTGGTCCGTCTGTTGGGAGAACTCGGAGCCTCCGGTCGTCCCGTTGTGCCGGCCCTGCGTCAATTACTCTATTCTCGCGGAATCATGATGCATGACTATGCGCGGGAAGCCTTGGAAGCAATCGCCCCGGAATCTCTTTCGGATCCGTGGAAATGAGTCCCCTGTGGTTGATTGGCTTTCAGCGGCGCTGGCGCCGGGAATTTCCTGCTCCAATACGATTTCGACGCCCATGTAGGTCCGAGTCCAGATCTGGTAATCTGAGATACGCCCCGTTCCAGTCGCGAACGATTATCGCGTTGTCGCGGCAGCGGCGTCCCGGCATTTTGCGTTCGTATGACCGCCGGACACCGCTTGCTTTGGCTGCTCGTTGTTTCCCTGGTGTCTTCCGCCTCAGCCGTCGAGTCCGATTCGCCGACCACCAACACGGTTCGTATCGCCACCGCGCAGGCGAAACGTCGCATGGTGGATTACCGTCTGCCTCCAGACCAAGCGCTGGCGGCCGTGGAAGCCAACCTCACCGAATTGGAGCGCATCGTGAATCGCGCGGGCGAGGCGCACTGCGATGCGCTGGTGTTGCCGGAAGACACGCCGGGCTTGCTCAACTGGGTGGGGGCGAACGAGTCCTCATCCAGACATCTTCTGCCGAAGGCGGTTCCTCGCATGATCGAACGTCTGGGCCAGGCGGCGGCGCGGCATCGGATGTACCTGGTCGTTTGCAGCGACTTTACGGAAAACGATGGCAACACCTACAACACCGCTTTTCTGTTGGGTCGCGATGGGAAAGAGATCGGGCGATATCACAAGGTCTGCCCCACGTGGTCCGAGGCAGGAGCCCGTTCGCGTGGAACTAACTTCCCCGTTTTCCCCACCGCGGATCTGGGCACGGCGGGATTGCTCATCTGCTACGACCTGGTGATTCCCGAAACGGCGCGATGCCTTGCCTTGCAAGGGGCGGACATCATTTTCTTCCCGACCATGGGCGGCGCGGCCATCGGCGACGACGACATTGGCGTGCAGGCCTTGCGAGTGCGGGCGGTGGAGAATTTTGTCTGGCTCGCGGTGGCCCAACGCGACGGGGGAGCGATGATCATTTCACCGCAGGGGAAAATCGTGGCGCAGGCGGAAGGGCCGGATGGGCTGGCCATCGCCGATATCAACGTGCATGGCCAGCGCGAGGGCGGCGATGCCTTCAACCAGCAACGCGATATGCGCGCCCGTTTGTTTCGCGAGCGAAACCCGGAGGCGTTTCGCATCCTGACGGACACCAACCCACCGGTTCTCGGCAAAGTGCCCATCCACCTCACTTCCCGCGAGTCCGGGCGTATCATGGCTCGTGCCTTGACCGTCGGCGAGGAGGAGTTCAAGGAAGCCAGCGCTCTGATGCGAAGCGGGAAGACCCAAGACGCCATGGCCGCTTTCGAACGCCTTCGTCAGGAGTATCCGACGACCTGGATTGATCGGCGGTCAAAGGAACTGCTGACGCAGCTCGGGAAATAAAGTGCCAGGTCATCTGTAGCGTTCCCCCGAAGCTTCAAGGGCCAAAACCCAAGATCCAAAGAAGCTTCAAATCCCAAAGCTCCGGAAGTGGCTCGTTTCGGTGGGCGGTTTCCCCATCGGTCCAACTTCTGCGGTGGTTCCGGCGAAATGCCGGCAGTGAACGAGTATCTGCGTTCGGTTTCTGATCTTGGCGGCAGTAGGAAGGAAGACGGCGATGCAAACCCAGAGGTCAGCGTTGGAGCGGTTTACGATTGAAGGTGACGAACTCGGCTTGGAAGAGATCGTGCGCGAACACATCAATCTGGTGATGACTTCAACGGCGACGGCACTAAGCACCCTGCTCACCGGGCACGCCGTGACCACCGCCCCTCCGGCTCTGGTGTCGGCGGTGATAACAACCTCGCTGACCACCCTCACCGCGACTTCAACCATTGGACTTATGACTCTATTCTCCGCCAGCAGTGTGAAATGGATCGCGCTCACCGCGACCGTTGTCGGCCTGACTACCTCCGTCGTGATTCAGATGCGAAACAGTCAGCACCTTCGCACTCATAACTCCGAGCTGGCTCAGGAACTGGAACTGACTCGGGCACAGCTCAAGCAATTGCAGGTGAATTCCGATTCGCTTAGCGATGAATTCATTACCTTGCGGGAGAACCAGGCGGAGCTGCAACGACTCCGCGGGCAAGTTGCGGAACTCCACCGGAAAGTGGCGGCGGCGAATACTCCGCCTGAACCCGCCTCGCTGACGGCAGCCGAAGCCCCGAAGGTTGTGGTCTTTGGAGAAGTACAGGGAGTGATTCCTCTGATCGAAGGCCAAGCGAAACGCCTTTCTGAAGGCCTCGCTGAACTGCCGCGGAGCGAGGTTGCCAATTTTCGACATGTGCTTCTCTACCGATTCGACCCGGTGGCCGGAGCCACCACTACCAACCTTGTCAACGTGGACCAAATCTGGCGCGCCGGAGATCCTTCCCAGGATCTGGTTCTCATGGGCGGAGATCGCATTGAGGTCCGACCGCGCATGATTAATTTCTAGTCCGCTGGTTTTCCGCCTTGCCTCACCGAAGACCGGTTCCGGGTACTCCGGCGCGGTCAAATCGCCCGTCATTCCGCCTTCCCGAGCCGGATGCCTTCCGGCCAAGGTTGGTTCCATTGAAGACGCCGATTCTCCTCGCCTGCGTTCGACGGGTGACCCTGTTTATCCTCTTCGGCCTCCTGTCGGTGCTGGTCGCCCTGGTCGTCGGATACCTGATGGTCCTGCACCGCCGGCCGGAATTGAAACCCTGGCATACGGCGGAACTTTCGGCCGAGTTTCGCAGTGGGGACTTGCGGAACGTGCCGGATCTCAACGCCTACCTGGCCCGGGAAGACGAGCTGTTCCAGCAGCTCCAGGAGGAAGTCTATGACCAGATCGATGACGAGGACCGGCGGGTGTTCAACCGATTTTCCTCGGGTTCACTCGCCGACCCGGCCGTCCTGGCCACCAATTGGAACCGGACCTTCATCCTTCCCGCCCCGTCGCCCCGCGGCGGGGTATTGCTGTTGCATGGTCTTTCGGACGCGCCCTACAGCCTGCGGGCCTTGGGACAGACCCTCCATCGGGATGGCTTTTACGTCATCGGCTTGCGCCTGCCCGGACATGGCACGGCCCCGGTGGGACTGACGCGTGCCCGCGTGGAGGATTTTTCGGCGGCGACCCGGATCGCCGCGGTGTCGCTGCGGGAATCAGTGGGAACGAACGCACCCCTGTTCATCGTTGGCTATTCCAACGGGGCGACCTTGGCGGTGGACTATGTGCTGTCTCAACTGGAGGGGGAACTGCTTCCCCGGGTGGACGGGCTGGTGCTGATTTCTCCGGCCATCGGGATCACTCCAGGGGCGGCCGTGGCGGCGTGGTTGCGAAGGCTTTCCCGGTTGCCGGGGATGAAAAAAGCCGCGTGGCAGTCGGTGGGGCTCGAATATGAACCTTACAAGTATAATTCGTTTGCAGTGAATGCGAGTGAGCAGATTCATCGGCTTACCACCCGCCTCTACCAACGTATCCAGCGGCTCGACCGCGGAACTGGGGTGGCCGGTTTTCCGCCCGTGTTGGCGTTCCAGTCCGTGGTGGACGCCACGGTGGTGCCCACGGCGGTGATCGACCAGTTTCTGCGCCGCCTCGCCCCGGACGGACATGAGCTGGTGCTCTTCGACATCCAACGCGGAGCGGACGTCCGGGCGCTTATGGTCAGCCATCCCGAGACGTTTACCGAAACGCTGACGCGGGATGCCACGACGCCTTTTGCGGTCACCGCGGTGACCAGCGATTCGGTCGAACCCCGGGCCGCCCGAGTCCTGCACCGGGCCGCCGGCACGGGGGAGATTGAGTCCCAACCACTTAGTCTGCAGTGGCCGCCGGGGGTGTTTTCTCTGTCCCATGTGGCGTTGCCGTTTCCGCCCGACGACCCGGTTTATGGGAACGGTTCAGGAGCCCTGACCAATCAGATCGCCTTGGGCCATCTGGAAGTTCGTGGCGAAGGAGGAGTGCTGGCCATTTCCCCGCGGGTGCTGCTCCGGCTCCGGTACAATCCCTTCTACTCTTATCTCGAACAACGCGTGTGCCAGTTCGGCGAGGCATTGGTCCGCTGAGAGCCGGTTGAAAAATTGCGAGGCCTTCTCGGAATTTTCCAGCCGGCTCTGAGCCAAGGAAGCACACGAGCCGGCCCGCGGCCGACCGCTCACGCGCCGAAGTCCTCATCTAGCCAATTCAACACCCCGTCGAGACCGCAGAAATTCAGGGCGGCCGAGGCTTGCTGCTGCACCACGGGCTTGGCTCGGAACGCCACGCTGAAACCGGCCGGCGCCATCATTTGAAGATCGTTCGCGCCATCTCCCAACACGACCGCATCGCGCGTGGAGCAGCCGAGACCGGCGCACACGGCGGAAACCTTCGCCGCCTTGGCCGAGGCATCGACGATGTCTCCCACCACCCGGCCCGTGAGGCGGCCCGACGCCGTTTCCAACGTGTTGGCCAGGGTGAAGTCCAGACCGAGTTGGGACGCCAGTCTTCCGGTGAAGTAGGTAAATCCTCCGGATACCAGCAGGGTCTTGAGACCGGCTCCCCGCGCCGCCGCGAGCAATCGTTCCGCGCCCGGCGAGAGCTGCAGCCGTTCGTCAAACACCCGCTGCAACACCGACTCGGAAAGGCCGGCCAGCAGGGCGACGCGCTGACGGAGCGCCGAGGGAAAATCCAGCTCGCCGCGCATGGCCGCCGCCGTCACCGCCGCCACCTGGGGTTTGACCCCGGCGAAATCGGCGATTTCGTCGATGCATTCGATGGTGATGAGGGTGGAATCCATATCCATCGCCAGCACGCGAAACGAGGAGAGCGGTCGCGGAGATTCCAAAAAGGCGAAGTCCAGGCGGTGTTGACGGCAATAGTCAGCGACCCCTTCGTGGCGCTGGACGGGACGGATTTGGATGACCCCAGGACGAGGGGTCCGGACGGAGGTACTCCCGGTCAACGCGGCCAGGTCTTCGGCGGCCGGCGGCGGAATCTCCGGACCTTGAACGACGAGCAAGCTCATGAACGAGGCGCAGGAGGTTGGGGAGCGGAAGCCGCTTGAACAGGCTCTGAGGAACCAACCGGGGTGCGCGCCTCAGTTCGACAGATACTCGCGGGGATCGGTGATTCTTCCGGCAATCGCACTTGCCGCCACCGTGGCGGGACTGGCGAGAAACACTTGCGATTCCTTGTGTCCCATTCGGCCGGGAAAATTGCGGTTGGTCGCGCTGATACATTTGAGCCCCCCCTGGTTCATACGTCCAAACGTGTCCACTGGCCCGCCCAGGCAAGCCGCACAGCCGGCGTTCTCCGTCATCCGCACCCCGGCATCCTCCAGAATTTCCCATACCGTTCGGCCACCCCAACGGGTGGATTGCAGGTCGTGAACGATCTCGGGCGTCGCTGGGACACCAAAGGTGTCGATGGTCACCTTCCGTCCCTGGAGCACTCGGGCAAATTCCACGAAGTCGCTCGTCTTGCCCCCCGTGCAGGAACCGACATAGGCCCGGTCCAGCTTCACGTGACCCAGCTCCTTGGCCTTCTTGCGCTGACCGGGATCGGGATGACAGGCGACGGTCGGCTCCAACTGGTCGAGGTCCACTACCAGTTCATAGACGAACGTTTGCTCGGCGTCGGCCTCCACCGGTTCGTAGGCGGTGCGCGTGCCGTTCAACCGGGTGCGGGTTTCCACATACTCGGCAGTGCGCGTATCGAAGGGGAAGATCCCGTTCTTCCCGCCCGCCTCGATGGCCATGTTGGCGATGGTCATCCGGTCGTCCATGGACAAGTTGGAAATGCCCGTCCCGTCGAACTGCATGGCCCGGTAGGTCGCGCCGTCGAACCCAATTTCTCCGATGACATGCAGGATGATGTCCTTCGCCATCACGCCCGGCTGCATCCGGCCTTCCAGCCGGAAGCGCATCGTCTCCGGCACTTTGACCAGCAGTTTCCCGGTACCCATGACGAAGCCCGCATCGGTGTTACCGATGCCCGTGGCAAATTGGTTGAACGCCCCGGCCATGCAGGTGTGGGAGTCGGTACCGAAGAGCACCTCGCCCGGGCGGGTATGTCCCTTGGCGGGCAGGGCGGTGTGACAGACTCCGGCGTAGGAGGATCCGTACTGCTTTTTCAGATTGCCCTTGGAGGCATCGAACACCCAGTGGCCGTTGGCATCGTCAATGACGTCGTAGAAGTACGGCAGTTCCTGTTCGCGGGCAAAGTCCCGGAGGATGTCCACGTTGCGGTTCGATAGCGAATCAGCCGTGAAAATGTAGTGATCGGGAATGATGACCAACCGGCGGCGGTCCCAGACGCGAGCGTTCGGACCGAACTCGCGCTTGAAGACGCCGATCGTCCCCGGGCCACAAACGTCGTGGGTCATCAACACGTCGGCGTTCACCCAGATGTTGTCTCCCGCCTCGACTCGGGCTTTTCCCGCGGCGCGGGCGAGGAGTTTTTCGGTCAGCGTCATGGCGGGGAACCTAACGGACCGGGGAAACGGGGCGCAAGGGCCAGGGGGACCGGGACGGGCGTATCTTGATTCGGTTCTCAAGCGGGAGGCGGACCCAAGCTCCAAGGTCCAAAACCCAAATCCCAAACAAGCGGTACAAAGCACCTTGTTCGCCGTCCGACCTCGTCTAACCATTCCGGTCAATGGATTCCAAGAAGCTGGCGCAGCTCTGCCGCACCCTGGCTGAAAACAAGAAGGCAGACGACGTGGTCGTCCTCGACGTGCGCAAGCTGTCGGATATCACGGACTTTTTCGTGATCGCCAGTGCCTCCAGCGAACCTCAGCTCCGAGCCGTCGAAACGGAATTGCTCGAGGCCTTGCGCGAGGAGCATCACCTCCATCCCCACGCCACTGAAGGGCACGGACAGACCGGGTGGATCGTGGCGGATTTCTTCGACGTCATCGTCCACCTGATGCGCCCTGAAGTGCGGGAACACTACGACCTGGAGGGTCTTTGGCGCGATGCACCCCGCCTGCCTCGAGCCCGCCAGAGCCGCCGCTCGGCACCCGGAGCTTCCGTCTAGTCGAAAAACGCTCGCCTCACCCGCTCCCGATCACACCACTGAAACTCCAGGATTCAACTTCAATCGCCTGGCGGGAAATACACGCCGCTCCACGGCCCGGCGGGTGGTTGCCTTTGCAGTTCCTTACATCGGTCCAATAATACCTTCGCCGCCCGGTCGGTCGGCTTGAGCTTCAGGAGGTAAGCATAGCGGGCGACGGCCGTCCCAAAGTCTCCGTCTTGGTACGCCGCAAACGCCCTCGCCGTCGCGGCACACCATTCTGCCTCCTCGACGCTTTCGTTGCCTCGCAGGGCCACCAACTCGAAGCAGGTCACGCCGGCGCTCCGTCCCCGCACCGCCACGACATCCAGCGGACGTGCCACCACCGCGTCGCCGGCTAGCAACCGGGTCGATTCGCTGAGCAGGATGGAGGTTCCGTAATGTTTGTTCACCTTCTCCAGCCGGCTCGCCAGGTTCACGTTGTCACCGATGAGGGTGTAGTTCATCCGCGCGGCGCTGCCGATGTTGCCCACCACCACTTCGCCGGTGTGCAGGGCGATCCGGGTGCGCCACGCCGGTTTGCCCTCTCGAGACCAGCGTTCCCGCAGCCCTTCGAGGGTACGCTGATTCTCCCAGGCGGCACGGCACGCGTCGGCGGCGTGCTGCGGATTGGGCTGCGGCGCATTCCAAAAGGCCATGACGGCGTCGCCGATGAACTTGTCCACCGTACCCCGATGCCGGGAGATCCCATCGCTCATCGCGCCCAAATACTCTCCCAAGTGGGCCACCACCGCCTCGGGCGTCAGCGACTCGGAGGACGACGTGAAGCCTTCGATGTCAGAAAAGTAAATGGTCACCGTCGCGGTCCCGCCTCCCAGGACCGCCTCGCGTCCGCTGCGCACCAGTTCGCCCACCACATCGGCGGGCA
>CAYYSX010000270.1:6222-8342 GCA_964474315.1 uncultured Verrucomicrobiota bacterium | reverse complement strand
TGGCCTCGACGGCCAAGCGGCTTCCCACTCGTCAGGCGTTGCCCATCGTCAAAGCCCTGCTGGCCCACGATGCCGACGCGGGTGACCCGCGGCAGCCGCTTCTATTATGGTGGGCCATCGAAGACAAATGCGCGACCGACCGGGAAGCGGTGCTGGCGCTCTTCTCCGACCGCGAACTCTGGCGCGCGCCCCTCGTGCAGAACACGATTCTGTCGCGCCTGATGCGACGCTTTGCCGCCACCGGCAAACAAGAGGATCTGTTGGCCTGCGCTCGGCTGTTTCAGCTTTCGCCGGGTTCCGAACCAACGAGGCAACTGACCCGCGGGTTTGAAGAGGCGTTCCAAGGACGGCCGGTGAGCGGGCTGCCCGACGAATTGTTACAGGCCATGGAACAGGCCGGAGGCGAATCGTTACTGATTGGCGCCCGTCGCGGAAAACCGGAAGCCGTGACCCAGGCCCTCGCCGCCATCGCCGATCCGGAAACGAACGCCTCGCAGCGGCTACAGTTGATTAGCGTGTTCGGGGAAATCCGTCAGCCCCAGGCCGTGCCCGTGTTGCTCGCGGTGACCCGCGATGCCCGTCAGCCCGAGTTGCGTCGCGCCGCTCTCGGCGCTCTGGCCTTGTATGACGAACCGGCCATTGCCGCCGAAGTGATCACCCAATTGGCCAGCTATCCGGACGAAGCCCGCCCGGCGGCGTTTGGACTGCTCTCCCGCCGCGCCGGTTGGTCTGTGGCGTTGTTGGAGGCGGTCGATTCCGGCCGGGTTCCCACCGCCGCCGTTTCCAAGGACACCGTGAGGCAGATCATGAAGCTGGCCGAGCACACCGGAACGTCCGAAACCGAGCGCGATCGCCTGCGGCAACAATTGACGAAGCTGTGGCCCAATCTCCGCGAAGCCACCTCGGCCGAAAAGGAAGCGGAGATCGTCCGGTTGGCAGGCATCATCGACGTGAGCACTGGATCGCCCTATGCGGGAAAGAAGCTCTATCTGGAGAACTGCGGCGTCTGCCACCGGCTGTTCGGACGCGGTGGCGAGATCGGTCCGGACCTTACCGTCTATCCCCGGGCTGATCTGGAGAACCTGCTCCTGAACATAGTGAATCCCGGGGCGGAAATCCGGGAAGGGTACGAAAGCTTCTCGGCCGAAACCAAGGATGGCCGTCTGCTCACTGGATTCGTGGCCGACCAAAATGACCGGATGGTGGTGTTGCGGACCCCGGACGGTCAGACCGTTCCCTTGGCCCGCGATGAATTGGAATCGCTGCATCCCGCCGGTCTGTCGCTCATGCCCGAGGATCTGCTGGCCAACCTGAGCGACCAGCAGGTCCGCGACCTTTTCGCCTACCTGCGCAGCACCCAGCCGTTGAACGACGGGAATTGATTATTCTAGCCCTTGATTCTCCCTCGAACCCAATCCGTCTGCCGCTCAAGGTTTAACGACCAACGCGATGGCCAACGGAGGTGAATTCTCGTTGAGATCGACTTCCAGGGTCGTGGTTCCCGATCGGCGATGAGCAAACTCCAGCGTGTACCGGCCGGCCGGCAGGGGCGGGAGCGCAAACTGTCCCCACGCATCGGTCACGGCGAACCAGGGATGGTCAAACACCGCCAGATGCGCAACCAGCCACGGATGATTGTTGTCGGTGATGCGCACCTGGGAGGTGGGAACTTCAAATCGCTTCACAAAGGTGTCGCTGCCGGAAATAGCCCGATTCCAGCCGGGTCCAGAGCGGCAGGTGGCGCTGAGATTCAGCATCGGCCCGCCTTCGACCTGGATCTCGACCGGCTGATTGGTATGCACCGCCAGCACCCGCGGCGAGCATAACGTATTAGAAATCGTGAGGAACCGCGGCGTCGAGGATAGAGGCGGGCGCCGTAACGGCGGATTGAGCACCGCGACCACCACCTCGCCCAACCCACCATCGGCAGCGACTTGGTACGGCGAGATCGCCAGTCCTTGGGGAAAGGCTTCTCTCAATCCGGCCGGCACGTCCGTCGTTCTTGGCGGCGGCGCTTCGCCACTAAGGAGGACCCGGCCCTCCAGTCTCACTGGCGGCGTTTTGGCCTCCGCGAGTTCCCGCCGCAACCGGGCCACCTCGCCTCGGAGTCGCAGCAGTTC
>CAYYSX010000270.1:0-6122 GCA_964474315.1 uncultured Verrucomicrobiota bacterium | reverse complement strand
GGAATCACGATGAGCCTGCATCTGCATGGCGTTCGTTTCACGATGGCGGCGGCGGGATTCCCCCCGCATCGCTGTCGCCGCGACAAACAGGGTATGGCGATGAAGCCAACCGCCCAACGACGCGACCGCGAGCACCGCCTCTGCCTCCGCCTGACGCGGGCTCCGCGCGCGGCGGGCCAGGTCGATAAAAACGTTCTGAGCCACCTCGGATGCCAGCGCAGGATCACCATGACAGCGACGCAGGGCGGTCGAGTACACCAGATCCACCTGGCGCCGGACCAATTCGGAGAAGGCCGACTCCCCACCCGACTTGGCGTACTCACGCAGCAATTCCGTACCGTCTCCGTTGGCATTCACCTCACCCAATAGATGCCGCCATTGGGCCAGACCGAACAGAATTTCCCGGCAAGACAATGGAAGGTCGACAAGAGCACGAGAACGGGGACCACGAGAACGGAGACAGACCCTCGATTGGTTCCCTTTGGTGGCGTGTGGGTGGCCGCGGCAGCGTCTTGGACTGCGCCAGTCTTCTGGCGCTTTTCCCAGGAAGCCTCCCAGTCGGACGTGCTTGAGATCCCGCGCCGGCCCAGTTGCGTTCGGGGTCCGCGCTGGCGGCCACCGGGGGCAGGTCAGGTCCGACTCCGGCCGGCCAGCCCGAAGGCTTTGGACTGCGGCAGCCCTCTGCCGCTTTTTCCCGAAGCTCCAATCACCACTCCGGCGCGATCTCGAAATCATCGCTCACTTGAATCCGGTCCACTTTGAACCGGTAGATCGACCTCACCATGGCCGGCGACGCCTCGCGCTCGAACCAAGCCGCCGAACACCACGGGTATTGATTCGCCACCGGCACCAATCCGTGTCGCACGGGATTTTGATGCACGTAGTTCAATCGCGCCAGATACGACTTCTGATAGTTCAATCGAGTTTCCCGAAAATTGAACCACATCTGGCGTCCTGGCTGGCGGTCGAGTTTGTTGATGCAGCCGGCGGTTTTCACGTGGAGCAGGCTCAGCATTTCGGAGAGGTTCGAGGCGTCCGGCGCCTTCTCCGGCGAGTGGCCGATGAAGTGATAGTGATTGGAAAAGACGGCCCAGGCTTCGAGATGCCAGCCGAAATCCCGGGCCACGGTCAGCAGGCCGCGATGCAACACGCGCAGACGCTCCGTGCCGCGAAAATGATGCGCCTTATGCAGCGTGCTGGCCGTGAGGAAAAAAGTTCCGCCCTCGGCCAGATGGTGGATGGGAGCGTGAGGCCAGGGCGGCCGCGGTTCGGGCATGATGAGAAGCTCTCGCCTGGGTGCCGGCTGGGCCCATCCGAAAGCGGCAGAGGACTGCCGCAGTCCAAAAGCTCCGCCCTTTCTGGTGGCGTTTGGGTGGGCGCGACAGCGTTTTGGACTGCGCCAGTCCTCTGGCGCACAACGCGACTCGGACCGTTGCCACGTTACCGGGTGAGGTTTCCGCAATCTTGCCGAGAGGAAGCCTGTAGCGAACGTAGAGAACATTACGCCCTGACGGTGCTCGTTGTGGCAGCACGGTTTCTCGGGTTACATAAACGTGTTCGACTTGCTCCTGTGGAGCAGTTTTGACGTATGCGATGAAGGGTGCTCCGAGCCCATAGTGATCGAGTTCATGGATCACCGATTTTGCCACTTCCAAAATTTCTTCGCTGCTGGCCATAGGATTGGTGCTACAAGTTACTTTCACTGCATATGAGATTGCTTCGAGGCGGTGCATGTGTCGCCGTCCGTCACATGGACGACAGTTTCCTTCGGTTGCACGCGGCAGCAGTTCATTTCTCCGGCGGCAAGATGACGGGGATTACGTCCCGCTTGTTGCGGCGGTAAACGGCGAAGTCCTTCCGGTCGGTCGTCAGGACAGTGTGGTCGGGAAACAATTCACTCAGGCGGACGACGCACAGGTCGCAGAGGTCGGGCTCTTGGTCGCTGAAGCGGACTGCTAACTCAGCGAGATGCGTCCGGTTGGCGGTCAGGTTGAACTCCACCTCCACCAAGCCGCTGGCCAGCACCCGCATCACCAGCGTCACGTTGCCGAGCAAATAAGCCGCCTCGGTGAGCACGGCCTCGCAGGTGACCAGCGGGGCGGTGACCTGATCGGCCAAGCCCACGGCCCAGGCGTGGTGCGCGTCCCTGGCATTGAGGAAGGCCACGAGGAATCCGGTGTCGGCAATGGCGGTCATCGCTTGGCGAAACCTTCACGGGTGGACAAATCGCGTGGCAACCCCTTGGCAACGCCGGCCAACGCCATCCAGGGCTTTTCGCCGCTGGCGGCGCGGGCTTTCTCCAACTGCGACCGCACGACCTCGCCCTGGGTTTGGCCGGTGCGTTCAGCCGTCTCTCTCAGCCAAGCGGCCAGGTCGTCGGGCAGACGAACGCTCAGTGTGTTGCTCATATGGCTGAAGTGTATGACATCAGTGCCGCCCCAAGCAAGGCCGGTTTCCGTTCAGAAGTATCCTCGGGGCGCATCTCAGTTTTTTGCCGGGTCGAATGGCTGGGCGTGTGGGAAGAGCAGATGCCAGCGGCCGTTGCGCCAAGAGGTCTCCAGACAAAGCAGGGCCTCGTCGCCGTTGGGCTCCAGAATTGACCCGGACGTTTGAAGCGACACGGGTACTGGCGGCTGGTGGCTTCCACGGCTCCGCTGCCGATGGGTTTGCCCCGCCGTCGGCCCGTCCGGTACTCCATCGGTGCGGCGTGTTCGTGGAAATAGTTCAACTCTTTTTGTACCGCTTCGTCGGCAATGATCAGCGCTGAGGCGGCCTGGCCCAGCCCCCCCCGGCGTAGGGCCTCGGCGTGGAGAAGGCCAATTGACCTGGCACTTTATCCCCTACGACATATCATAGCCCTTATGGCCGACGTTACCCAGTTGCTCAACGCGATGGAGAGGGGTGATCCCAACGCTTCCGATCAGCTTCTGCCACCCGTTTACGAAGAATTGCGCCAACTGGCGGCGGCTCGCATGGCCCAGGAAAAGCCGGGACAGACCCTTCAAGCGACCGAACTGGTCCATGAGGCCTGGCTGCGTCTCACGGGCAAGGAAGCACGAAAATTGTGGAACAGTCGCGGGCATTTCTTCGGAGCCGCTGCCGAGGCGATGCGGCGCATCCTGGTGGAGCGCGCGCGTCGAAAAGGCCGAATCCGGCACGGCGGCGAATGGCAAAGGGTCGATCTGGAGCATTTCACGATCGCGACGGAGGACAGCAGCGAAGCGATCCTGGCGATGCACGATGCTTTGGAAAAGCTCGCTCTTGAGTCTCCCCAGAAGGCAGAGGTCGTGAAGCTTCGCTATTTCATTGGGTTGAGTGCATCGGAGATTGCGGCGGCGCTGGGTGTTTCGGTCCCAACGGTGGAGCGTTACTGGGCCTACGCGCGTTCCTGGCTGTATGCAGAAATAAAAGGGCAGAACCGGTGATGGGTCCGGCCGCGAAACGTCGCACTGACGGGTGATGGAAAACTCCACAAGACAATCGGAAGAATCTCTCTTCGAAGCGACCCTTAAGTTGAATCCCGAAGAACGTGCGGCCTTTTTGGACCACCGCTGCCAAGGTAATCCAGCCTTACGCCAACGGCTTGATCTTCTGCTCGAAGGACATTTCCGAGGGGCAGGCTTCCTGACCGGGAAACTTGACGCTTCCCAAGTACCGGGTGGGGGACGCGATCCCTCTACGCCGGAGGTGATCGATCGATACAAATTGCTGGAAAGAATCGGTGAAGGCGGATGTGGCGTCGTCTATGTCGCAGAACAAACCGAACCGGTGCGGCGGCGGGTCGCGCTGAAAGTCATCAAGCTCGGGATGGATACCAAATCCGTTGTCGCGCGGTTCGAGGCGGAGCGACAGGCCCTGGCACTGATGGATCATCCGAATATCGCCAAGGTTCTGGATGCGGGCACGACTGAACGGGGCCGCCCGTATTTCGTCATGGAATTGGTGCGCGGTATCCGCATCACGGAATATTGCGATCAAAACAACCTCAGCACCAAGCAGCGGCTCGATCTTTTCATGAAGGTCTGCCACGCGATTCAACATGCCCACCAAAAAGGCATCATCCATCGCGACATCAAACCGTCGAACATCCTGGTGACATTGCACGATGGCGAGCCCGTGCCGAAGGTGATTGATTTCGGGATCGCCAAAGCAACTGAGGGGCGCCTCACGGACGCGACGGTTTACACGCAACTGCACCAATTCATCGGCACGCCGGCCTATATGTCGCCCGAGCAGGCCGAGATGAGCGGTCTGGACATCGACACGCGCAGCGATATCTACAGCTTGGGTGTATTGCTCTACGAGCTGCTGACCGGCGCACCGCCCTTTGATGGGGTGGAACTGATGGCCGAGGGATTGGATAAGATGCGCCAAACCATCCGCGAGAAGGAGCCAGCCCGTCCGAGCACGCGGTTGGCGACACTCCAGGCGGACACACTCACCACCACCGCGAAGCGACGGTCGGTTGATCCGGTCAGGCTGATTTCTCAACTCCGGGGCGACCTGGACTGGATCGTGATGAAGTGCCTCGAAAAGGATCGTGCGCGGCGCTACGAAACCGCCAATGGTCTGGTGAAGGATTTAAGTCGTCACCTGGCCAACGAGCCGGTGGTCGCTCGGCCGCCCAGCGCTGCTTATCGTCTGCAAAAGACTTTCCGGCGAAACAAGCTGCTGTTCGCCTCCAGCGCCGCCATGGTCCTGACGCTGCTGGCTGCCTCGGCCATATCCGGTTGGTCCTACGTGCGGGAGCGGAGCGCGCGAATGTCCGAGCAAGTGCAGCGAGAGGGCGCCCAGGCGGCACGAGGGGAGGCGGCTCGGCAGCGCGATCTGGCGCAGGAGCGCCTGCTTGATTCTTTGATTCGCGAGATGCGTTCCATTTCAACGCTCCGGCAACTGGGCTATCGCGATGAATTACAGAAACGGGCTGGCCTCGCCCTGGAACTCCCCAAAGCATCCGAACGTCTGGATGAAATCCGCGCGGCATTCACTCAGGCCCTCGGCGATCCCATCGGCAACAAGCCGATTCGCGTCGAAGTGGAGCCTCCTGGCCTTGAAGGCGCTCCGATATTGATGGCGCTCAATCCTGGCGCCGATGTGGCGGCGATCACCCGCGGCAAGGAAGTGACCATTCGCGCCACTGACTCGGGCGAGCTCCTGATGCAGGCCGCTATCGACAAATTCCCGCTCCTTGAGTTCTCCGCGGACGGCCAGACGCTTTATGGAATGGTTCACAAAGCCTCGTCGCATCCCTATCCCTTCGAGCTTCTCATCTGGAGCCGCAGAGGCAGTAGTTCGTGGACACGCCGCCCGGACCGGACAAAACCAGTCAACAGGATCTGCGCGACTTCGGCGGGCGTTATCGCCATCGAAAAGTCCGACGATGATTTTGGCGCGGTGGTGAATCTCGACACCGGCGTCATCCTTGCGCGTTTGCCCATGGAGTCGATCTCCGTTTCCGAAGCTACAGATATTGCGGCGGGCCTGGAACTCATTGCCGTCGGCAACCGGAACACCATGAGCACCGCGATCGTCGTTTTCAGTTTTACCGATCCGAACCGCCGTTTCCATATCGAGCCGCCTCCAGCCATGGGCCGGATTCGCTCCGTGCAGTTCAGTCCGGACGAACGGTTGCTCCTCTGCAACGCGGAAAACGGCGCTTTCCTGCTGGAGACACAGAACTTCACTGAAGTGGGACGGCTGCGCGCTCCCCAGGGAAACACTCTCGGCGGCGCCTTCATTCAAAACGGATCCGCAATCGCCTTTATAGCGCACCAACATGCGGGCCTGCGTCTCTTCTCAACGACCTCAGGCCGGGAATCGTACGTCGGCACCGACGGGCCGGTTCGGGGTGTGGCCGCCAACTCGGATGGATCCACCCTGATTTTTGCCGACGACGCCGGGGTGAGCGTCGCCCGCCTTGGCGATTCCGCCGAGCGTCGTCGCCTCACGGGACATGTCGGTGGTGTCACGTGTGTTGAGTTTGGTCCGGACGGCAGCGTTCTCGCTTCGACGGGAAAAGATGGCTCGATCCGGTTGTGGGATGCCGATTCAGCCTCGTTGCGCAAAGCGATAAACCGTGCGGGCGCAGTGGGTCAAACGGTGAGCTTCAGCCCGGACGCTCA
>CAYYSX010000269.1:6929-8372 GCA_964474315.1 uncultured Verrucomicrobiota bacterium | reverse complement strand
CACTGGGAAAATCGTGCAGCCCGAGGCGGCCTCGGGTAGTTGGATGACGTTCGCCGGCCGGGCCCATGGTCGGATGGCGAACCAAGCTTGACCCTCGGCTTCGGTGACCAGGCTTTTATAGTGGCGATGCACCATGTTAGGTGAGTTCCCGGCCTCCGCCGCTACCTTGGCCACGTCGTGGCACACCGCCAGCCGGTAACTGACGAAACTGTGCCTCAGTCCGTTGGCGACCCACGCAATCCCGGCGCGCCGCGCGGCGCTTGCGAACATTTTGCTAAGCCCTTGTCCGGATGCAGAAGGCGAGACCTTCCCGGTGGATTGGGCGCGAGGTTCCAGCCATTCCGCGAGGTTCGGTTGAATTGGAATCACCCTCCGAGCGGCGGTCTTGGCGCCCTTTGCTCCGACCACGATGACGCCCTCGGAAAGGCGCACGGAGTCCCATCCCAATCGCTGCAACTCCTCGACACGGACTCCCGCAAAGGCGCCAATGGCCAGCGCGGGCACCAAGTCCGGGCGGGCGGCCTCGAGTAGCCGGCGCATTTCGTCCGGGGTGAAAATCCCCGTCTCCGTCGGCGAGATCTTCGGCGGCCGGATTTCGGTAATGGCTTCCGCCGAATCTCGAGACAGATAGCCCCGCCGGCGGGCAAAATGAACCAGACTCCCAACCAACCGCAGAACGTTGCGCTTCGAGCGGCCGCTCTGCGGCGTCCTGTCGGCGTTCTCGAGGTTTGCGAGATATTGTTCCACGAGGGCGGGCGTCAATACATTGATCCCGCAGTTGAAAGCCTTCGCAAAGCGGCCAAGGCGGCCAGCCAGGTCCCGCAAGTGGTAAAGGGAAACGCCTGCGGCTTTCCGATCCGCGATCAATTCCGCAACGACCTCGGGGACCGTGCGGAAGACATCGGAAAGCGTCGCACGCTGCGCCAGGAAGCCTTGGACGGCCTCGTAGAGGCCAACGCCCGTCCCGTCGAGAGCTTGCGCGGAAGCATCGTATTCCTGCCGCTCCGCCAGGGTGAAGCTCAACGCATCCGGACGGCCCAAGGCAAAGGCGCCTGCAACTTCGTGGGCGGCGCGAATCGCCTTGGATTCATCGGCAAAGTCACGCACGACACGCTTCCCGCCGGGCTCGTAGTATGCCAAGCGGTGGTAGGCGTAAGTCCGGCCGCCCACGGTCTTTCTCGCGGCGTAGAGCTTTGCGACGAAGGAGCCCCGACGAATTACCCGAGGCCCGGTCCCGGTATCGGGGGCAGGCGCAGGCTTCTGATCGGCCTGTTTTCGTCTCGACATGGGGAGACTATAGCAAAACCGTGGGAAACCTGTGGGGAGGGGCCGATTTTCCGTTGTAAGTCGTTGATGGACATGGAGCGGGCGAAGGGAATCGAACCCTCGTAGCCAGTTTGGAAGACTGGCGCTCTACCATTGAGCTACGCCCGCATCCGACGC
>CAYYSX010000269.1:2215-6829 GCA_964474315.1 uncultured Verrucomicrobiota bacterium | reverse complement strand
CATCTGAACCTGGTCTGGGGCACGGCCCGACGGCTCACCGGCGACGCCGACCTGGCCCGCGACGTCGCGCAGACCGTGTTCACCGATCTCGCCCGCAAGACCCCCGCGCTGCCCGCGGCGACGACCCTGGCCGGCTGGTTACACCGCGCCGCCTGTCACGCGGCGGCCAAGGCCGTGCGCGGCAACGTCCGCCGCGCCCAACGGGAACGCCTCGCCATGCAAATCCACGCCCTCCCCGATGACGCCACAACCCAGGCCGCCGAAACCTTGCAGCCGCTCGTGGATGAAGCCCTCGCCGCCTTGCCCGAAGCCGACCGCGACGCGGTGCTCCTGCGTTTCTTTGCCGGGAAGAGTTTGGCGGAAGTCGGCGCGGTGCTCGGGGTGAATGAGGACACGGCACAGAAGCGCGTGAGCCGGGCGCTGGAAAAGCTGCGCGAGAATCTTCGCCGCCGTGGTGTGGAAGTCGGGTCGGGTCTCGTCGCGACGGCACTCACCGTGGCCGCGGCCCAGACGGCCCCGGCGGGACTGGCGGTGTCCCTCGCTAGCGGCGCGCTGGCCGGAGTCGGCACGACGACGGGCGCAGCTTCCTTGCTCTTGCTTATGAAATCCAAACTCGCACTCGGAATCGTAGGCGGCGCGGTCGTGGCGACCACGCTCGCCTGGCAACAGCATCGCGTTCAGCGGCTGGCCGAAGAAAACGGGGCCTTGCAGCAGCAAGTCGCCGATTTGTCCACCGTTTCGATGATACCCGCCCCGGTCGCTCTCGCGGCGGCAGACGCCGAGGAGTTGACGCGGTTGCGCGGCGAACACCTGGAATTGCTCCGCCTCCGCGGCGAGGTCGCCCGGCTGCGCCAGCAGGTGCAACGGCTGCCAGACTTGGAGCGCCAAATCCAAGCCGCTCAACGCGCCGCCGAGCAGGGTGAAGTGATGCAGCGGATAGTGGAGCAGAACCTGGCGGAGCAACATGCCGAGCACATCGTCCTGGCCATGAAAAACCTGGGTCTCGCGGCGCGGATCTATTCAACAGACCACCAGGACCGACTGCCCGCGACCTTTGATGAAATGCGGAAGGAATTGAATGAATTGTTGGGACCTGACGGCAACTTGCCCGGTGGAATCTCAACCGATCAGTTCGAGTTCTTCCCTCAGGAGCGTGTCATCAGCGAATTCGAGCCGCACATGATCCTGTTCCGGGAAAAGAAACCACGACAACTGCCCAATGGTGCGTGGCAGCGCATCTACTGTTTGACCGACGGCTCAGTGCGTCAAATCGGTAGTCCGAATGGCGACTTCGGCGAGTTTGAGCGCACGGGCACCGCCACGGCGACCAACGCGCCCCAATGAGAGAACAAAGAGCCCGGTCACAGGTTCGTTCGGGGTGAGCACCCAGCGAAGGGAAGATCGTATGGACCTTCATTGGCGCCAGAGCCCTTGGCGTTGCTACCACCGGCCCCGGGCAGAGGCGTGCCGACTTCACCACGCCTTCGGCAGCAGTCGCTTGTGACGTGGTGCAGGTTGCTGCGAAAGGTCGATCCGATGCGAATCATGCCCGGGCAAAGGCGCCGGCCAGGACATTGAATTCGGCCGCCTCATCGCCAATGCGGCGGGCTTCCTCAGCGGTTCTTCCCACGTGGGCGGCGACCTCCTCCACGGTGATGTGGTGACGTCCGGACTCGATGGGCGTCCACTCGCCACAATGCTCATGGCACCAGTCTCGGAGTTGCCACTGATTCTTGTCGCCGTGTTCAGCGAAAATTTCGTCGATCAACCCAATTTCAAAGTCCGACAAGGCGTCCCGGTCGGCTTTCCCAGTTTGGCGCATGGCGATCTGGTGATCCTTCCGGTCGGAGATCAGTTCCTCCCAACGTGACCCTTTGTCACCGGCCAGCTCTCCGGAATTGAGGAGATCCAGCAACTCACTGGTTACCGGGCCATTGCGCATCGAGAAATACACCCCTCCCACAACGGGTACACCGCGGCGCTGAATCGAGAGACGGTCCAGCAGGTAGATCAACTTGATGAGCTTCATCACATTGATTTGCCCGCCAGAGCGTTCAAGAAACTGCAATGATGCCTCCGTGGCCTTCTGGGTGTCGAAACGGAAATGCATGTGTCACACGACTCTGCCTGGCGGACCGCAATCGGGCAAGCTCGCCGGGTCCATCGCCAGGGGCGTATCTTCAACTTCGGACCGAAGTCTTTTCCCTTACCCCCTCGCTTTATGGCCGTCCTGGCAGGAGCTGGGTGGAACAAAGTGCCGGAACAGAGTGCCAGGTCATGGGTCGCCCACGGAAATCCTCTGGGGCACCGCGATCTCCTGGATCTGGCCTGGAGGGCCAGGAGACCCCAGAAGGGCTGAGCCGTCCGGCGATGCCCTGGGTTCAGTCTCTCCTTGGGTCCCGCGTCCTGAAGGGACGCCAGAGTGGAGACTTTCTCCCGGCGCCGAACCCTCGATGGTTTGGAGCTACGATTTCTGGCGGCTCTGGCGCTCCTGCAGAGCACAGAATCTTTTCGGCGGCCCCACCCGGGGCAGCGCCCCGGCGCAGCCCCGGGCTGGGCTCTCCAGGCCCTTCGGGCCAGCCAATTCGAAGTTCGGAGTTCAACGCCCAACGCCCAACGCCCAACCGTGGACCGGGACGGGCAGGTTAAAAACCTGCGGAACAGCAGACAGACCTGTCTGCGGTACAGAACAAAGGGGTCGTCCCACTTCATCCTCACCCCCGCGGTATCATCCACGGGAATACATAGGATTGCAGCATGACCACCACCCCCATCAACACGGCCAGCACCACGCTATGCCAGAAGACGGAGCGCAATACCGTCCCGGCATCCGGGCTGTCCGGTCGGCCGCCCGTGGCCACGCTGGCCACGACGATGCTTTGGGCGTCGATCATCTTGCCCATCACGCCGCCCGAGCTGTTCGAGGCGGCCATCAGCACCGGCGACAAGCCCAGTTGTTGCGCGGTGACTTGTTGAAGGTTGCCGAAGAGGACGTTGGATGATGTGTCGCTGCCGGTGAGCGCCACACCCAGCCAGCCGATCAGCGGAGAGAAAAACGGGAACCAGAAACCGGTGGCCGCCATGGCCAGGCCCATGGTGGTGTCGGTTCCGCTGTAACGGGTGGTGAAGCCCAGCGCCAGCATGAGCGCAATGGTGAGCAGCGAGACGCGTAGCGCCCACAGCGTGGTAAGGTAGGTCTGCAGCAGGATGCGGGGCGTCAAACCCAGCGCGAATCCCGCCAGGACCCCGGCCAGCAACAAGGCGGTACCGGTGGCGGAGAGAAGGTTGAGGTTGAACACCGCGATTTCCGGTTCGGGATGCGGTACCACGGGCGGTACCCGCTGTACGCCCTGATGCAGCAGCGGCACCTCCAGGGTGGGCGCGAACACCTCGTTCAAGGCGGCCTTGATCGACGGAATTCCCCAGAGAAACACGAAGACGGTCAGGAAAACCCACGGGATCCAGGCCCGCCAAGGCGGTGAGGAAGAGGCGGGCGGCTGAGACTCAGCGGAGGGCGCGGCGACTTCGGCGGATGGATCGTTTCGCGGCTTCCAGAATTTCATGAACGCGACGAGCGCCCCCATGGACCCGACCGCACCAATGATGTCCACCAGCCAGGGGCCGTGAAAATTGGAGACCAGGAATTGCAGCGTTCCAAAGCTAAGCCCGGTCACCAGACAGGCTGGCCAGACGCCTAGCATACCCCGCCAGCCCACCTGCGCGGCCACCAGCCAGAACGGCACCAATAGCGAGAACAATGGTAACTGCCGGCCCACCATCGCGCTCAGCATCTGAAGGTCGAGATTGGTCATCCGCGCGAGGGTGATTAGCGGGGTCCCGAGGGCGCCGAAGGCCACGGGCGCGGTGTTGCCGATGAGGGCGAGCTTGGCGGCCTCCAGCGGACGGAATCCCAGCCCGATCATCAGGGCTCCGGTGATGGCCACCGGGGCGCCAAATCCCGCCGCGCCCTCGATGAACGCTCCGAAGCTGAACGCGATCAGCAGCGCCTGGATTCGTCGGTCGCCCGAGACCCCGGCGACCTGGCGTTGCAGGACGGCGAACTGGCCGGTTCGGACGGACAGATTGTAGATGAAGATCGCGTTGAGAATGATCCAGCCGATGGGGAATAAGCCGAAGGCGGCGCCGTAAGCGGCGGCTGCCGCGGCGAGTGGCGCGGGCATGCGATAAACGGCGATGGCTAATACACCGGCTACGAGGAGTCCGGCCAGCGCGGCGAACTGAGCGCGCACGTGCCAGAAGGCGAGAAGGCCCAGCAGTGTGACCACCGGCAACGTCGCCACCAAGGCGGAGAGGGGCAGGTTTCCGAGTGGGTCGTAATTATGGGACCAGGGCATGGGACAAAGGGATCAGACTAAGCCAACAACGCTGTGAGGAACCGCGAATGAACACCAATGGACACGAATTAAGAGAGTTACTGAGGAAACCGCAGGATGGACACGTTCGGAGTCCCGCCTTGAGGCGGCGGAGCGGTGGCCTGCTCCCGCGGGTTGATGGTTTTTTGGCGCGTCGGGGCAAGCAACGGCTCCGCCGGCTTAAGCCGGGACTCCGAACGGCGGGACTCCGAACGCTGCGGAGCGGAAGCGCAGCGCAATA
>CAYYSX010000269.1:0-2115 GCA_964474315.1 uncultured Verrucomicrobiota bacterium | reverse complement strand
CAGGGTAACCCCCGTTCGGAGTCCCGCCTTGAGGCGGCGGAGCGGTGGGCTGCTCCCGCGGGTTGATGGTTTTTTGGCGCGTCGGGGCAAGGGACGGCTCCGCCGGCTAAAGCCGGGACTCCGAACGGCGCGGAGCGGAAGCGCAGCGCAATAGACCACGGAAAAGCGGCGGACACGGAGAGGGAGAGAGGTATCGCAGTCAGGAAACACCTTAGTTCGCTGTTGCCCATTCGTGTTCATTCGTCCGCATTGGTGTTCATTCGTGTCCCGTGCCCCCGCGGTACGCATCCCGCAGCACCTGCATCGTGTGCCGCGCCCGGATGGAGGAACCCTGGCGGCGCAGATGATGACGAAGCTGGGTCAGGCAGCCGATGTTTCCCGAGGCCACTGCTTCGGCTCCGGTGGCGAGGATGGCTTGCGCCTTTTGCCTCCCGAGCGAGGAGGCGATTTCCGGTTGATCGAAGTTGTAGGTGCCAGCGCTTCCACAGCAGAAGTCGCCTTCGATCTCGCGCAGTTCCAATCCGGGAATGGCGCGCAGCAGATCGCGGGGCGGTTGACGAACCTCTTGAGCGTTCGCGAGGTGACAGGCGTCGTGATACGCGACTGTCCACTGGCGTTCGGGGAAGGGTTCCCGCAGGCCCAGACGCATCAGGAAAACGCTCACGTCCATCACCTGGCGCGCCAAGGCGACGGCCTGCGTTTCCTCGGGGGTTCCCCGCAAGATGAGCGGGTATTCGTGCAACGCCGAGCCGCAACCGGCGGCGTTGGTGAGCAAGGCATCCACATCGGTGGGAAAGGCCGCCAGGTTGCGCCGCGCGAACGTTTGGGCCGCGGGCAGGTCGCCGGTGTGCCAGGACAGGCCGCCACAACATCCCTGCGCGGATGGGATCACCACTTCGACGCCGTTCCGCGAGAGCACGTCGAGGGTGGCCGAGTTGAGGTCGGGATCGAGCACTTGCTGGGCACATCCCGCCAGCAACGCCACCCGTGCCCGGCGTTCGCCTCGGGCCGGAGTGAGTGACGGCCATGATTGGGCGGGTGGCAGTTCCTCCGGCAACAAGTCCAGCATGGGCCGGAAGAATGCCGGCACCACGGAGCCCAAGGCCCGCGCCAAGCGACCCATCCGCGCCGCCAGACGAAACCGCGCCGGATAAGGCAGGGTCTGCGCCGCCAGGAAACGACGAAACCGCTCGGCGAAGGAACGAGGTTGCCGTGCGCGCGCCAGGGCCCGAAACGGGCTGATCAAGTCGCGGTAAGGAACGCCGCTGGGACACGCCGGTTCACAGGCGAGGCAGCCGAGACACCGGTCCACATGCGGCTGGGCGGATTCCCAGGGCAGGCTTCCCTCCAGGACTTCCTTCATCAGCACGATGCGTCCGCGCGGCGTGTCCATTTCCTGTCCGAGCTCGCGGTAGGTCGGACACGCGGCGAGGCAGAACCCGCAATGGACGCATTTCGAAACCGCGTCGGCCATCGGTGCGCCCAGCGGTCCCAGCGAGGCAGTGGGAATGGAGTGCAGCATCAGTCGTCGAGGGTGGGAAAGCGTTGCACCGGATCGAAGGCGGCTCGAACCGCTTCAGTGATGGCGGTGCGCGGTCGTTGGCCCAACCACAACGGCGCGACCCCGCGCAAGGTCAGGCCGGACCATTGGTGGTTCGCCAACCGCGCGGACAGCGCCGGAACGTCCGCGTCCTTCGGCAGCGACACCCAGGCTAAGTCACCCCCGCAACTGAAATGAACCCGGGCTTCCTTGAGTTCCGACAGTGTGCGGGCCAACTCCGGCAGGCGGTCCGCTGACAGCGGAATTTTCACCAGCACGCCGTTGGGATGCGCCCAGCGAAACTCTCGCAGGCTCGCCCACGCCTCCGCCGCGTCCGGCACCACCTCACCGGAAAACTCCACCAGAATCTCCCCGGCCAGCGCCGCCAATGCCGGCTCCGGTCCAGCCAGGCGCACCCACACGTCAGTTCCTCCGGGTGGAATGTCGAGCGCCTCCGGTTCCCAGCGGGACCGCGCGAGGCGCCTGAGGATGGGAACCGCCTCGGCGAAGGATGTTGCGGTGAGTCGCACCGTCAGGGTCGAGGCCGGACGCGGAAACACTTTGAACGTGAGTTC
>CAYYSX010000268.1:0-8400 GCA_964474315.1 uncultured Verrucomicrobiota bacterium | reverse complement strand
TTGATCGCGTTGACCAACCAGTGGAAGTTTGATGCCTCCGGTGCCGGGCCGGGCGAAGAATGGAATCAGAGCCATTTTGATGCTTCGGCCTGGCCCTCGGCTCCAGCCCCTTTCCACAATGAAAACGCCTCGGTGCCGGTTCCGAAGAACACGTTTCTGTCGGTAACGAACTCCGCTGGTGTGGTCATCAACACCTTCTACTTCCGGACCCAGTTCGAGTTCAGCGGCGATTTGCCCGTCCGTTATTTGATCGCCACCAACTATGTTGATGACGGCGCGGTGTTCTATCTGAACGGCGTGGAACTGGGTCGGTTGCGTCTGCCCAAGGGAGCGGTCACGAGCGCTACGCCAGCCTCGCCGGCTCAGGAGGGCCGGGCGCGGGTTCTCCTGTTCACTGCCGAGGCGCTGCTGCCGGGTGCAAACGTCCTCGCGGTCGAGGTACACCAGCAGGAAGGCTCTACTCCGGCCAACGCTGACATGCTTTTTGGAATGTCGCTCTCAGCCAGTTCGGTTCCGCCACCGATGCCGGATCTGGTGGTGTGGGGACCGTCGCTGCTGCCACGGCTGGAGGAATGGACGTTTCCCGACGACAGTTGTGAGGTCCGCGAAGGCTTGGTCCAGCCCGGCCCGCGACGGCTGCTAAGGTATGCGACCGAGACCCGCAACGCCGGAACAGGGGACCTGGTGATCGGTGCGCCGGAGGGCCATCCCGAGTTTGTCTTTCATGCCTGTCACAATCACTACCACTTTGATGCCTTCGTTGACTGTCGGCTGGTGCAGGAGGAGCGGGGACATCGGCACGTGGTGGCCAGTACCGGCAAAGCGAGTTTCGCGTTGGAGGATACCGAGCGTTGGGATACCGGGAATGCTCCGCTCAACCCGCGATTTTTCTCCTCGGGCAATCAGGGCATCCAACGCGGCTGGTCGGACATCTACGGCTGGATATTGCCCGGACAATGGATTGATGTGACCGACCTCCCGCCGGGTCTCTACATGCTGGAACTCGAACTGGATCCGGACAGCAAGATTCCGGAACTCGATGAATTCAATAACGTCGCCAGCGTGGAGGTGGAAATTCCCGTGGACTGGAAGCCCTGCTCCGCCCCGCCGCCGAACGACAACTTGGCCCACGCTGGGGTGATTCCCTACGCGGTGGCGACGGCGCTGGGAACAACGGAATGCGCCACGCGGGAGACGAGCGAGCCAGTCGTTCCTTCCGACGCAGCCAGCCGACCGGGTGGCCCGTCAGTCTGGTACCGCTGGACCGCCTCGTACACGGGTGCCGTGACGATCGACACGGAAGGCAGCAATTTTGACACGGTGCTTGGTCTTTATCGAGGCACCAATGTCAGCCGTCTGCCCCGCGTCGCTTTCGACGACGAGGAGGGGATCGGGAACACGAGCCGCCTCACGGCCAGTGTTGTCGAAGGAATCGAGTATTCCATCGTGGTCTATGGTTTCCATTCGTTCATGGCTGGTCGCGCGGACAATGGCTCTGTCGTCCTCAACCTCAACGCTGGTGCCAACGCCAGCCCGGAATCGGCACAACGGCTCGCCGGCCTTTCCGGGACTATCACCGGCACGACCAAAGGAGCGACCCTGGAGTCACGGCTGCCGGGGCGGGGCGCCACCGTCTGGTATCAGTGGAGCGCCCCGGCGGACGGGCCGGTTCAGTTCAGCACCGAGCCGCTGGGGAGCGAGGTCCGCTACCCTTTTTCCCCGGCGTACCTGGAGGTCTTTTCCGGCTCGCTGCCGGACGAGATTGGCCCGGCCACGGAATTGGGTCATTTGAACCGCGTTCACAGGGTGGCGCTGCTGGCCGAAAAGGATGTCACCTACCACATTGCCGTGTACGGCGACCAGGTACCCCTTGGCGTATTTCAATTGAGCTGGTCACCGGCACTCTGGCTGGTCGGATCCCAACCGGGGGAAGCGCCGGGACTGACGGTCCATTCCGAACCGGGGGTCAAATGTGTTCTTGAGACTTCCGCCGACCTACAGACTTGGCTGCCGTGGAAAGAGCTGGAGAATGTGTCCGGTGCCTCGGTGCTACTGTTGGAAGACGCGCCAGCCCTGCTTCCCCGATTCGTCCGCGCGCGTTTGGATTAGGGACACCGGGAAGTAGCTGGGGCTGAATAAGACGGGACGAAAGCGCGTGCGGGGCGGCAGAGAAAAAAGAGGTCGAGGGACAAGCCATCGGTCGTGAAAGACCTGATCGGTGCCGCCTCCAGTCACAAGGCCTCCCAATCCTTTGGGTTTGAGCGAGTAGAAACTTATTCTTCGATCGCTTCCTGATGGATGTCCCTGAACCATCTGCTTCAACCGGCCGCTTTTCCGAAGAATCCTGCGTTCTTTGCTTGTCGGAGGGACGCTGGCGGTCTAAAGTTTCCCCCGGTGATTCGGTTCGCTATGAATACCGAGTCATCCCCCGAATGACGGTCCGCCGCAGATCGGGGATCCGCTGTGAAATTATTACGTCCTTCCCGCGCCTTGCGCGAAATCGCCGGCCGGCTGACCCCGGCACACTGGGGGTCCTTGCTGGCACGGGCACAGCGGAAAAGGAACGGAGCCAAGGCGGCCGATGACGCGCAACTGGCCCTCTACGCCCAGATTCTCCCGGGAGGATTCCTCAACTACGGATATTCGGATGATCCTGGGATTCCTCCGGAACAGTTGAGCCTCGCGATGGTGCAACAGGCGCAGGTTCGGTATGCGGAACGACTCCTGGAACAAGTGCCTGGAAATGCCTGCGACATTCTTGACGCAGGTTGTGGCATGGGGGGATTGGTGGGCTTGATGGTCCGCCGCGGTTTGCGGCCCACCGCGCTCACCCCTAACCGAATTCAGGCCCGACATGTCCGCGAGGTGTATCCTCAGGTACCCGTTCAGGAAGTACGTCTGGAGGACCTTCCGGATTCTCAATCGAGTGGCCGGTTTGATGTGATCGTCACGTCGGAGTCCTTCCAGTATATGCGGCTCGAAGATTCATTACGGGTGTTTCAACGGGTCCTGCGTCCGGGCGGCTATTGGATTTTAGCAGACTACTTTCGGCACCTTGCCGCGACGGATCGGCGATCGGGGCATATCTGGACTGATTTCATGGCGGCCATTGCGCACCAGGGTTGGCGAATTCGCCACAGCGAAGACATCACGGCGCACACCTTGCCGACCATGGGTTGGATTCACATGTGGGGCCAACGAGTGGGAATGCCGGTGGAGCAGTATTTAGTAAGTCGTCTGGAGCGCAAACGCCCCGTCCTGCATTATTTATTGCAGGATGTTCTTTCGGGAGTGCGCTCGCGATTGATGGACGAAATGTCGGTGGTGGATCCGGTGGTGTTCGCCCGCGAAAAGAAATACATGTTGCTGGTCCTCGAGCGGGACGGGGCCGCCCCGCAAGCGTAGGGGGGGCGGCGCGACGCCCGCTGGATCGGCTGCTGTTTCGGGGCGGCTTTGGCGAGCGCGAAGTGAGTTTTGAGACGCCCACACACGTCTGCTCCAGGTTGCGGGCGGATGTGGTTTCTCTCGCGGTCCTAATTTACCGCCGCCAGCTTCCTCACCTGGATGCCGCCGCCCGAAGTGCGCAATACCACCTTGGGTCCGCCGGCGCCAATCGGGCCCCGCAGGTCCGACTTGGCGGGTTTGCCTGAGGTCGCCACAGCGAGGTCGGAGGAAACCCGACCGCCGGAGGATTTCGCGTCGAGCTCACACCCAGCATCCTCGGCGAGATACACCGAAATGCTTCCGCCCGAGGTCGCGAGGGAAACCTCGCCGCGGGGACTGCGTGGGAAACGGGCGCTGATCGAACCGCCCGACGTGTCGGCATGGACCGGACCGCGCAGGTCCCCCAGTTCAATGCTGCCCCCCGAGGTTTCGGCCTGGACGGGTCCCGCCGCCGATTGAATGCGAATGGAACCGCCCGAGGTCTCCGCATTGACCGAAGCCCCCATGGCTCCGAGCCGAATGCTTCCACCGGCCGTTTCCACATTGACGGCCCCCGTGGCGGCGCCAACGGAGATCGATCCCCCGGCTGTCTCGGCCTGCACCGTACCGTTCACGTCGCCGATCGAAATCGATCCCCCGGCGGTTTCGACGTCCACCTTGCCGATAAGGTCCGGCACTTTGATTGATCCGCCGGCGGTGTTGAGGTCGAGATCGAACTGCCGGGGGACGGTCACTTGATAGCGGACGGAAAGCTGCGGGCCGCGCCCATTCCACGACCGATCCTTGGGCGATTTGGCTCGGACGATCACAGTGTTTCCTTGCTGCTCGAAGGCGAGTTGGTGGGAGGCGAGGATTTCCCGGGCCTGGGGCTCACTGGCCCGTTTGACTTCGCGGATCACTGTGACGCCGACCGCGTTGTTGTCGGCGGTGGTGAGCTCGATACTGCCGCGGTCCACTTCCATGAGCAGTCGGCCACCGGGACTGACCTGGAAGATCTGGTTGGTGGTGGTTTCGAGGGCGGCGAGACGGCTGGTGGCCAAGGCCAGAGTGCAGGCGAGAAGGCTGGCCCGGATGAGCGGGGGGAAGGAAAGGAAGCTGGCGTTCATGTCGGAGGAAATACGCGGGAGCCCCGGAAAAAGTTTCACCTTTCCGCGCGAAGTAAACGGCGCTTGCACGGTCGGGATCGGTCCTTACCGTGCCCCGTCTTTCCGGGGCTTCCCGGTAACCGCAATGAGCCACGCTGCCACCTCCCCGCGCTATTTTCCTTTCACCGATTCCTTTGCCCGACGCCACATCGGACCCGATCCGACCGAACAGGCCGCGATGCTGCAGGGGCTGGGTTTCGTCAACCTGGAGGAACTGTCCCGACGGGCGGTACCGCCGTCGATCCGTCTGGAACGCCCGCTCAATCTTCCCGCCGCCCTGAGTGAAGCGGAGGCGTTGAATCAGTTGAGAGGGATGGCGGCCCGCAACCAGGTGTTCCGTTCCTTTATCGGGCTGGGTTACTACGACACGCTAACGCCGCCGGTGATCCAGCGGAACATTTTGGAGAACCCCGGCTGGTACACGCCCTACACGCCGTATCAGGCGGAAATCTCCCAGGGCCGTCTGGAAGGGTTGTTGAACTTCCAGACGATGGTGGGGGACCTGACCGGCCTGGAGATCGCCAATGCCTCGCTGCTGGACGAAGCCACCGCCTGTGCCGAGGCCATGATGCTGTGCCACCGGGTGAAAGAAGGAGCGGCCGCGGGAGGGCCGGTTCCGAACCGGTTCCTCGTGGCCGACCACTGTCATCCACAGAACATCGATATCGTCCGGACTCGCGCGAAGGCGCTGGGCCTGGAGGTGGTGGTGGGTGATTGGAAGCGTTTTGAGTTCACCCCGGAGGTGTTCGGAGCACTGGTGCAGTATCCGGCGACCGACGGAACAGTAGAGGCATACGCCGCCTTGGCGGCGGCGGCGAAAGCGGCCGGCGCGCTGCTGGCGGTGGCGACCGACCTGCTGGCGCTGACGTTGCTCCAGCCGCCTGGGGAGTTCGGGGCCGATGTGGCGGTCGGCAGCGCCCAACGGTTTGGGGTGCCACTGGGCTATGGCGGGCCACATGCGGCCTTCCTGGCTACCCGCGATGCCTTCAAGCGGCAAATACCGGGGCGGTTGGTGGGCGTTTCGAAGGATTCTCGCGGCCGCCCCGCGCTACGGCTTTCCCTGGGCACGCGGGAGCAGCACATCCGGCGCGACAAGGCGACGTCGAATATCTGCACCGCGCAGGCGCTGCTGGCGAACATGGCCATGGCGTACGCCTGTTATCACGGTCCGGACGGTCTGAAGGCCATTGCGGAACGGGTTCATGCGTTGACCGGGCTGTTGGCGACCGGGCTCGGAAGGCTGGGATTGAAGGTGGTCAATCCGACGTTCTTCGACACGCTGACCGTGGAGGTGGCCCATTCCATCACGGTTCATCGGACCGCCGAGTCCCGGCAGATCAACCTGCGCAAGGTGGATTCGACCCACGTGGGTGTGTCCCTGGACGAAGTGACCACCGTGCTGGAGGTCGAACAGTTGCTACAAATTTTTCAGGACGGAGCGGCGCTGCCGTTCGAGGTCGCGACGCTCATTCCCGCGGCTCCGGTGCTGCCGCGGCGTACCTCATCGTATCTCCAGCACGCGGTGTTCAACCGGCATCATAGCGAAACGGAAATGCTCCGTTACCTGCGGCAACTCGAAGCGAAGGATCTCTCGCTTTGCCACAGCATGATTCCCCTCGGATCCTGTACCATGAAGCTCAACGCCACGGCCGAGATGCTTCCGGTCAGTTGGCCTGAGTTCGCTCGGATCCATCCGTACGTTCCGGTGGGCCAGACCCGCGGATACCAGCAACTGTTTGAGGAACTCGAGCAATGGTTGGCGGAGATCACCGGCTTTGCCGGGGTATCGCTTCAGCCGAATGCGGGTTCGCAGGGCGAATATGCCGGTCTGCTCGTCATCCGCGCCTGGCATGAATCACGCGGGGAAGGGCATCGGAACATTTGCCTTATTCCCACCAGCGCCCACGGAACTAATCCCGCCAGCGCCGTGATGGCCGGATTGGTCGTCGTAGCGGTGGCCTGCGACAAAGAGGGCAACATCGACCTGGCCGACCTCCGGGTGAAGATCGATCAATACCGCGGGCAAATCGCCTGTCTGATGGTGACGTATCCGAGCACCCACGGCGTCTTCGAGACCGCCATTCAGGACCTTTGCGCGTTGGTTCACGAAGCCGGAGGGCAGGTGTACATGGATGGCGCCAACTTGAACGCCCAAGTGGGGCTCACTTCGCCCGCGGTCACCGGTGCCGATGTCTGCCACCTTAACTTACATAAGACTTTCTGCATTCCGCACGGCGGGGGCGGGCCGGGAGTCGGCCCCATTGCGGTGGCCGAGCATCTGGTTCCGTTCCTGCCCGGACATGCAGTGGTGAACTTGGGCGGTGAAGAACCGATCGGAGCCGTCAGTGCGGCGCCGTGGGGCAGTGCGAGCATCTGCACCATCTCCTGGATGTACCTGGCCATGATGGGACCGGACGGGCTCACCACGGCCACCCAGGTGGCGATTCTCAATGCGAACTATATCACCCGGCGGTTGGAGCCTTATTTTCCGACGTTATATCGTGCCCAGGGCCTGGTGGCTCATGAGTGCATCCTGGACCTGCGTCCGTTCAAGAGCGTGACCGCGGAGGATGTGGCCAAGCGACTGATGGATTATGGATTTCACGCACCCACGTTGAGCTGGCCGGTAGCCGGAACACTCATGGTGGAGCCGACCGAATCGGAGGCGAAGGCTGAGCTGGATCGGTTCTGCGACGCGATGATCGCGATTCATGCCGAGATCATGGCGATCGAGTCGGGCCAGGCCGATGCCAAGAACAATCTGTTGAAGAACGCGCCTCATCCGGTGGAAGTCGTGGTGGCGGATCGTTGGGATCGTCCTTACAGCCGTGAGCAAGCGGCGTATCCGGTGCCGGGCCTGCGCGACGTCAAGTTCTGGCCCGCAGTCGGCCGGGTGGACAACGTATTTGGTGATCGAAACCTGGTCTGCTCCTGTGTGGGCATGGAGGCGTATCAATAGGTTCAGGAGCGCGGGTGGCTCACCCGCCGCCGGTCCTTACCTCGCGGGGCCTGAGCGCGCCGGAACGCGTATCAATCGTTGCGAAAGTACCTTCACACTGCTTGATGCCGGCCCGCCGGTGGTGCGGTGAGGACACCGCACGCTACACGCACGTACTTTCGCAACAATTGATATTAGGCAAGCGCAGTTGGAACCACGGATCTCTCAGAGAACACGAATGCATACTTGGTTTACGCGCTTAACAGTTCCCTGAACTCCGCTTCGTCCAACACCCGGACCCCCAGCGATCGGGCCTTGTCCAGCTTCGATCCGGCGCTTTCGCCGGCCAGAACGAAGTCGGTGTTCTTGCTGACGGATCCGGAAACATTTCCGCCGACGTTTCGGATCAGGACGGAGGCTTCGTCACGGGACAGGGTTGGCAGGGTGCCGGTCAGGACGAAGGTCTTGCCGGCGAAGGGATGGCCGGAGCTGGTTGCTTTGACGGCCGCCGGGGCGGGCTCGGACGGGGCCGGCTTCACGCCGAGTTCGTCGAGGCGTTGGAGGATTCGCTGGCCGTTTTCGGTGGCAAAGAAGTCGAGAACTGAACTGGCCGCCACCGGTCCCACTTCGGCCAGGCGCGCTTTGACGCCATCCTTGCCCAGGAGTGCCTCCAGGTCGTCGATCTCCTGACTCAGCTCGTCGTAACGCTTCTGGCGTTGTTCCCGTTCCGCGGGAGTTTTGGGCGGGTTCCGGCGTGATCGTGGAGAAACGGTGTCGCGTTCGGTCTTGCGGGTCGCCAGATCACGGATGGCACGCAACACCGGTGATTTAGCCAGGTCCCGCAAGGAGGAGTGGACCTGGGCGAGTTGCCAG
>CAYYSX010000267.1:7044-8451 GCA_964474315.1 uncultured Verrucomicrobiota bacterium | reverse complement strand
CCGACGCCCCGTTCGCATTTTATCGCGTGCGGCTTTGAAGTCAGGGCGGAAGAAGACCACCCTTTCGACCCAAAATGAAACCGCACTTCTCGACCAAGGTTTTCCGTCGGTGGGTTAGTGGGTTGCTGCTGGCCGCGGTCTTCGGCGCCAACGGCCAGTTCGCGTCACCCGCCCTGGCGACTGGGAGCGGCCTGACAGAGAAAAATCGCGACGTGGCCGAACGGCAAGCCGCCGCCGGGCAGAAGGACCCGGCCGCACCAGTGAAAACGGGGGAAAACACGAACGCGCCGGCGGCCAAAGCGGGCGGAGAAAAATTCGTGGAGGGTAAGGATTACACGGTCTGGCAGCGGGTTCGCCTGCTGGATGAGAACGGTTTCGGCCAACCCGCGGAAGCGTATAGCATCTTGTTGCCGAAAGGCTGGCGGACCGAAGGCGGAGTCCGCTGGGTGATCAATGCCCAGTGTCCGGCGGATGCCATCCAGAATCGTGTGACAGCGACTTCGCCGGATCAGCGATATCGGCTCGAGGTTTTCCCGCAGGCTAACTGGCAGTGGTTCGACGACCCGATGATGATGCAAAGCGTCGTGAGCAACGCACAGGCGGGTTTCGGAGGATGTCCGTTGGCCCAACCGTTCAACGCCGCGCAGTTCTTAGAACAAGTCTTGGTGCCGACTGACTTGCCGGGCGCCACGTTGGTCAACCACCAGCCCAATGAGCAGATGTCCGCCCTGATGCTGGAACAAGCTCGACAGAATAACGCGACGTTCCAGTCAGCGGGCGTGAACCTCCAGAGTCGGCCTAGCGCCGAGATTGGGCGCCTGCGCTGGACCGACGGCCGGGTCGGAATCGCCTTATGCGCCGTTGAGCAAACCGTGGCGATGATGCCGAACCTGCTGAACGGCGGAACGTACGCGAGCTACCAATGTCGCTGCACAGTAAGAACGATGCTTTCCGGACCCGCGGGCTCGGAGCAGGAGTGCGAGCGTCTTCTGGGAACCATCGTCGCCAGCACGCGGATCAATCCGGAATGGCAGGCGGCGGTGCAGAAAGTCTATGCGAACATCGCGCGCGTGGAGCAACAGGAGACGGCCAAACGGGCCGCCCTTTGGCGTCAATCCCAACAAGAGATTGGGGAAATTCGGCGTCGGACGTGGGAAGATTCGCAAGCGAGCCGCGATCGAATGGTGGAGAGCTGGGGGCAGGTGCTTCGGGGGGTGGAAACCTGGCAGGAGCCGGGCGGCGGGCCGATCGAACTGAGCGCTGGTTACCAGGAGGCCTGGAGCAAAGCCGACGGCACTTACATTCTCAGCAACGATCCGCTCTTCGATCCGAATGTGGCCTTTCAGGAGGATTGGAAGCGGCTCGAGCGGAAGCCTTGATGAGCGCAAACTTGATTCTGTTAGGCGC
>CAYYSX010000267.1:4057-6944 GCA_964474315.1 uncultured Verrucomicrobiota bacterium | reverse complement strand
CCTGGCCTTTCCGGCCCGCCTGGGCGGCGGTTCGCGGCGGCGCACGGTAGATGGCCACACGCCGGAAGTTCCTAACGAGAGCCTGCGGCTTGCCTGAGCAACGCCGCAAAAGCGCGCTCATCGATCTCGGAGGCGTCGTGGACTTTAGTGTGCCGTACGTACTTTCCTTTGCCTACCAGCAACCCTTTCGGATCTTTCAACGAGGATCCGTTAAAGAAGCCAAACTGCACATACTCCGTTGCGGCGTAAACGTACGCGACGGGTCCCCGACTTCCGACCCAGCACCCGTTTCCCCACTTCACCGCTTCGCCTAGTTGAGGTTCAAGGCGTTTCACCAACCGCCGGAGGGCGCTAATGATTGCCTGATTCTTAGGGTTTTGGTCTTTCAGGTAGTCTTCAAAGCTCGCATAGGATTTCATTTTCATCATGTCCCCGCGGTGCTGCCTGTTTTGGCGCTGGACTTCACGTTGAGGTGAGATTACCGCCGCGTCCACGCTCCGCAACCGCCTCCTGCGTTCATACTCCTGCTCCACGTCGCGGCCTACCGGGACTCCACTTGGTGAAGCGAGCTTAATCTCGCGATCTCCTACTGAGGAGACTGCCGGATGGACGACCCGCGGAAGGTATGGAGTCCCGCCTTTGGGCAGCGGAGACGTTTCTTGCCCGACCCGTTGGAAAACGGCCGATCCCGTTGGCGAAGCCGATCGCTCCGCCGGCTAACGCCGAGACTCCGAACACCGACTGTCGCCTATCTCGCGGATCTCTCAGGGTGGCGTTGGAGAATGTCGTCAATGCGGGCGTCGCCCGAGGGAAACTCGGCTTCGCGGACGTTGGCCCCTGCGGCAAGCAACGCTTCGACAATCTCCGGATGCGCGGGTTTGGCTTCATGCACGGCGGCCCAGACCGTTCCGGCCAGCACGGTTCCCCCGTAGCTATTGCGCACTTCCAGCGGGGCGTGGTGACGGAGCAGCAGTTTCACCATTTCCAACTGGCCGCGGTTGGCCGCCCAGTGGAACGCATTCAGCCCCGTGGCCGCGCCGCCGGCGGGATCCATCCCCTGCGCCAGGAGATGTTCTGCGACCTCCAGGCAGCCGTTAAAACAGGCGCAGGTGAAGGCCTCTTTCAAGACTTCCGGCTCCGTGCGAAACAGGCCGGCATCGTGCCATTCGACGATCGGGCTGGGCGAACCGTCGGCAGCGCGGGCGAACAGCGGAGCCAGCCGGGAGAAGTCGCCATTCATCAGGCCGTGCGCGGCTTCCGAGTGCGTCATTAGCAATAGTTTTTCATACCACGCCACCCAGGGCAAGAGGGGTTTGTCTCTCTGCGGATCCGAACCGAAGCGGAGAATGTGGCCATCCGGATCTTCAAGATGAAACTCCAGGGCCCACGGATAATTCGTGGGCGGCAGGCGGATGGTCGCCCCCTTGGCTGAGAACTCCCGATGCAGCGCTTCCGCGTCACCCACGCCGATCCACACCCAGGCGCCAGGACGCCCTTGATGCCCCTCGCAGAGGATCAGGCTGCAACGCCCCCGGGACACGGACGCCATGCCGCTGTCGTTCCAGTCCACCTTGAAGCCCAGCAAACGGACGTAGAAGTCCAGCGGCTGCGGACTCGCAGGATGGGCACCGCGGCGTGGAAGTTGATCTCCAACGCAGGCAGGTGAGTTGCCTCGCTCATGGTTCCATCCGGAGGTCGTTCATAGAGTTTGATGCTTACGATGGGCCGCTGGTTGAAGCGTTGGCGATTCGTTGGCGGAGGTAGGCGGCAATTTTGGCGTAACGCGCCCGCTCGTCCTCCTGCTTCTTTTCCTCCACACGTTGGGTTCATTCGCATCTCAGCGCTTCCATAGGACTGATCCTGGCCACCCGAAGCGCTGGAATCCAGGACGCGACGAGGGTTCCGGCGAGGACCAAGGAGATGGCCGCGCCGCAAGTCATGGGATCCCAAGAAGGAGTGCCATAGAGTTGACTTTGCAGTAGCCGTGTCAGGCACAGAGCCAGCGCCAGCCCGACACAACAGCCCGCCGCGGCCAGCCCCAGGCTCTCGCGAACGATCTGGCCCAGCAGTTGCCGGGGAACGGCTCCGAGCGCGCTCCGCACGCCGAATTCATGATGCCGATGCACCACGGCGCAGGAGAGAACGCCGTAGAGGCCAATGCAGGTGAGCGCCAACGCGGAGACGGCAAACGCTCCGGCCAGCAACAGGGTAAAACGCCGGGTGGAGCGCGCGGCCTCGAGGTAATCGTTCAAGGGACGCACATCGTATAGGGGGAGGCGTGGATCGAACGTCGCCACCGCCGCGCGGACGTTGGACGTCAGGGCGGTCGGGTTCGCGGACGAATCGCCTCGCACGACAAAGGCCATCGGTGACCGCTGCCAGAATCCCAAAGGAAGAAATATCTGGGCGTCCGACGCAGAAACCAGGCTGCGCTGTTTGAGGTGGCGGACTACGCCCACCACGGACACGCGCCGGTCGGGCTCCGCCTGGCCGAGCAAGAATTGCTGTCCCACCGGACTTCGATCCGGCCACAGGCGTTTCGCCATCACCTCATTGACGACCACGACCGGCCTTTTCGAACGATTGTCCTGTTCGTCGAAGAGGCGTCCTTCGATCAACTGCACACCGAGCGTTTCCAGCAGTCCCGGCGTGATCGCGCGGGCGTTGGCAAAGGGGCTCCCGTCTGGTGGTGCCGTGGCGTCCATCCGATAGGTCAGTCCCCAGTTGGGCAGGTCGTCGAAAGGTAGGTGGCTGATCGCGCCCGCCGATCGCACCCTCGGAATCGCCTCGAGCCGGTGCTGCAATTCCTCCATGGCCAGGGTCACCGAGTCGGCCGAGGGATACCGATCCTCCGGCAACGCGACGCGAAAGGTCAGATGCCGGTCCG
>CAYYSX010000267.1:0-3957 GCA_964474315.1 uncultured Verrucomicrobiota bacterium | reverse complement strand
ACCCGCGCCAGGGCCCGTGCCGTCAGGAGACTGGCGACGTTCACACAGGCGATGCCGAGAAGAATCGTGACGCCGGCGAACAGAGACAGCAAAGGCCCGCGCAGTTCCCGGACCCCATCGGCTTTCAGCGAAACGGCCGTGAACGTCCGTTGGCTTCCGATCTCCTCGGCACTGCGTTGGCCGAGGGAGGCCAAGTCCGCCTGGGCTTGGGCCAACGTGAAGCCCGGACGCATTCGTCCGACGACCCGCAGGTAAAGGGCGCCGCGGGGCCACTCGTCGAAATCACGCGGCATCGGTTGCCAGACCTGCAGATGATCCGGGACAGCGGCATCCGGCGGCAGCAGCAACCGGAAGGGCTTCGGCATGACCCCGATGATCTGGGTGGCTTGATTGTTGACCAGGATCTGCTGACCGACCACGGCGGGGTCGCCTCCAAAGCGGCGCTCGAACAGATCCCAGGCCAGCAGGACCGTTGGCGGGGCGCCGGGCTCGCTGTCCTCCGGACGAAACGTACGGCCGAGGACGCTTTCGGCTCCGAGCACGTCGAAGAAGTTGGGGGTGACCCAAGCGGCGCGAAGCTGTTCGGGAGCCGCATCGCCGCCCCTCAGCGACACCGTGCTGCTCGCCCAGATGCCGCCGAAGGCCGCGCAGGTCTGACTGCCTTCACGCAGGTCGCGAAGATCCGGACTCGAGAGCGGGGCGCGTGAAATCTTCGCGTCGGAGCGGTCCAGCCAGACGAACAAGAGCTGACCGGAATCGCGATAAGGCAACGGCTCCAAAAGCATCGCCCGGACGATGCTAAAGATGGCCGTGTTCGCCCCGATCCCCAGCGCGAGGGTGAGCACCGCCACGGCGGTGAAGCCGGGAGCCTTCAACAGTTGGCGGAGGGCGAAGCGGAGGTCAGTCATAAGTCCGTCGTCCCTGGTCAGTAATCAGTAATCAGTTGTCAGTTGTCAGTTGTCAGTCGTCGGTCCTCTGTCCTCAGTTAGCGTGACGGGTCTGCCTCGAATTTAATCGCCAATCAAAAATCTCATCACTGATCACTGATTACCGCTTACTCCGCCCTCAGCGCCACCATCGGATCCACTCGCGCCGCACGGCGGGCGGGCAGGAGGCAGGCCAGCAGGGCCACGGCCGTCAACAAGGCCACGACCGTGAAAAAGGTCGGCGGATCGAGGGGTTGTACTTCGTAAAGAAATCCGCGGAGCAGGCGCGTCGCGCCGAAGGCGCCGGCCAACCCGAGGATCATGCCGGCGCCCGCCAGGCCGGCGCCCTGTCGCAGCACCAGCCTCAGCACATCGGCCACTTGCGCACCCAGCGCCATGCGGATGCCGATTTCGCGGGTTCGCCGGCTGACCGAGTAGGCCAGCACGCCGTAGATGCCGAGCGCGGCCAGCAGCAAGGCGAGCACGCCGAAGCCGGTCAGCAGCGTCGCGGCCATGCGTTGCAGCGCGAGCGATCCGCTCCGTTGTTCCGCGAGGGTGCGGACGTTGAACACCGGCACGCTGGTATCGAGCGATTTCACCAACCCGCGCAACTGCGCGACGGTGGCGGAAGGATCGAGTCCCGGCCGCACGGCCAGGGTCAGGGACTTCTGAGACCACTGAAGCAACGGACGAAACATCGTCGTCGGGGAGGCGGTTTGCAGGTCGCGCGAGGCGATGTCCCGGGCGACCCCGATGACTTCCCACGCTTCCGTGCCATTGAAGATCCGTTTGCCCACTGCGTCCTGTCCCGGCCAGTAGCGGCGCACGAAGGCCTCGTTCACGATCATGGTGTTCACCCCCTCGGCGCTATCGCTGACATCGAAATCGCGTCCGCTCAGCAGCGGTACCCGAAAACTCCGGAAGTAATCGTCGGACACTAGATTCAGGTCGGCGAACGGACGCCTCCCGTCGGGGTTCTCGTTGCCTTCGGCCCGGTCGAAACTCATGACCATGCGGTCGCCGTCCAGCGGCGTCGCGCGCGCGAGGCTGGCCGCCTCGACTCCGGGCAGGGCGCGGGCGCGTTCCAACAGACGGTCGTAGAAATCCCTGGCTTGCGGCGGGGTGTAGTTGTTTAGCCCAAGATCGAACGACATCAGAACCACCTTCGACGGTTCCAGCCCCGCATCCACCTGCCGGAGTTTTTGCAGGCTGCGGATGCAAAGTCCGGCGCTCACGAGCACCAGCAACGAAAGTGCGACCTGCGACACGACGAGCGCACCGCGGAGACTCCAGCGTCCGCCAGTTGCCTCCGTCGGCCCACCGCCCGCCTTGAGTTCAGGCGCCAACTGCGGCCGGCTGGCACGCAACGCCGGAACCAAACCGAACAGAATCCCCGTGACCACGGATACGCCGAAGGCAAACAGCAGCATGCGCGGTTCCGGTCCGGCGGCGACCTCGGCGTTGAGGCTGGGCGGACGATAGTGCTCCAGCACGTTCACTAGCGACACCGCGACAAGGATTCCCAACGCACCGCCCGCGAGAGCGAGCAGGACGCTTTCTGCGAGCAATTCGCGGATGAGCCGCCACCTTCCGGCTCCCAGTGCCAGCCGGATGGCGAAATCGCGCGCGCGTCCGGCGGCTCGCGCCAACTGCAGGTTGGCGAGGTTCGCACAGGCGATGAGGAGCACTAGCGCGGTGGTCCCGAGGAGCAGGTTCAACGGCAGACGTACGTCGCTGAGGTCATGCTCGAAGCCTTGAGCGCCGGGCAGGATGAGGAGGTTGGTGGAGGAATTGGGAATTCCGGCGGCGTGCGCCTGTCGCGCCAGGACGTTGAGTTCCGCCTCGGCTTGAGTCCGGTTCACCCCGTCCTTCAGCCGGCCCAGGATCCACGGCCGCGAGTAGTAGCGGCTCGCGAGCGGATTCTCGCCGCCGGGCCGTTCTGAAGTGAGCTGTCCGAACAGGGTGATGGGCAGGTAGAGGTCCGGCATCCGGCCGCGCGTGGTGCCGGCGAATTCGCGCGGAGCCACGCCGATGACGGTGAACGGACGGCTGTTGACGGTAATGCGGCGTCCGATGACCTGGGGGTTTGCGCCAAAATCCCGCTGCCAGAGCCCGTGACTCAGAATCGCGACTGGCGCATCATCGATCTCAACCCCCTCGTCTGGAGCAAACGTGCGTCCCAGCGCGGCATCCACGCCCAGCATGGCGAAGTAATTGCCGGACACGAGGAGCGCCCGCTGCCGCTCAGTCGCTTCGCCGACGCCCAGACCGACGGATTCCTCCAGGGTCACGGCCAGATGGCTGAACGCCGTGTCGGCCTGCCGGTAGTCGCGGTAGAGCGGATAGGTAAAATCGAATCCACGCCGGCCGTCGCCGTGCCCATACGCAACGATCGCCAACTGCTGCGGCTTGGCGACCGGCAACGGCCGCTCGAGCAGCTTATCCATGACGCTGAAGATGGCCGTGTTCGCCCCGATCCCGAGCGCGAGGGTAAGCACAGCCACGGCGGTGAAGCCGGGAGCCTTCAACAGTTGGCGGAGGGCGAATTTGAGGTCGTTCATGGGAAAGTTACGAGTTACGAGTTACGAGTTACGAGTTACGAGTTACGAGCTATGAGTGAGGGCGCCGAACATTCCGCGGGTTCTTGGGGGACACTCACAACTCATAACTGAAAACTCATCACTCCATCTTCACTCGCTTCGCAGCGCTTCGATGGGATCGGTGCGGGCGGCGCGGAGGACGGGCAGCAGTCCAGCCAGCAACGACACGGCACTCAGGGTCAAGAGCGCCACGAGGAAGGTTGGGGCATGAAAGGCCGGCACCTCGAACAGGACGCTCTGCATGGTCCTGCCGATCAGCCACGCCCCCAACATTCCGAGGATGACGCCGGCCGCGAGGAGCTTCAGGGACAACCTGAGGAAGTGGGCGCCGATCTGCTGAGGCACGGCTCCCAGGGCCATGCGAATACCGATCTCGCGGCGGCGTTGCGACACCGCGTAGGCCAGCACGCCGTAGGTTCCGATGGCGGCCA
>CAYYSX010000266.1:0-8531 GCA_964474315.1 uncultured Verrucomicrobiota bacterium | reverse complement strand
AGGGGAGAGTTCAGGGCCTCGATTCACGTCCGGATTTTGGAGGTCCACCCTCTCCACGGACCCGCCCTTCGGTGCGCCTGAAGGCTTGAGTGACGGGCCTGGGGCGTCAGATTCCTCCGGTGTATTGGCTATGGGGATGGGGACTATTGGCGGTTTATTGGGTGTGGATTCCGCGTCTCCAGGCCTCCGGGCCGATCCAGTTGCCCAACAAAAGCGCGCCCATCGTCCGGTCGCTGAGCGTGATCCAGGCCTGGCCGCTGGAGCCGCCTCGAGGGGAACGCTTCGATGCCTCGGCGTTGCTCCGCTTGCCGGACGGAACGCTGCTCACCGTCAACGACAAGCAGGCCGGCGTGTATCGTATCGAATTCCCCTCCGGCGATGGACCGGCGCGGTTGATTTTGATCCCGGGCGTCTTCGACGCGAAATCCCTCCACGCCGCGACCGGCCGGAAGAGCGGGACCTATGACTTGGAAGGACTGGCCCGCGACGACCAGGGACGACTGTACGTGTGTGACGAATCCAGCCGCCGCGTCTTTCGGCACGATCCGCTTACCCAAACGACCGAGGCGCTGAACTTCGACTGGAGTCCGGTCCGGCGCTGGTTCAGTACGGACGGAAACGCTTCCTGGGAGGGGATCGCTTTCGGCGGTGGAAAGCTCTATCTGGCGAACGAACGCAGCGTGGGACGGATCGTGGTCACCGATCCCGAGGCCGGGCGGGTCCTCCGTAGTTTTTCCGTGGCGCCGCCGGGCCGGGCCGCCCGGGATGTTCACTATTCGGATCTTTCCTGGTTTGACGGCCGGCTTTGGGTTCTCTGCCGGGAGAGCCATTGCGTGCTGCAAGTGGATCCCGAACGGGAACGGGTGGAAGCCTCCTACGAATACGGCGCCATCGAACGGGATCGGCGATACGGCTACCTCAATCCTCTTCCGTATGGATTCGTCGAAGGCTTGGCCGTCACTGCGGATGAAATCTGGCTGGTGGTGGACAACAATGGCGTCGGCCGGATTTCCGACGTGCATGATGTGCGTCCCAGCCTCTGGAAATGCGCCCGGCCGGTGCTGACGACGGGGCGCCAACCGGATTCGGCGGACCCGAAATGAGCTCTCGGAGGTTGGCGACCATTGGATTCCGCCCCACGCCCTTCCTTGCTTCACCGCTGTCGCGCAGGTTTTAATCGCTCCGTGGTGCAGCAGCAGACGCTTCAACAGCCGGCTTCGTTTGCCGGAATTGGCCTGCATTCGGGGAGCCGGGTGAACATGACGTTCCTCCCGGCGCCGGCGAACAGCGGGGTGCGTTTCCGCCGCATTGATCTGGACGGCAAGCCGGAGGTCGAAGCGTGCGCCGAAAACGTGGTGGACACGCAACGGTCCACCACGCTGGGCCGGGGATCGGTACGGATCCACACGGTCGAGCATGTTCTGGCGGCGTTCGCGGGAGCCGGCGTCACCAATGCCGTGGTGGAACTCGATGCGTCGGAGCCGCCGATTGGCGATGGGAGTTCCCGGGAGTTCGTCCGCCTCATCCGGCAGGCCGGCACCACTTCCCAGCCGGACCCGATCGAGCCGGTTCAACTGACGGCGCCCCTGGAGGTGTCGCTGGGCGAGACGCAAATGGCGGCCTTTCCCTACGAGGGCTTCAAGCTCACCTGCACCAGCGCGGATAAAGGCGGACGGTTCACCCAGTTTTTTGCCCTCGAGATCACTCCGGAATCATGGGAACGCGACCTGAGCAACGCGCGGACCTTCGGTTTTCTGGAGGAGATCGAATACCTGTACCGGAATGGCCTGATTCGCGGCGCCAGCCTCGAAAACGCCATCATCGTGCGCGACGACGCGGTGCTGACCAATGAGCCGCTACGCTATCCGGAAGAGTTTGTCCGCCACAAGATGTTGGACATCCTGGGCGATCTCTCCCTGATCGGTCGCCCCCTGCGCGCCCACATCGTGGCGGTCAAGCCCAGCCACCAGGCCAACACCGAGCTGGCCCGCGCGATTCTGGCCCAGGCCCGCAAGCCGCTGGAAGCGGCCCGCTCCTTTGCTCCACCCTCTCTTTCCCCGGCCGGAAAACCAACCAGTCGAACTGAGGCCACTCTGGCCAAGTCCCCTTCTTCTGTGATCGACTCCAACACTTCCCAAACCTGTGTGCGCGATGGCGCCACGCTCGACGTCGAGCAGGTGATGCAGATGCTGCCCCACCGTCCGCCATTTCTGATGGTGGATCGGGTGACCTATATCGAAGGCAACAAGATCACCGCCTTGAAACAAGTCACCATGGGCGAGCCCTACTTCGCCGGCCACTTCCCCGGGCACCCCATTATGCCGGGTGTCCTCCAGCTCGAGGCCATGGCCCAGGTCGCCGGGCTTCTGCTCCTGCGCCAGGTGGAAAATCTGGGCAAGATCGCCTACTTCATGTCCGCTGAGGAGGTGAAATGGCGCAAACCGGTCCGCCCCGGCGACACCCTGTTGATCGACATCGAGATTACCAAAATCCGCGGCAAGATCGCCAAGGCGGAGGGCATCTGCCGGGTCAACGGTGAGACTGTCAGCGAGGCCCGCATCACTTTTATGCTGGTGGACCGCTGATCATGGCCCGCTCGATCCACCCCACGGCCATCATCCATCCGGGTGCGGAAATCGCCGACGATTGTGACATCGGCCCGTACTGCGTGCTGGGTCCTCACGTTCGGCTCGGCTCTGGCTGCCGCCTGCACGCCCAGGTGATTATCGATGGACACACCACTCTCGGCCGCGAGAACGAAGCCTTCCCGTTCGCCTGTCTGGGCACCCGAACCCAGGACCTGAAGTGGCGGGGCGGCGTTTCCCGGGTGGAGATCGGGGACCACAACACCTTCCGGGAATACGTCACGGTCCACACCGCCACCGCGGACGGTCAAGCGACGGTCATCGGTTCCCATAACAACCTGCTCGCCTACACCCACGTCGCGCATGACTGCCGGCTGGGCAACCACATCATCATGTCCAATTTGGCTCAAATCGCCGGACACGTGGTGATCGAGGACTATGCCATTCTGGGTGGCATGTCGGCCATCCATCAGTTCTCCCGCGTAGGCCGCCTGGCCATGGTGGCGGCCTGCACCCCTGTCCGGCGTGATGTGGCTCCGTTCATGCTGGTCTCGGGTGATCCGGCCGAAACGGTGAAGGCCAACCTCGTCGGGTTGGAACGAGCGGGCTTGGACGCGGAGGTGGTTCGCTCGCTCAGTCAAGCCTACCGCATCCTGTTTCGCGATGGACTGTCCGTCCCCAACGCCTTGGCCAAGCTCGAATCGGACCTTCCTGCCAGCCCCGAGCTGCAGCATTTGATTGACTTCGTGCGCACCAGCGAACGGGGCATCACGAAATAGACTCCGCCGTTTCCTCGCCAGGGACGGAGAGGCCGCCGCTTCGCTGGGCACTGCCGGCACGAGAGAATGGCGCGGATTTCCAGTCGTTTCGGGCTGCCCGTTGTTTCAGCCTCCGCGGATGAGTTCCAACGCCCCACGTTCGTGATGGAAAGCGTCATCGGCGATCGGGCGGCCTTTTCCGGTGTCTGGTCGGCGGCGCTGCTGATCGCCGCCCTGGAGGCCATGCTGCAGGACGCCGCCGGTTATGCGGCCCATGCCGCCCATTTCGGCGAGCCGTCCGCTACCTGACCACTACCGTCAAATCGAAGGTCCGCGCCGGCGGAACGTTGGTTTCCCACGCCCGCGTATAGGCCAGCTTCAGCGGGGAAGTGCCGGTGCCGACCGCGCGAAAGTCGAGGGTCAGCACACCGCCGGCTCCCACCAGGGGCTCGTCGGAGGTGGGGCGGTGGAATTCCGGGCGCTCGGTCCGGCCCAGGACCCAAGGGTTGATGTCGAGGGTCTGCCACGCGTAGCCGGTGGTGGGGTTAGCTTCGAGTTCAACCCGCAACAGGTCGCCGCTGGTCATCTGAATGGTACCCCCCGAGTCCGCGTGGCTGACGGTACGGACGTGCGGGGTGCTTTTGCATCCGGACATGATCAGGAAGGCGGGCAGGAGGGAGGTGAGCAGCAGAGGAATGGTTCTTCGGTTCATGGTTCTAATTGGATCGACGGCGGGCTCAAGGTCGGGCCAAGCGTTGAGGTGGGAGCGGGGTGAAGACGAGCCTGTTTTTTGACCGCTGATGGGCCGGGATCCTCCGGTGCCGCCGCCGCGGGGCAGGAAAGGGACGCCAGCCAGCTCTGCACCACCGCGAGAGCGGCGGTGGCGGCGGTTTCCACCCGGAGGACGTGTGGACCCAGGCTGAAGGAACGTCCGCCCGCGACGCGGAAGGCGGCGTATTCGGACTCGGTAAAGTCTCCCTCAGGCCCGATGATCAGCGCGATAGAACGGAGAGCTCGCGCCTGGCGGGCCTGGAATTCCTCGAACCGGATCCGCGGATGGCAAGGCGCATCCAGCAGCGAGGCGACCAGCAAGAGGTCGAACGGTTCCTGACGGGCCAGCCATTGACGTGGAGTGACGGGTGCCTCCACGTGGAGGCGCCAGGGGTTTCCCGACTGCTTGGCCGCCTCGTGCGCGATGGATTCCCACTTCCCGCGCTTTTCTCCGGCTGGATCCGGCCGGCTGACGCTGCGTTCGGCCCGGAGTGGAATCAACCGCCGGCAACCTAGTTCCACGGCCCGATGAACCAGTCCCTCCATTGCCGGCGCTTTGGCAATGGCCTGCACCAACGTCAACTCCCCCGCCGGAGGGGGATGCTGTACGCGCGACTTCACGGACACGCGCGCCTGGTTCTTTTCCGGGATGTCCAGCGTTCCGGAATATTCTCCTCCCTCGCCGTCCAGCAGCACGACGGGGGTTCCCGCCGTCAGGCGCAGCACACGAAGGGCATGATGGGCCTCGACCGCGGGGAGTCGCACCCATTCCTGTCGCCCCACGTCCGGCACAAAAAAACGATGCATCAGGTGGAAGGCGGACCCGAGCAATGGCACCGCCGATCAACGGAAGAATTCCCGGGCCCGCTCGAAGAAACTCTTTTTTTGCGGATGGACATCTTCGTCACAGAGGCGGGCGAACTGTTCCAAGATGGCCCGCTGGTCCCCGTTCAATCGGGTCGGGATCTCGACCGCCACGCGCACCAACAAGTCGCCCACGCCGTAACCTTGGACATTCTTCACCCCCCGGCCCTTGAGTCGGAACAGAGTGCCGTGCTGGGTTCCGGCCGGAATGCGAATGGACGCCTTTCCTCCCAACGTGGGTACTTCCACTTCGGCTCCCAAGGCCGCTTGGGTGAAGGCGATGGGCACTTCGCAGAGCAGGTGGTCCCCATCCCGCTTGAAAATGCCGTGTTCGGCCACATGGAGGACCACATAAAGGTCGCCGGCCGGTCCCCCTCGCTGACCCGCTTCGCCATTGCCGGTGGAACGCAGGCGCGTGCCATGATCGACCCCGGGCGGGATGCGCAGTTGGATGGTTGAGGTTTGATTGGTCCGACCGTCGCCGCGACAGGTCCGGCAGGGACGTTCGATGATTTCTCCCGCCCCCTCGCACCGGGGACACGTCTGCTGGATGCTGAAGATACCCCGGGAAACAACCACCCGGCCGCGGCCGGCACATTGGAGGCAACGGATCTTTTTGGAACCCTTCTCCGCGCCGGAGCCCTGGCAGGTCGGGCAGGTTCCCGGCTTGGTGACGGTGATCTCGCGATCCACCCCGTTGACGGCCTCCTCCAAGGTGACCTCGAGGTTGTACCGCAGATCGGACCCGCGCACCGGACCGAAAGGGTCCTCCGGTTCCCCGCCGCCAAACATCTGCTGAAAGATGCTGCCCAGATCAGCGTTGCCGAAGGCCTGACGGAAAATGTCGTTGGGATCGTGGAACCCTCCACCGCCCCGGAATCCACCCGGCCCGCCGCCCGAACGCCGGTCAAACGCGGCGTGGCCATGTTGGTCGTAGAGTGCCCGCTTCTGTTCGTCGCTCAGGATTTCGTAAGCTTCGCCCAGTTCTTTGAACCGCTCTTCGGCCTCTTTGTCGCCCGGGTTTTTGTCCGGATGAAACTTGACGGCCAGTTTGCGATAGGACTTCCGGAGCTCGTCGCCATTGGCCGTGCGGGTGACCTCGAGGATCTCGTAATAGTCGCGACGGACGCGCTTGTTGGACATGGGATCGGGAATCAGGAGTGAGGCGGTTCCGTGGGTTTACCGGACACGATGACGCTGGCCGGACGCAGCAGCCGATCGCCGAACTGGTAGCCCTTGCGGGTTTGCTGCAGCACCTGTCCTTCCGGAGCGTCCGGAGATTCCTGCACGGAAACGGCATCGTGCAGCGTGGGATCGAAGGGTTGGCCGACCGGATCGAGCTCCTTGACCCCCGCTTCCGCGAGCAGGTTGCGGAACTGTCCATGGATCATGCTGACGCCCACGCGCAGGGTTTCCAACGTCGTGTTGGGTTGGGAAGCGGCGGCCATGGCCATGTCGAAATTGTCGAGAACCGGAAGCAGCCTCGCTAAAACGGATTCGGCGCCGTTGCGCCGTGCTTCATCCCGTTCCCGAGCCGCGCGCTTTTTGAAGTTGTCGAAGTCAGCGGCCAGCCGGAGGAACCGTTCTTGTGCCGCCGCCAACTGGGCTTGGAGATCCTGGTTTTCCTCCACGGGGGAGGCACTGGTTGGATTGATTTCGGTGTCGGTATCGCTCATTGCAGAATTAGGCCGGCCAAGCCGGAGTGGGAAACTATAGGTGCCGGTGTGGTCGGGCAATACTCCGCCGAGCCGGAAAGGGCAGGGGGGCGCATCTTGAATTCCTTTCCGGCAGGAGCGCGGGCGGCTCGCCCGCCCGCGGGAAGCTTCAGGGGGAAGCTCCAAAAGCCCAAGGTCCAAGCTCCAAATAAACCTCAAATCCCAAAGCTCCCTGGACAACCGGGCGCCTCCCCCTGATGGCAACGTTCCGGTTCGCTTGAGCGTGCGGTTCAGATGGGGCGCGACCCTACCTGACCGACGCACCGGGTAGGCTGAAAGGCCTGCGGAACACAGCTAGACCGGAAAGGTCTGTGGTACCGCGAACGGCCGGCCCCCCGGTTCCATCACGGGAAACTGGTCACGTCCCGGCAGGGCTCCAGCCGCCCGATGGCGGCCATGATCTCCCGGCTTATCTCGTCGTAAATGGCTTTGGTGCGCTGTTTACTCGCGGTGACCGCTTCCGCCCTCAATTCGTGGAAGTCCAACGGGCGACCATACTTGACACCGACCGGTCCCAGTTTCGGAAACTTCCGATGACGCCCCCAAATTTCATACAGACCGAAGATCCGGATGGGAATCACCGGAGCCGTCGTCCGGATGACGATCAGGCCGATGCCACTGCGCGCCGATTGGAGCCGTCCGTCCGGCGACCGCGTGCCTTCCGGGAACAGCAACACCGCTGCCCCCGCCTCGAGACGACTCAGTACGGTTCGCAATCCTCCCGGGCTGCCACCATCCCGGTCCACTGGGATGGCGTTGAGGGACCGGATCAGTGGATTGAGTAGCGGCACGTCAAACAAGGTTTCCCGGGCCAGGAAAGTGACCGGCCGTTCGATGGCCGCACCAATCAGCGGTGGATCGGCAAAGGAAACGTGGTTGGCCGCCAGGATGAGGGGTCCCACCGGGGGTATCCGGTTCGCATGGTAAGGCTGCCAAGCGAAGCAGCTCTTCAACAGTCCGCGGACCAAGACCCGGCACACTCGGTAGAAGCGGCCCGGTTGCGCGGCATCGATCCAGTTCTGCGGAGGGCTCATCCCAGGTCAATGCGAAGACCATCAAAGGCCAGGGTCACTCCGGCGGGAAGTTCCGCCTGGTCTCGGTCGTGGTCGTAATCGTGCGTCAAATGGGTGAGAAAGGTCCGGTCGGCTCCAATCCGGCGGGCCGCCGTGAGCGCTTCATCCAGGCACATGTGGGTCCAGTGGGGCTCTTTTCGCAGCGCGTCCAACACCACCGCCTCGACACCTCGGATGCGACGGACCACTTCGTCCGGCACTTCCTTGCAGTCGCTGAGGTACGCTAGGCGGGAATGGCCTTGGTGGCGGAAGAGATACCCCAGCGTCTCGATGCGGCCATGCGGCAAGGCCAACGGAACCACTTCCAGATCGCCCACGGTGAACGGTCCGGTCACCACCCGCGGATCGGGATGAAAGTAGCCGCGGGGAATCGGCCGTCCGTCGAAGGCGTACGCGAAGATTCGCCGCAGGGCGTCCATCGCGTCGGAACTGGCATACACCGGCAAGGGTCCGCCCCGCAAATCACAGACCCGTCGGCAATCGTCGAGTCCCATGATGTGATCGGCATGCGCATGGGTGATCAGGACGGCGTCCAAGTATCCCAGTTCTTCTCTCAGCATCTGGGTCCGGAAGTCCGGCGTGGTGTCGATGACGAGCCGGGTGCCGGGAGACTCGACGAAGAGCGAAGGGCGGAGCCGGTGGTTACGAGGATTGGCCAGGTATTCGGCCGGGTATTCGCGGCCGATGACCGGCACCCCCTGTGACGTGCCCGTGCCCAGAAATCTGAATGAAAACGCCATGTCCCGGCCGAGGCTGGGAGGTGGG
>CAYYSX010000265.1:0-8568 GCA_964474315.1 uncultured Verrucomicrobiota bacterium | reverse complement strand
GATTGCCATCCGTTTATCTGGTCGGGCCGCTTTTGGACCTGGCCGGTCTGGAGAATCTGGTGGTAGTGGATCAATCGTTCGGTGCTTCCGAGCCCGAGTTTAAAGCCGCGTAAGCCTTCGTTGTCGAGCGAGGTCTTTCCAAGATCCAGATGCGTACAGCCGCGCACCGCGCAACGCCGAGTGGCATCCCAAAGAATCAGATTATTGGGCCGGTTGCGCCAATGGGCTTCGTCGGAGGCGCCAAACTTGTAGATGGCCCGCCGACCGTGCAGGAGAAAGATGGCGCCAGCGACCGGGGTATCACCGTGCCGGGCCAATAGCACAAATCCGGCCCCGGGTTCGATCAGGTACCGATGCAAGTTCCGAAAGAACGTGAACGGCTGCGGCGGCACACCGTGTCGGCGGCGGGTCTGGCAGTGCAGTTCGAAGTAGGCTTTGACGTCGGACAGCTCGTGTCCTTCGGAGAGGCGGAGGGGGCTCCGACTAGCTTTGCGAACCGCACGCCGAGCTGGACTGGAACAACGGGCAAACAGCGCGCCTTCGTTGGCACGGAGATCGATGGTGTGACCGTAGTAGGATACCGAGGCAGGCATTCCGACCGTCCAGCGTGGGCAACCGCGGAGTTCGATCGACCGCCAGGCGCGGCTCTGGGCCAGCGAAAGTCCGGCCGCGAGGAGCGGTTCCTGTGCGGCAGCGCGGTCCAGTGGAGCGGGCATGCCTTCATTGTGGACCGGCGCGGCTAGGTCCGTGTGGGAGACCGAAAGGTGCGCCTCTCGGGAAGGTTGACTGAAGAGGGGGGGGCAGGCGTCCGTGAAGGGCAAGCCGGTGCCGCGATAACCCCGCCATCGTCCGCCCGTTTCCATCAAGGGCCAGAGACTCAGCAAGCGGCCCTCGGCACGCTGGACCAGGTAAAGCGGCTGGAAACCATAGGTTTCGGCCAACACCCGTGCCCAGCCGGCGGTATGAAAGGCAGTCGCCTCCTCCTGTTCGGACAACAGGTGGTCCCAGTCAGGGATCTGAAGCGGATCCAAGACCTCCACGGCGGGAAGCGGCTGCGGCGCCGCCAAGTTCACCGTGGGAGCTCTTCCGCAATCAACGTACAGGGACATGGGCGGATGGCGTTTGGACGGCCTGACGCAGAGACGAGACGACATACCCAATCTGTTCCTCGGTGAGTTCGGGAAACATAGGGAGGGAGAGCAGCTCGGCCGAGGTCCGCTCGGCGACGGGGAAACTCCCGGGCCCCAAGCGGAGGAGTTGATAGGCTTCCTGAAGGTGAACGGGGATGGGATAATGGATTCCACATTGGACCCCACGCTGACCCAGCTCCGCGAGCACCTCGTCACGACGAGCGGTCAGCACCGCGAAGACGTGATAGACGTGCTGCGCATAGGCTGCCTCGCGTGGGAGAGAGACGCCGGGGGTATTGGCAAGCAGCTCGTAGTAACGTTTTGCATGGGCGCGGCGTTGCGCATTCCATTGGGGCAAGTGCTTTAGCTTCACCCTCAGCACGGCGGCTTGAATGCCGTCCATGCGGCCATTCCAACCGATTACCGAGTGGTGATACTTTTTCGACTGACCATGGTCCCGCAAGGTTCGGATGCGCTGGGCGAGCGCGGCATCGGTGGTGACGATGGCACCCGCTTCGCCGAGCGCGCCCAGATTCTTTCCGGGATAGAAACTGAAACATCCGGCAACTCCGAGAGAACCGGCTTTCCGGCCCTTATATTCCGCGCCATGGGCTTGACAGGCATCCTCGACGACGGGAAGGCCGTGGGTACGGGCGAACTCAAGAATGGGATCCATATCGGCCATCTGGCCGAAGAGATGCACGGGAACGATCGCTTTGGTCCGCGGAGTCAGGGCGCGTTCCAGTTGCGCCGGATCCATGGTGTAGGTCGTCTCATCGATGTCCACGAACACCGGAGTGGCCCCGCAAAAGCTGATGGCTTCGGCGGTGGCCATGAAGGTGCTCGGAACGGTGATAACCTCGTCGCCCGGGCCAACTCCCAAGGCGAGCAGGGAAAACCAAAGTGCGTCGGTGCCATTGCCCACCCCCACGGCAAACGGTGTGGAACAGAAGGAAGCAAAGTCTTCTTCGAAACGCGTTACGAAGGGACCGCCGGCGAACGCCCCGCAGTCCAGTACCTCACTGATGGCGGCCTCGAGCTCGGCGCGCAGTGGGGCGTGGTGGGCTTGAAGATCCAAAAACGGGATTCTCATAACGGCGGATTGGAGTTGGGAACCGGAGAAAGCAATCGGCGTACCCGGGCCGGATTGCCGGCGACGACAGCTCCGGGGGGCACATCGCGTGTGACGACACTTCCGGCACCGACCACCGCGCCCTCGCCGATGGTAATTCCGCAGAGCAGGGTGGCTCCGGACCCAATGGCGGCACCGCGCTTCACCACGGTCGGTTCGCAGGTCCAGTCGGCTTCGGTTTGCAAGGAACCTTCCGTCGTGGTCGCCCGGGGAAACCGGTCGTTGGTAAAAGTGACGTTGTGGCCGATGAAGACCTCGTCCTCAATCGTCACGCCTTCGCAGATGAAGGTGTGACTGGAAATTTTGCAGCGCCGTCCGATGCGGGCGCCCTTCTGGATTTCGACGAACGTCCCGACCTTGGTGTCGTCCCCAACTTCGCAACCGTAGAGGTTGACGAAGCCGAAGACTCGGACGCCTCGTCCCAGCCGGACATCCGGCGCAATCAACTGGAAGTTCGCTCGATCGCTCACGACGCGTTCACGGTGAGGGTGTTGGTGCGACTCTTCCGGGTGGCCCGGGTTTTGGAGGCCGGCTTGTGTCGCCCGTTTCCCGTTGGTTTGGCCGGTTCGCGGACGGGAAGCGGATGCCTGGCCCGGGGGCCGGCGGGCGGGGTCCCGTTGGAATGCTGCCCGTTGGCGCCGTTGGCGGACGGCTTCCCGCCGGTCGGCCCTGGCCGCGGGGGAAGGTTGACGGGGGCTCCATCCTGATCGAGGGAGTGCGAGGCGGCTTCGAGGATTTCCACCATGTCGCGCGCCTGGCTGCCGTTGGTGAGGGGCGTGGCTCCGGTCCGGATGCAGTCGAGGAAGTGCTGACACTCGATTTTGAGCGGCTCCTCCTGCTTCACGTAAGGGATGTAGATGTCCCCGTAATGATACGCGTAATGGAAGTCGGCGAAGGTGTCGTAGTGCGGGGGCGAATCGACGCGGGCATCGAAGATGCGGATTTTGTCCAGATTAGCGACGTCATCATAAACGATCATCCGCCGGCTGCCCACGATGGTCATCTCCCGGGTCTTCCGCGGATCGAGCCAACTGCTCTGAATGATCGCGGAACGGTTGCGGGAGAAGCCGAGCCACATGGTGGTGATGTCGTGGACGTTGCGGGCCACGTTGGCGCTGCCGCGGCAGTTCACACTTTGCGGCATCTCGCCCATGATGTAATGGATGATCGAAATGTCGTGCGGCGCGAGATCCCAGGTGACGTTGATCTCCTTCTGGAACAATCCCAGATTGAGCCGGCGGGCCGAGATGTAGCGGACATCCCCGATATCACCGTCATCGACGATTTGTTTGATCTTCCGAACCACGGACGAGAAGAGGAAGGTATGTCCGGCCATGAGGATCAACCCCTTTTTCTTGGCCAAGGCGATGAGTTCGTCGCACTCGGCGCAACTAGTGGCCATGGGCTTTTCCACAAAGGTGTGTTTGCCCGCCTCCAATGCCGCTTTCGCCATCCGATAGTGCAAGCCCACGGACGTGGCGACGACCACGGCATCCACCTTGGACTCCTGCAGAAACTTGGAGAAGTCAGTGAAGATGGTGGCCTCGGGATATAGCGACTGCATGTGCCGGAGGCGATCGAGGTCTCTATCACACACCGCCAGCAAACGGCAGTCGGAGAGTGACCGGAAGTTGCGCATCAGGTTGGGACCCCAATAGCCACAACCGACGATGCCGACATTGATTTTTGATTGCATGAGTGAATTCTAAACGTATTGGTACTTGGAAAATCTTGGATTGCCTTACCGCTCCTCCGGGTTGGTGTCTGACGGTGGGGTTGGGTCTGATTCGCCCCCGGACGCCTTCCGGCGCCGGACGGTGTCGAGGACCTGGGTGATGATGGCCTTCGGCGTCAGTAATAGAATCTTCAGGTCCAGGAGCCAGTTCGCCTCTTCTGCGTAGCGTTCATCCAGCTCGACCATTTCCGCGAACGACAGACGGTTCTTGCCGCTGACCTGCCATAGACCGGTCAATCCCGGGAGAACATCGAACCGTCGTTTCTGCGAATCGCGGTAGCGGGAGAATTCGTAAGGGGTGCAGGGACGGGGTCCCACCAGGCTCATGGTGCCGCGAAGCACATTGAACAACTGGGGTAGCTCATCCAGCGCGCTCGCTCTCAACCAGCGGCCACCCGGGATCAGCCGGCCGTCCTCCAAGTCCAACTTGGTCATCGGTGCGCCACTCTCCATCAGCTTGTCCAAATGATCGCTGTGGGGGCTGCAATCCGCGTTCACCTCCATGGTGCGAAACTTCAATAGCTGAAACGGCTGCCCCCCTAAACCGATCCGGTCCTGGCGGAACAGCACCGGTCCTCGCGAAAGAACCTTGATCACCAACGCCATCAAGCACATGAGGGGGGCCAGAAACGGGGCAACCAGCAAAATTAGAACGACATCCTGGCAGCGCTTCCAAGCGGGTACCGACAGAACCCGAGACGGTGATCCGGCGGGATCCCATTCTCGCGCCTGTCCCATGAAGTGGGTGGTTGGGGAGGGCATGACGGTCGGTTGGGCGGGTCAGCGCTGACCATCCACGCTAGAGGGATGGCTGAGGAGGTGACTGGATCGGTTGGGCTTCATAGGGCGGGTGGCATGCATCCATTCGACTTGCATTGCTTAAGCAATTATGCTTAGGTTTAGGTAGATTGAATGGTTGAAAAGATGCATTGCGATCACGTTTGATTGAGATTTGAACTAAGAAAATTGACTAGCAACCGCGAGGAAGCAGCCGGAATGCCATCATCAATTCTGATAGCGTCTCCCAGCCCCCTAGGAACTCCAGAGCGGTCCTCGTTTGCGTCCGAGGCCAGAACCGGCGGTGTTCAGATGGATCCCTGTCCAATGAACCACGGGATGGGCTGGTGGGCGGGACAGGGCGTATCGAAGGACCGAGTCGTGCGGAATCCTGACGGTGAACCGGCTTGAGAGGGTTGGTTCTCATTACGAAAGATTGACAATGTGACAATGCCAGTAAGCCCAACTGGCTTCCGGCCTACAAGAGAATTCTGAAGAAAATTGTGATGCCGGGAGCGAAATTCTTTATCTCCCGGGCACCACGTCGGGTGACAGTCAACCGCGGTCCGGGACCTAAATCAATGGTAACTCTTGATTTGCGAAGCCGTTCCTGGTTTCCCACACCGTTGGGCGATGCGTGGTTCTGATTTTCTACGGTTGGCTGGCCGAGGCCGTCGATGGAGCCCTTTCTGGGTCGCGGGTGCCAGCGGTGTCCTGGCGGCGCTGGCGTTCCCGCTTCCCGGCTGGGCGGGACTCGCCTGGCTGGCTCCGGGCCTTCTCTTGGGGACGCTCCTCGGGGGCTCGGGAGGGGTGGCATTCCGGCTCGGCATGCTGGCCGGATTCGTTCAGTTCTCGTTGTCCTTACGGTGGTTACTGAATATTCCGTTCCTTTCAGGTGCCATCGCAGGCTGGCTCGCGCTGTCCGTTTACTGTTCCCTTTACTCCGGCCTCTGGGCTTGGTTGGCCCACTACACCCTGCAGATCGTTTCTGGTCGATCTGGGCCGTTGTCGTGGTCGGAGGCGGCCCAAGCCGTGTGTCAAACGTCGTGGGGCTGGCGGGCCGGGTTGTGGGTGGGGTTGGCGGCAGCGGCTACCGGCTTGGAAGTCGTCCGTGGACGCTTCCTTTCCGGCTTTCCCTGGAATTTTTTTGGAGTGACCCAATGGGAGAACGTGCCGCTCATGCAGATTGCTTCCGTAACTGGCGTGTTTGGAGTTAGTTTCCTGCTGCACTGGCTCTCGTTCGGCCTCCTCGGAGCCGTGCTTCAGATCCGTCACCGGCCGGCCCATCGACTCGCCTGGACGGCGGATCTTCGCCTGCCCTTGGCCGTGCTGCTGGTCGTTCTGGGGGCGGGGTTTCGTCGCGTCGTCCAAGCGCTTCCTTCGGGTCCCGCGGTGACCTTGGCCCTGGTCCAACCGAGTATTCCACAAACCCTCATTTGGGACGCCGAGGCCAATCCCCAGCGGTTTGCCACGGTCTTGGACCTGTCGGCGACGGCCCTTCAGTCTCGGCCCGAGGCCCTGATTTGGCCGGAAGGTTCGCTCCCTGACATCACCGAGGAACAATTTCGGGCGGTTACGGCGCTCACTCGGGAGGCGGGATCGTGGTGGGTTCTCGGAACGGGATACGGTCGGCTCGTGGACGATCGACCTGAGCACTACAACGCCGCCATTCTAGTCGATCCGGCCGGGCAGGTGGCCGACCGGTATCACAAACGTCGGCTCGTCATTTTTGGCGAGTTTATCCCCTTCGAGCGGGTGTTGCCCTTCATGAAATGGCTCACGCCCATTGGCAGCAGCTTCACCCCCGGGCGCGAGGCGGCGGCCTTCCGGTTTGGCCCTGATCGGGAGGTAACCGCGTCGCCGGTGATCTGCTTCGAGGATCTGTTTCCGGAGACCACCCGGAGGCACGTCACCGCGGAGACGGATTTCCTCCTCGAATTGACCAATAACGGCTGGTTCGGCGAGAGCAGTGCCCATTGGCAGCATGGCGCCGCCGCCGCGTTTCGCGCCGTTGAGAATGGAGTGCCGGTCGTCCGCTGCGCCAACAACGGTCTCACCGGTTGGCTCGACGAATTCGGCCGGATGCGCGACCTCTTGGGGCGGGGCGGCGATGTCCACGCGGCGGGTGTCCTGGTCGTCTCCGTCCCCCGGCGGGACGGGCCACGGACTTTGACTTGGTACCACCGCCACGGGGACGTGTTTGGTTGGTCGTGCGTGGGGGTGACGGTCTTGCTGCTCGTAGGGGTTGGTCCGAAACGGGTGGAAACGGTCCCAGCGAAGTCTGGGAGGGGCGTGAGGGAAGGGGGAAGGGCTGTGGGGCAAGAGGGGGGCGAACGTGAGGCGTGAGGCGTGGATTGGGTTGCCCGTAATTCGTCGAAGGTTCCCCGACTCCTGGCCGTCCCACGCCGATGCGTCTTCCCTTGATGATGTTGCTTGGTCTGGGGTGCGTTTGGCTCAGCGCTGCTTCGTTGGAAGAGCCGTTCCCTAACGCTGTTTCCAAGAAAGGGTTGCAGGTCCAGATGGTCGATGACGCACTGGCCCTTGGCATCCAACACGCCGCCCTCAACTTCAACTTGGCCCAGCTTATCGATCCGGGTGGTGATACCAATAATCCTTCGTGGGAGACGGGCGGGAAGATCTACCGGTTCCAGCGCCGCTACGTCGAGGCGTTGGATCGGCAGGTCAAGGCCCTTTCTGACGGCGGCGTCATCGTCTCGCTGATCCTGCTCAATTACGTCAGCGCCGATCCGGAGATCCGGCGGATTCTCCAGCACCCGGACTACAACACCAACTGCCCGAATCACTTGTCGGCCTTCAATTCTACGACTGCAGAGGGGCGTGAGTGGTTGAAGGCAGGGGTCGGATTTATCGCGCGTCGCTGGTCGCAGCCCGACCAGGCCCATGGCCGAATCTGGAATTGGATCGTGGGCAACGAGGTCAATTCGCACTGGTTCTGGGCAAACCGGGGACGCGTGGAAATGGAACCGTTTGCCGATGATTACCTCCGGACGGTCCGGCTCGTGCATGAAGCGGTCCGCGAGCAGGTGCGGCACGCCCGGGTTTATGTGTCCCTCGAGCATCATTGGAACCTCCGCTACCCGGGTGGTGACGCGGAGCAGGCCTTTCCCGCACGGCCATTTCTCGAGTACTTCGCGCGTCGGGCACGGGAAGGCGGGGATTTCGACTGGCAGGTGGCTTTCCATCCCTATCCGGAGAGTTTGTTCGAACCGCGGAGCTGGCAGGACACCTCGGCGACACCCGACTGGCGTACGACCCCGCGCATCACCTTCCGCAATCTCGATCAGTTGGTAGCGTTCCTGGATCAACCGGAGCTGCGCTTCAACGGACAGCGCCGCCGGGTGATCCTGAGCGAACAAGGGTTTCATACTCCGGATGGACCCGACGGAGAGAAGATCCAGGCCGCCGCCTACTGTTATGCCTGGAATCAAGTGGCGGGCCTGGAGGGCATCGACTCGTTCATCCTGCATCGGCATGTCGATCATCGTGACGAAGGAGGGCTGCGCCTCGGTTTGTGGACGCGACGTTCGGACACTGTCGCGACGCCGGAGCGGAAGAAGATGATTTATGACGTGTTCCGTCTGGCCGACACGCCGGAGTGGCGCGACGCGTTCGAGTTTGCGTTGCCGGTGATTGGGATTTCGGAGTGGGACGAATGGAAAAACAGAAGGGCAAACCCTGAGACGGGGGATGGGGAGTGAATGGGGATTGCCGGCAACGGAAGGGCGCCAACGAGGGACAGACCCTTGCCAGGGCGCGGGTGCGGCGACGGGGAG
>CAYYSX010000264.1:0-8585 GCA_964474315.1 uncultured Verrucomicrobiota bacterium | reverse complement strand
ATAAAGTGCAGTAAAATGGATGAGTGGGAGGGGAGGCATAGTGATGGGATTCTGGGACGGATCCGCGGGAGATTGTGGGGGGCAACGGCCCATTCAAACTTCGGCGAGGAAGCGAACAGCCCGCGGCGGCAGTTGCGAGCCTAGACAAGTGATGGTTGGAAGAGGGGCAGGAGTGTCGTGTCCCTTGGCCGCGTGGAACGAACCATTCAAGTGGCGGCCAGTCGCTCCTCGACGAGGTCGGAGAGGGTTTTGCCTTCCCTGCGGGCGGTGGCGCGGAGGGTGCGAAGGGTCTTGGGGGTGAGCCGGAGTTGGACTGGCTGACGACCGCTGGCGCGCCGTCCGGCGCCCGGGCGGGCACCGCCCCAGCCTAGCGGGCGCACTTTCACTTCCTTCAGGTTCGGTAGTGGGGTGCCGTTGAGATCGTGGAGATTGGCCTGGTAACCGTCCGGGTCGAAAACCGGAGGACTAGGCGTCTTGGCTTTGCCAGTGATTTTCATAGTAGTCACGTCCTTCCCTCCAGTAGCCAGCCCCAATCAGGCGAATGACGCCGGCCGGCCGATGGGTGTAGCGCACGAGGAGGATTCGGGCGCCGACCCGTCCCAGCAGCCACCACCGAATCTCGCGACGATCGCTATGGGCGGCGTCGAAGAGCACCAAGGCTCGGGGATCGGCAAAGGCCTGCTGCGCTTCCGTGAAGTCCACCCCATGCTGCGCAACATTCGCGCGCTCTTTGGCGGGATCCCACGAGAACCGCATGAGCCCACGTTAGAGACGTATGCTTGAAAAGCAATTGCAGAAATCAAGACACTGTTACGTTGGAGCCGGCAGAATCCTCCTCGCTGAAGTGGATCGGGCCGTTCAATCCTTCTCGGGATGGATGACCAAGATTTTGGTCACATGCGCCTGGGTGCGGTTGAGGTTGGCATAGCGGTCAGGCAGGTCGCGAACGACGAGAAGGGCGCCATCTCGGATGTGGTCAGCGATGCGATCCAATCTCCTGCCGGTTAGCCGGCAGCGTCTGCGGGAATGCTTGAGCCGCTGGGCAGAGGGCGGCGACCGAACCGGGACAGGTCGGCAGGTTGCCGTTCTGCCTACGGCCACGCCGTCCGGGTCAGCGCCGATGCCGCCGACGGTCAAGAAGTCGGAACGATGTGCTGAACTTCCGCAGCCTCCCACCAGAACCGGGCCTTCGAGATCGCCTCAGTCGCCGTCAGCGGCCGTTGAAACCGCCGTGGGTCGGTGACGACGTGAATGAATTCGGCCAGAACCTGGGGTGCGAGAGCCAGCGGGACCTGGGGCGAAAGGATCTCGCGCTGGAGAAGTTCGTGGGCGGACTTGTGCGCAGGCAACTCGACCAGCTCTAGTTGAACCAGAAAAGTGGTGTCAACGCCGATCATGGCCGCGAGTCGAGCATCTCACCGAGCAGGTCGTCGTCGCCCGAGGGAAAGGGGCGGAGAATCGCTCCGACAGACCTGGGCTGGAGATCCTTTAGCGACGGGCGGGAACCCAGGAAGGAGAGCTTGGCGATGGGTTTGTCCGCATCGGTAATGACCAGATCACCCTGGATGGCGAGGTCACGTACCAGCTCCGTCAACCGCCGCTGTGCTTCAGGCAAGGTCACCGTTTGCATGCTGTCAAAATGCCACCAATCGAGAGGGAAAGCCAACTGCCGATTCCGCTGAGGAAGTCCGGAGCGGGTGCCCCGGCGACCCACTCGCCGCGGGCGAAGCGGAGACCGGCGTTCGACTATTGGGGAAATGCGACCGCGTCGCACCACTGCTCAATGTCCTGAATCTTCTCCCGCTGGTAGATCTGGTGCATGAGATCGGACGCGTGATTGACCAACCGCATGGCGGCTTCGCGGGGCACCCCTGCCCGACACAATTTCCCGCGGGGAGTGGAACTTCCGCGTCTGGAGCCAAAGGGCGATCCACTTCCAGGCATCCTGGTAGCGTTCGAGGGTCCTGAGTGCCTGGCTGTGCCGTTCCAGGAACTGCGGCGCCCAACTGTCCCATCCACCGCCCTGCGGAACTACCGTTCGGGACAGCTCCTTCGCCTCCATTTGAGCCCGGAGGGCTCGGTTTGACCCGGGTCATCGGCACGAAGTCCGGTGGACTTGTTCCGGCGCGTCCCCTGGGCATCCACGAACTGGATGAACCAAAACGGGGACTGCGGCTTGCGATACAGCGAGGCCATACGACGAGTGCAGTTAGTGCAGTAAACTTACTGCACTCGTCTTCAAAAAATTGGCAGCCGGCTGATGATAACGTGGTTACCGATATCCTTTATTCGCGGAAAGCATCATCGGATCGTTCCAACGGGATTGGCTGCCACGAATAAACCGAAAGCCGCCGGGCAAAGAGAAAACAGGAGGGGTCGAAAAAGAATTGGAGCGAGCGAAGGGATTCGAACCCTCGACATTCACCTTGGCAAGGTGACGCTCTACCAGGCTGAGCTACGCTCGCTCTCCGAAGCGCGAGATAAATGCGGGAACGGCCGCCCGTTGGCAAGGGGAGATTTGGGGTGCGGGCGCCTCTTGAATTTGTCCTTACCGCGACTGCGATGGGGACAGGAGGCGAAAACTCCAAACTCAAAGCTCAAAGCTCAAAAGAAGTTCCAAGAACCAAGCTCCAAGACACCGCCCCTCAGCTCAGTCTGCCCCCCTGGTTCCCACTTCCGCATTCCGCATTCCGACTTCGTTCGGAGTTCCGCCTTCAGGCGGTGGAGCGGTGGCTTCTCCCAGCAGTCAGTTCAGGCTCCGGCGTGGCGGACAAGGTCGGACCGCACCGCCGCATCTAAACCACAACGCCCGAGTCAACCGTAACGCGCTATTCGCGGAAGGCGCTTGGTGGCTCATTGGGCTTGGAGCTTGGAGTTTCTTTGGGATTTGGGGCTTGGCCCTTGGAGCTTTGGGCTCGGCTTTCAGGACAAAACTAAAATGCACCCACTCCAATGCAGTTCTTCCGCCCAGTCGTCGGGTCATCCGTAGCGGTCGGGAGAGAGCAGCGTGAGGTCAAAGGACGGACGATCACCAGAGAGGATCTCAGCCACCAGTCGGCCCGTGATCGGGCCAAGACTCAAACCCATCATCGCGTGTCCGGTGGCCAGAGTAAGGTTGGCCAGCCTTCGGGTCCGGCCAACGTAAGGCAGTCCGTCCGGGGAACAGGGACGGAGTCCGCACCAGGGTCGAATGCCGGCAAAATCCGCGGCGGTGAACTGCGGGAAATAGTGGGGAATCGCCTTGATGATCCCCTGCACCCGGACCGGATTGATGCCTTCGTTGAGCCCGGCGAGTTCCATCGTGCCACCGAAGCGCAGCGAGCTGCCCATAGGAGTCACCGCCACGCGTGCCTCGGTCAAAATGGAAGGGAGCCGGGGAAGCTGGCGGGGATGTGGAAGGGTCAGGCTGTAGCCTTTGCCCGGTTGCAGAGGAATCCGCAGACCCAGCGTTCGGGCCAGTCCAGCGGACCAGGAACCAGCGGCCAAAACGAACTCGTTCGCTTCCAACGGGCCACGGGTGGTCTCCAACGCACACAATCGGCTGGCTTGACGAACGGCGCCCGTTACTTCGGTTTCCCAAATGAACCGAACGCCCTGTTGTTCACATTCCGCTTGTAGCCTGGCCATGAACGCTCCGGGCGAGAGGTGACAGTCCTTGGGGAAAAAGACCGCACCGGCCATGTTCATGGTGACGTCCGGGTCGAGGGCGGCAGCCTGGCGGGGATCGAGAACTTCGGCCGGCACGCCGAGTTGGTTGGCTTGATGGGCATAGCTCGCCTCATGATCGAGGGCTTGAGCGGTGCGGCACAGCATCAGCAGGCCGCGCTGAACCAGCCCTAGGTCCGGGCCGAGTCGGGTGGCGAGCTGCTCGAATTCGGCGCGGCTGGCGAAGTTCAGATTCCGCAGCAGCGGGGCAGCCCGACGAACGTGTTCCGGAGTGGAGGCCCGCCAGAATTTCCAGCTCCAATCCAGCAGCTCCCGGTCGAGACGCGGCTGGAGGTAAAACGGGGATTCCGGGTTCCACATCCATTTCAGCCCGAGCGCCACCATGCCCGGCGCAGCGAGCGGGACGAAGTGGCTGGGAACGATCAGACCCGCGTTGCCGAACGAGCAGCCATCGCGCTGGGTGGGCTGCCGGTCCATGACCGTCACTGAGAGGCCGCGTCGCGCGCAGTAACAGGCGGCGCTGAGTCCAATGACGCCAGCGCCGACGATGAGGACCTGAGGTGAAGCGGACATGCGAAAACGAACCAGAACCAGCCTACCGACGGTTGCCCGCGGGGATTGTCGGCAACCACACCGGAAAGGTGGATTCGCCGCATACTGGGGTGGCGGAGCACCCCAGGCAGGTTGAAAACCTGCGGAACAGCAGGCCGGGAAGCCTGCGCTACATCGGTACCGCAGACATTTCCTGTCTGCTGTTCCGCAGGCCTTTTAGCCTGCCAGTGGACCGGAAGCAGCCCCGGATTCCCCGCCAACCGGAAAGGTGGATTCGCCGCAGGCTGGGGTGGCGGAGCACCCCAGGCAGGTTGAAAACCTGCGGAACAGCAGGCCGGGAAGCCTGCGCTACATCGGTACCGCAGACATTTCCTGTCTGCTGTTCCGCAGGCCTTTTAGCCTGCCAGTGGACCGGAAGCAGCCCCGGATTCCCCGCCGACCGCAAAGGTGGATTCGCCACAGGCTGCGGGGGCGGAGCCCCGCGGGCAGGTTGAAAACCTGCGGAACAGCAGGCCGGGAGGCCTGCGGTACACTTGTACCCCCCGAAACTTCTTCGCTGGCCGTTTCCGGGACTTGTTTCCGGCCGAAAGTGTGAGTACGCGTTGGGTATGAATCGCCGTTCGTTTCTCCAAACCGGCACCGCCGCGCTCGCGTGGTCCGCTGCTGCCACCTACGTCCCCACCACGTTTGCCGCGGAAAAAATCCTCCGGGTGGGCCTGATCGGCACCGGTTGGTACGGTAAATGTGACCTGCTCCGGTTGATCCAGGTCGCACCGGTGGAGGTGGTTTCCCTGTGCGACGTGGACCAACGCATGCTCGCCGAAGCCGCCGAATTGGTGGCCCAACGGCAGAAGTCGGGTCAGCCGCCGCGGACGTATGGTGACTACCGGAAGATGCTGGCGGAGAAAGATCTGGACGTCGTCCTCATCGGAACACCGGACCACTGGCACGCCCTTCCGATGATCGAAGCTTGCCAAGCGGGAGCGGACATATACTGCCAGAAACCCACCGGAGTCGATGTGGTGGAGAGTCAGGCCATGCTGGCAGCGGCGCGGAAGTATGGACGGGTGGTGCAAATCGGTACTCAGCGCCGCAGCACGCCGCACCTCATTGAGGCGCGTGAGCGATACCTCCAGTCAGGCAAGCTGGGCAACATCGCCCGGGTGAACATCTGTTGTTACTGGCACATGCGGAACCGTGACACCCTGGCACAGGCGCCGGATACCACCCCGCCGGATTACCTGGACTACGAGATGTGGACCGGACCGGCGCCGATGCGGCCGTACAACAAGATCGTTCACCCGCGCGGCTGGCGGGCCTTCATGGAGTATGGCAACGGCATCGTGGGCGACATGTGCGTTCACATGCTCGACATGGTCCGTTGGATGATGGACCTCGACTGGCCACAACGAATCAGTTCGTCGGGCGGCATCCTGGTGGACAAGGCGGCCCGGGCGAACATCACCGACACCCAGGAAGTCACCTACGATTACGGGAATCTCCAGGTGGTTTGGACGCATCGGACCTGGGGATCCGATCCCGACCCGAAGTACCCCTGGAGCGCCACGTTCTACGGCGACAAAGGAACGTTGAAGGCCAGTGTCTTCAGCTACGATTTCATCCCGCTGGGCGGCGGAGAGCCGGTTCATCAGGATGTCGGCATGGAACTGGAGGAATTTCCGGAGGACAAGACGGAGAAGGATCTGGAGAAGCACTGTGCGCCGGCGATCCGGGGGCACATGAAGGATCTGCTGGCCTGCCGGGAAACGCGGGGGAAACCGGTGGCCGACATCGAACAAGGCCACATTTCTTCCGCGTCCTGCATCCTGGGGAACATTTCCTTGGAGTTGGGGCGCACTCTCAAGTGGGACCCGCTCACGCAGACCGTGGTGAACGATCCGGAAGCCAACCGGTTGCTGGCTCGTCCGTATCGCGCTCCGTGGATGCATCCCACGCCGGATACGGTGTAAAGGGATTTAGTCAGCCTGCGGGGGAGAGGTGGGGTGGCCGACGGGACTCGAACCCGCAACAACCAGAACCACAATCTGGGGATCTACCATTGATCTACGACCACCAACCTGTGGCTGGGACGCTACGGATCGGCTGGTGGAGCGTCAAGGGAGGGGAAGAAGGGCGGAAGCTCCAACGGCCAAAACCCAAGCTCCAAAGAAATCCCAAGTCCAAAGGCTCAAGGCGCGCGCCGCTCTGACTTGGACGAGGGGTTTCTGTCGCAACCGCGAACTTCGAGCTTAGAGCTTCTTTGGAGCTTGGAGCTTGGGTTTTGAAGCTTCCCGCCCCGGGTCGTGATCGAGATGAAACCACATGGCAACGTCCCCCTACCTCAGCCGCGCCATCAAAAGGGCGTCCACGTAGGCGCCCTCGCGGAACGCGAAGTGGCGTTGCGTGCCTTCCGTTTCGAATCCATGCCGTCGATACAGGCGGATGGCCGGTTCATTGTCGGTGAAGACATTCAACGAAATCCGCCGCAACTGGAGCCAGTGGTCCGCCAGGTCCAGGGCCGCCTGCAACAGGGCCGTGCCGATGCCCCGCCCCTGCCAATCGTCATGCACCGACATGCCCAACTCAGCCGAATGCTGTCGGCGCGGTATTCCGGGATGGGTGTGAAGGCCAACCAGACCCACGGTTTCCCCGCGCACCGTCGCCACTAACGAAACCACTCCGCTCTCCAAATCAGCCGTCAGACGTCGTTGCCATTGGTCGGCCGACGGATACGGCAGTTGCAACGTGCCGCGCAGCACCCGGGGCCCTTCGAAGATCCGGGCCACCGCGCTGGCATCGGAAATTTGGAGCCGACGGATCAGGGGATGAATTCGTCGGGAACGGGAAGTGGTCTTGGAAGAACTGGGTTTCACGGGGTGGCGGCACCGCAGGATGTTCTGAACGATGGCTCCTCCACAAGGCCATGAATTCAGACGGGCAATCCCCCTGGACGCCGTCCCGATCGATCGGGGACGCATTTTACATTGATCCTCGCCGGGACCAGGAGGGAATGGGTGGGCGGAAGTTCAAAGTTCGGAGTTCGGAGTTCGGAGTTCAACGCCCAACGCCCAACGCCCAACGCCCAACGCTCAATGGCCTGAAGGGCCAGGAGACCCCAGCCCGGGCTGAGCCGCTTGGCGATGCCCTGGGGTTAAGGCGCCCCCCGTGGTCCCGCGTCCTAAAGGGACGCCAGAGCGGGAACTCCCTCTCGGCGCCGACCCCTCAATGGTTTGGGGCCACGATTTCGGGCGGCTCTGGCGCTCCTTCGGAGCGCAGAATCTTTTCGGCGGCCCCACCCAGGGCTGCGCCCCAGGCGCAGCCCCGGGCTGGGTTCTCCAGGCCCTTCGGGCCAGCCAATTCAAAGTTCAAAGCTCAAAGGAGGTTCCAAGGCCGAACCGGAGGCTGATTGTACGGCGAGAGATCACGAAGAGAGTGTTTTCCGCGCGTCGGCCGCATTGGGGTAGGTTCCTCCAACCGGTGAACAACCCCCATCCTAGAGTCACGTTGGAACCGGAGACCGAACTCGTCGAGTTGGTCACCGCGCGGCGAAGCCGCCACTCCCGGAGCGCGGGTCTGTGACCCGCAGCAAGGTGGCAACATAACGGGCGGGGGAGATTGGAGCGGGTGGAGTCCGAGACGTTGCTGCGGGTCGCAGACCCGCGCTCCGGCCGCGCTGAGGCGCGCTCTTTTTGCCACGCTGCTACGTTCCAGCTCCCCTGTGTCGAGGGGGCCACCGACCGGGAAATTGGCGAGCTTGGACGTTGGCCTTTGGAGCTTTTTGAGCTTGGAGCTTGGAATTTGGGCCGGGCCCCGCCCTCCAGCCAACTCCACGCTTGTCCGCCGACCCGACCCTCCATTACCAAACAACACTTCCATGTCGCGCCGGACGCTGACCCAAGCCCGGCCGGACTCCGTCCTGCCGCCCGAACTGCCCAATCTGAAGCTCATGGAGCGCATTGGCGGCGGCGCCCACGGTGAGGTCTGGCGCGCCGAGGCGTTTGCCGCGGCGGCGCGGGCGGTGAAGATCGTGCGCCGCGTCAGCTTTAGCGACCCGCGACCCTACGAGCGCGAGTTTGCGGGCGTCCGACTGGCGGAACCGGTGTCGCGCGAGCACCCGTCGCTGATGGATGTGCTCTTCGTGGCCGAGGAGGCGGACGGGGGCGGCTTTTACTGCGTGATGGAGCTGGCCGATCCCCTGCCCGCAGTGAAGGACGGGGCGGCAGGCTACCGGCCGCGCACCTTGCGCGCGGAAATCCGTCGCCGCGGCCGGCTGCCGGTGGCGGAAGTGTTGGATCTGGGGGTCGCTCTCGCCGAAGGCCTGGCCTTCCTGCACGGTCGCGGTGCAGCAGTCCGCGCCCGTGCAGGAA
>CAYYSX010000263.1:0-8590 GCA_964474315.1 uncultured Verrucomicrobiota bacterium | reverse complement strand
CCGGGCGGGACGCCCGGTTCTGCACGCCAGAGGCGTACGCTCCCCATCCAAAAAAAACGAGATGCGCCCCCCAACCGGCTGGACAACCGAAGTCGTCTGCAACGTCGGCCATACTCAGCCGACATGACATCTGCACCTCCGTTCGTCGGCACTGACCAGCTCATTGAGCCCCGGCTTTTCCTTCCAGGCGCGGATCACGAACCGCCTGCCATTCATCCGTTCCCCGGGCGGCCGCTATCGCCTGCGCTGCCCCCAGGGTTTCCACTCGGCGCACCCGATGGCCGCGCCGTTCGAGTTCCCTCACCACTTCCTCCGGCAAGGTGCGCTCCACCACCAGCTCATCGGGCTTCCACTGTTGATGGAACCGAGCTTGGGCCAGCGCGGTCTCGGGTGGCAGGCCGAAGTCCAGCGCATAGACAATCGCAAGCACCACCTGGCTGATGATCGTTGGCCCGCCCGCGGCCCCCACCGAGAGCACCGGTTGGCCGTCCTTCAGAACGATCGTGGGGCTCATGCTGGACAGCGGGCGTTTCCCGGGCGCAATGGCGTTGGCCTCCGCACCCACCAACCCGAAGAAGTTCGCGGTGCCCGGCTGCGCCGAGAAATCGTCCATTTCGTTGTTCAACAGAATGCCCGTCCCGGGAACCACGACCTTCGCCCCGAAGGAGGTGTTGATCGTCGCAGTACAGGCGACCCAGTTGCCCTCGCTGTCTGCCGTTGCGAAATGCGTCGTATGCTTGTCAAACACCTCGGTCGCCGCGTGCGCCGGCTCTCCCGCCCCGGAAACCGTGGATGTCCGCTCCAGGCGAATCCGTCCGGCAAGCTGTTGGGCATACTCCTTCGACGCCAAACCACGCGGCACCGGAGTGAACGCCGGATCCCCCAACCAATGCGCCCGATCCGCAAAGGCCAGCTTCATGGCTTCGGCCATGACGTGAACCAAGTCCGCGGAACCAGGTCCCCACCGGTGCAGCTCGAAGGTTTCGAGAATATTGAGGATTTGTGCCACGTGAACGCCGCCCGAACTGGGAGGCGGAAATCCCAGAATCTCCCAACCGCGATACTTCGTCCGGATCGGCGCCCGAAGCTGGATCCGATAGTCACGCAAATCCGCCTCAGTTATGAGCCCTCCATTCCCGCTCATCCACTGCGCCGTCGCCCGGGCAAAGGATCCCCGATAAAACCAATCCGGCCCTTCCCGGGCGATGGCTTGATAAGCCGTGCTGAGATCCGGCTGCTTCAAACGATGTCCCGCGGGCCAGGCGTCCCCCAACGGACTGAGGAAAATCCGACGGGTCTCCTCGAAGCGACGCATCTGCTCTGCCGATTCGCGGAGACGCCGCGCATAGTCGGCCGTGAGCACAAATCCCGCCTGCGCCGCTGGGAGCGACGGCTCGATCACCTTTCTCAGCGGGAGACGACCGTGTCGTTGAACCGCCTCCGCATAGGCGGCCAACGCTCCTGGAACCGCCACGGCCAGCGCCCCGGTCTGGCTGAGATCCGGGTCCGCCTGACCGTCGCGCAGAAACAGATCCCGGTGAGCGAGTGCGGGCGCGGTTTCCCGACCATCGATGGCGACCATTTCCCCCGAACCCAAGCGGATCAACAGGAAGCAGCCGCCGCCCAGCCCGGAATTATGGCCGTCCACAACTCCTAACATGAACGCCGCGGCCACGGCGGCATCCACCGCGTTGCCTCCGCTCGCGAACATGCGGAGCGCCGCCTCGGTTGCCTGCGGATGAACCGTCGCCGCCACGCCCCGGATCGGCGGCGCGGGGTTCGCCTGATCCGCGGCCGGAAGCCGGAGGATAAGTCCACCGAAAAGAATCGCCGTGACCAAGGCCGGAGGGAGCCTGCGGAACAACATGTCGTCATCCTTCCTTCACTTGACCGTGATGGTCACCGTTGTGACCCGTGACTTCCCGCCGTCGTCGAACGCCTGCGCCCGAAGCGTGTGCGTTCCGGAAGCCAGTCCGTTGAACCCATGTTCGAACGGGGCCTCGCGGTCCACGAACACCGACTGCTCCCCCAGGAAGAACTCGACCCGGTCGATCTTCCCGTCGGGATCAACAGCCGACACCAACGCGCCCACGTTCGCTGCATAGGGCGCCGCGAGCGCCACGGGCCGCACGAAACGGACGTTGGGTGCATATCGCTGATCCTTATCCTATTTCGTAGTTCGGTCCGAAAACAGACGCGAGGCGAAGTCATAAAGGTGCTTTCGCCAGACCTGCCATTCATGGGATCCGGGCCCTTCGAACCAGACGTGCTTGACGCCGTTGGCCTCCAGGGTGGCGTGCAGCGCTTGGCCGTTGGTGTACCCCCGGTCCTCGTTTCCGAAACCGATCCAGAAGAGGTCGAACTTCCGGTTGAAGGTCGCCGCATCGGCCAGCACGCCGCCGTAGGCCGTCTTGGGATCGAGATTCCGGCTGCCGCCGCTGAACGCGCCAATCGAGGCGAACTGGTCAGGGTTCCCCAATCCTATGCGCATGGCCTGCCCTGCTCCCATCGAGGTGCCGGCGATGGCGCGATGATGTCGATCGGGCTGCGTACGATAGTGCTCATCGATAAGCGGGATCAGGTCGCGGAGCACCAGTTCCTCGAATGCCTCGTTCCCCGCGCCGGCCCCACCCTCACGCTGACCGGCGGGCCTCGAGCTACCCGCGGGCCGGGTCGCATAGCCCTGGTCCATAACGACGATCATCGGCCGCGCTTTGCCCTCCGCGATCAAGTTGTCGAGGATGACGTTCGCCCGGCCTTGCCACGTCCACGCAGTTTCATTCTCGCCCGAGCCATGTTGCAAATAAAGCACGGGATAACGCGTTTCAGTGTTCCGGTCATATCCGGGTGGGGTATAGACATAAGCGCGGCGGAACTGGCCGGTGACGGTGGACCGATACGGCCGGATGCGCACCTCGCCGTGCGGCACGTCCTTCTCGACATAGAAGTCGAGCGTCTCGTCGGGGACTTCCAGCGCGCTGGTGGGCTGGGCCCAGCCAAAGTAGGTATGGCTGGAGGGATCGGTCATGCGCTGACCGTCGATGATCAGCTCATAGTAATGGAAGCCTGGCCGGACCGGTCCGATCGTGACTTCCCAGATGCCGTCCTGCACCGGCTTCAGATCATAGGGGGTCGCGCCCATGCCGCTGTCATCACCGCGCGCGGCCACCGCCACCGCTTTGGCCTGCGGCGCGTTGACCCGAAACGTGACGCGCCGGTCGGCGTGGAGGCGTGGGTAGTCCTTGCCCCGAATCGTCGAGGGCGCTGGACGGCCCGCAGGCACGTCCTGTCCCCGCACGTCCACCAGGGCGCCCAATATCAGAAGAAACCGACCGAGCACCGCGAAATGAATTCTCATAAGCATCGAGTGAAAATGACTGAGTTTCTGCTTCGAATTCGCGGGAATCGAATTAGCGATTCTGAATCGAGACTCGGAAGTAGTGCGCCGGCCTTCCGGTAAAGACCCGCAACTGGGCTTCCGGCTGGGCCACCACCAGGAGCCCATTCTGGACTGATCCCGCTCCCTCCAAGGAGAAGTGAGGACCTACCGCCGGCCCCCACGTCTTCAGGTCCGTGGATTGCTCGAGTGTGTAATAATAAGGTTGCTCCGCGCCCACCACCTGGCACCGGAAATAGCCATCACGATCGAGCGTCACGGAGTGGGGATCGATACCATGGGGTTCCGGATACTGGACCTCAAACTGGGCCGCGAGGGTCGTCTCATGCAGAAATTGAAAGCGTCGCGGATTCTCGGAGTTTCCGTCCGACCAACGCACGAAACGCGAAAACCGGAGCGTCGGCTCCGCTTCGAGGAGCACTTCCTGGCCGGGCCGAAGGGGCGTTGTCGGCGCCGTCGAAATCCGACCGCCGACCTCGGCCTCGACCCGGAGGAACCCGGCCGAGGGATCGGCCGTCAGGCGATGGAGCGCACCGTCGATCATACCCCAGCGCTGGCCATCCGAGGTTCGCAGCGTGGAGATGACGGCGATGTCGGGTAAGACCGGATGAACGAAACCCTCCGGCGTCTCTTGCACCAAATGATAACCTTCCAGCCGAAATCCCTCGCCCAGATCCCCCGGCGCCAGCGGTGGCAGGGGCAGTCGTTGGAGCGCGACGACCGTGGCGTTTCCATCGGCAATTCGGCACCGCACGTGCCAGGGAAAGACCTCGGTGTAGAGAATCTGAAACGGTCCGCAAGCATTCAGGATGGACTCTTCGAAGGCTCCCAGGGCCTCGATCTCGCCCGTGTCGGTGAGCGTGATCTGGGAAAGAGTGACCGGCAGATGGGTGGGCATCGATCTCCATCCCGGCACGGATTCATTCAGCGTCACCACCACGGTACCAGAAAACAACGTGGACACGTAGCCGGCCTCGTCCACGGCGGCGATACGGTTGCGGCCCTCCGGATCAGACTCCAACACCAGGACGCCACCCCAGGGACGGACCACCGACTGGCGAACGAATCCAAATCCGGCCTGGGTCCCGGTGCCATCCCGGGGTGGATTTCCCGGACTGCCCGCGAGCGTGCGCACGACACCTTGGCGGGAGACCGTTCGGTAAGCGGTATGGTGTTCGTCGTACAGCAGGAGGTCGCCATGCCGGGCCTCGCCGATCAAATGCGTCCAATAGCCGAAGCGGGCCTCGGCACCCGTGCCGTCCTGAAACCCCTCCTCTCCGCCGGCGAAACGCTCGGGATGCACCAGAAATGGTGACGGAATGATTTCCATCCGATCCACCGGAAAGGTGAACAACCGCATGGCGCCGGGCTCGGAGGTGCCAAACATATCGAGAGCAAAGACGTCGGCGACCGAAGACACGACCAACCGCAATAGGTGAGGTCCGGCGGACATCCAGAGCCGGGGAGAAATGGCCCGCGCCTCTCCCGCGATCGACTCGGTCACTGGATGGCCATCCAGTTCGAGATGAAATCCGGCCGGTGGTGCGCGCTGCCAAAAGGGGCCGTCGGGACAAGATCCCGCGAACTGTGCGTAACGAGGCGGTCCCATCGTGTAGAACAGGAAAGTATAGTATCCGGCCTCGGTGACATTCAGGGAATAGCTAAGCCACTCTCCTTCGCGGAGCCACACCTGATCCGGTCCAATTCCGGGTTCAACCCCACTGACGGCGATCTCGGCATCTGGACGCCCGCGCGGAATCTCCCCACCCAGGTGGGCCAAAACCGAGCCCGCACTATGAAACGCAACCCCCTCGCCTCCCAGATCGAACTCCTCCGCCTCGATGCCGCCCGGGACCGAATGGGGCACTCCTCCGAAGGGCGTCGGCTCGATCTGGCCCGTGGCGGAAGGGCAAAAGGAAAAGCCGACACAACAAACCAAACGGCCCGCGCCGAGGATGGAACGGGATCGGAGAAGCCAGGGCATGTTTAAGGCCTAGCAAAAGACATGGAGCGAGGCAATCAGCATCGTCAGGGAGTTAGGGGCTTCCCTCGTGCGGGCGAGCCGCCCGCGCTCCCGTCGCTGGTCGGACGAACCACTTCGAGATACCCCCGCGGCTCGACGGTCAGGTCGCTTTCAGTCCCGCAGGGTCCGCTGAAAGAATCTGAATCGTTGAATCGGGAAGCACCCGGTGCATCGCCGCCGCCACCGCCTCAAACCGCTCCACGGTCAGACAAATGATCGTGCTGCCGCTTCCACTCAACCAACCACCAATAGCCCCCGCCTTTTCACCGGCCCGAATGACCCGGCTGAGCGCCGGAATCAACGGTTCGCGGTAGGGCTGGTGTAGCCGGTCATCGAAGCAACCGCGCAGGGCCTCCAGGTTCCCGCTGGCAAAGGCCGCGGTGATCAACGCCACTCGAGTCAGGTTGTGGACCGCATCCGCCTTGGAAAACTGGTGCGGGACCAGCCGGCGGGCCATCGGGGTGCTGACTTCGAAGTTCGGAATCAGCGTGACGAACCGGGCGCGCGGACTCACCGGAAAGCGGATCGCACGGGCCTGGTTCCCCACCATCGTGGCGGCCGTGAAGCCACCGAAGAGGGCGGGCGCGGCGTTGTCCGGATGCCCTTCCAGCCGGGTGACCAATTGGAAGAGTGCCTCCCGTTCCAGCGGTTCGCCCGCGAGCTGGTTCAAGGCGGCCACACAGCCCAACCGCGCCGTCACGCTCGATCCGAGTCCGCGCGCCAGCGGGACATCCCCGGTGATGGCGACCTCGAAGGCGAACGTGGGTCGCCGGGCGGCCTGGAAGAAGGCGGCGGACGCTTCCGACAACATCGCCGTGGCGGGACCTCGCGACGATTCTGCAATCGGCGACGTAATGGTCACGCCGCGCCGGGGGACTCGGGTGACCGCGACCCGGTTGTAGAGACGCAGGGCCAGTCCCAGGGTGTCGAAGCCGGGGCCCAAATTGGCCGTGGTGCCCGGAACGCGGACGGAGGCCGTTCCGCCGCCTTCCTTCGCGGCCGATGAATTTAGAGCCATGTGCGGTCAGCCCTCCGACTTGGATTCGCGGGTGAGGATCTCGGCCACCGCCCGCCGCGGCGACTTGCCCTCGTAGAGTGCGGCATGGACTTCGGAGATGATCGGCGCGCTGACGCCCAGTTTGAGGGCCAGTTCATGCGCCGAACGGCAGGTTGGGTATCCCTCCACCGCCGTGCGGACCGAGGCGAGGGCGTCGGCCACCGATTCGCCCTTTCCGATGCGTTCCCCGAAACCGCGGTTACGGCTCAGTTTGCTGAAGCAGGTAACCGTCAGATCTCCCATTCCACTGAGGCCGGCAAACGTTTCGGGACGCGCGCCGCAAGCCACCCCGAGGCGCCGCATCTCGGCTAGGCCGCGGGTGATCAAGGCGGCCTTGGCGTTGTCGCCGAAGCCGAGCCCATCACAGGCCCCCGCCGAGATGGCGACCACATTCTTCAACGCCCCGCCCAGTTCCACGCCCAGCACGTCAGCGGAGGTGTACACCCGAAAGGAAGGCCGGTGAAACAAGTCCTGGATTCGCCGGGCCAATTCGTCGTCATGACTGGCGGCGACCACTGCCGTCGGAACACCGTGGGCCACCTCGGCGGCGAGCGACGGTCCGGAGAGCGCCGCGAGACGGGCGCGGGGCGCCGTCTCGGCCAGCACTCGGGACATGGTCAGGCCGGTGGTGTGCTCGATACCCTTGGTGGTGCTGACCAGGAATCCGGTGAAGGAACCGAGGTGGGTGGTGACGTCGCGAAAGGCCTGGGAAGGAACGGAAACAATGATGCCTTCGGCGTCTTGCAGTGCGACGGCCAGATCCGGCTCGAGGATCAATTCCGCGGGCAGGGTGATTCCCGGCAAGTAGCGCTGGTTTTCGCGGAGGTTGGCGGCTTCGGCCAAGCGGTCGGGATCGTGTCCCCACAGGGTGACCCGGTGGCGGTTCTGGGCGAGAATAAGGGCGAGGGCGGTTCCCCAAGCACCGGCCCCCAAAACGGTAAGATTCATGACGGAGTTTTCTGGTTGGCGCGTTGGCGAAATTCAAAGCGAGGTTCGGTCCCGGCCCGGAGGCGCTGGATGTTGCCCCGATGACGCCAGATGGCGAGCCCGCCGAGGACGGTGGCCAACGCCCACAACGCCCGATTGTCTGTGGTAAAAACTGTTCCGACCGGAAGCGCCACGGCAGCGACGATGCTGGCGATGGACATGTAGCGACTCAACAGCAGGACGATGAACCAGGTGCTCAAGGCGATGACCAAGGCCCAGGGAAGCAGCGCCCCCATGACCCCGGCGGTGGTGGCTACTCCTTTGCCGCCCTTGAACCGGAGCCAGCAGGTGTAGTTATGGCCTAGGATGGCTCCGATCCCAGCCACCAGCGGAAGGTAAGCGGCGGCGTTGGGAGTCAGCCGATCGGCAAAGAGCAGTGGCACCCAGATGACCGCCGCCGCTCCCTTCAAGGCATCCACCAGTAGCACCAAGATTCCCGGGCCTTTTCCCAGAACGCGAAACGCATTGGTGGCGCCGATGTTTCCGGAACCGTGGGCGCGCAGATCCACCCCTTTGGCCCAAGCCACGAGATAACCCGTGGGCAGTGAGCCTACGAAGTAGGTCACTACAGCGGTCAGGAGGAATCCGGCGATCATCTCGGAGAGGCGTTTGTAGAAAGCGAACATTCCGGATGCCAGCCGGGAGTTGCTGAAGATGAGCCGAGGATTGGCGGAGGTGCGTCGGGCGCATCTTGACACGGTCCTTACCGGGAAGGCGCTGAGGACGAGGAGAGGAAAGCTCCAAGTTCCAAGTTCCAAGCTCCAAGCTCCAAAGAAGTTCCAAAGACCCAAGCTCCCAACACCCGCATTCCGCTCGAACCGTCCCGGAGAGCGAGGTCTGGGGAGGTCTGGGGTGCTTGGCCGTTGGAACTTGGAGCTTCTTTGGAGCTTGGAGCTTGGCTTTTGGAGCTTGCGGAAGGGATGGGTCGCAGATCTTTGGGCTCGGTTTGCGGCGGCTTTGAGGACAATTTCAAGATGCGCCCAGGTGCGCCACGCCACGAAATCCGGCATTGCCGCCTCTCCGGCGGTGGGCTATCAAACGCCGAAGCGACTGCGGGTGTGGTTCAATGGTAGAACGTGGGCTTCCCAAGCCTGAGACGAGGGTTCGATTCCCTTCACCCGCTCCA
>CAYYSX010000262.1:0-8605 GCA_964474315.1 uncultured Verrucomicrobiota bacterium | reverse complement strand
ATGAAATTTCATCGATAGCCACCGAACAAATCTGGTGCGCGGGGCGGGGGTCGAACCCACAACCTTCGGCTCCGGAGGCCGACGCTCTATCCAATTGAGCTACCCGCGCAGCAATTGAAGCGGGCGCAAGCTAGTAAGCCGGTTGCCGGGCGGCAACGAGTTTGTGCCACGGTGTCCGGGGAGGCCACGAGCGGACGAGCCGTCCGCGCTCCCGCGGTCCGGTTTCCCCAGGAGATCACCGCCGCCAGTTCGAACCTGATTCCGAACCTCACCGCTGGTTGCGCGGAGGAGGCGGGTTGGTTGTGGGCGGCAGCGGCAGGGTGGCCGGCAGTGGATCGATGCGCGGCTGATAGAGTCGGGGCGCCACTTCGGCCGGACCTGGCGCCGGACGGTCCTGCCAGTGCTTCCATCCCCACCAGGCCACCAGCACGACGGCCAATCCCAAACCCAGCGGAAAGAGGACCTGCCACCGGACCAACGCCAGCCGCATCATGAGAAAATCCAACGGACCACGCCGAAGTCCGCCCGGGCCGCCCGTTTCCCGGAGATCGTTCCGGCCGGCCAGTTCCTCGTCCAATTGAGCCACCACCTCGCGGTCGTCGAGGCGCAGATGCCGGGCATAGGTCCTGACAAAGCCCCGGATGTACACCGGCGCCGCAAAGACATTCCAGTCGCCCGCTTCGATGGCGCGAATATGGTCGGCCTTGATGTTGGTGTCGTCGGCAGCCTGTCGCACCGTGAGCTGACGTCGCTCCCGTTCCAGGCGGAGCCGGTCACCGGTACTTGGCATCACCGGTTGTTAGACCAATTCAATGCCTTGCGGCAACGCTGGAAACGCGGAATGACGGACCGGGGGCGTATCTCAGTTTTTGGCGAGGTGGAGGAGAGGGGAGGACAGAGGACGGACGACGGAGGACCGACGCCGAAGACCTGTAGCGTCGGCTGTCCTCAGCTGACCGCGCGGCTCGACCCGCCGGTGGAGTCTGGGGAACGAGCCGGCGTGGAGAACAGGGCGCTTGCCCCCCCTCCGCGGCCAAAGGTCGGCTGGGGACAGCCGACGCTACATAGACTGTCCTTCACCGCTTCCCAAAAACTGAGATGCGACCCCGGACCGCGGGCCGCGGTGTCGGGTTGGGGTGGTGGGTGCCCCGCGGCGGGAGCCCTCCCAAGAACCGAGTAAGCCCGCTTCATGGTGCCCAATCCGGTCGTTCAGAACCCGCGGCGGACGGGATGGTACGGATGAAGCAGAGCCTCATCGCCGGCGGAGGTTTTGACCGCCTTCACGTGGTGAATGAACCCGTGCTCGACCCTGGCCTTCCTATCCATCCGTGGTTTCCAGAAATCCGTGGTGCTTACCGCTCACCCGGGGCCGATTGGGTGAAGTCCGGAACGGTCAGTTGGAAAACCGTTCCCCAGTTACCCGCACCGCCGTTGAGCGTGGCGCTGTAATACCGGCCGGAGCCACCCGGCGTCAGACGCGAGCGCGAGCGGACGCCGTCCCCAAACCCACCCATGAATTGGTGCAGCATCTGATAACCGCTCCCGTCCTTGTTGAGTTTGAATACCGCTCCCAGGTTCGCGCTCCCGCCGGCGAACGATGTTCCCAGCAGTGAACCGTCGGCCGCCTCGGTCAAACCGGCACTGGGCTGACGGGCGTCGTCCACCACGGTGCCAAAGTGATGGAGAATCGTGAAATCGCTTCCGTCCGCGGCCAGCCGGAAAACGCCTCCGCCACCGGCGATGCCGCCCAGGGTGCAGGTTCCGTAAAGCAATCCATCGCTGGCTAGCAACAAAGCGCCCTCGGGTTGCATGACTCCGCCAGCAACCAAGCCTAGGCTTTTTATGACACTGAGCGTTCCGCCTGGATCCAGACGGAAAATAGTTCCGTTACCCTTCAGTCCGCCCGCTTTCGTTGTTCCGTACAGGGTGCCGTCCCCTGTTTGCAGCAATCCGCCCACCGGCCGACGCGGGTCGTCCGGCTGGCCGCGGAAAAAGCCGGTGACTATGGTATATCCGGTGCCGTCTTTAGCGATTTTGAAGACGCCTCCCTGTCCATGCCCGCCGCCGCCGGTGGCTGTGCCATAGAGCCATCCATCTTTGCCTTCGATCAGCTCGGATTGCGGATACCGGCAATCGTTAGTGCTCGCAAAGTGGTGCAACACCTGGAAACCGCGACCGTCCCGGCCGATCCGGAACACCGTCCCGGCATCTTGCGTTCCCCCACGGAAGGTCGTGCCGTACAACGCGCCGTCCCGTCCTTCAATCACCCCGCCGGTTGGTTCCGCGCCGTCGTTGGTCCGGGCAAAGGAATGCAGCACGGCATAGTCGGATCCGTTGGTGCGGACGCGGTAGATCGAGCCGCCATTTCCCGGCCCGCGATTCACAGTGCAACCGTAAAGAAACCCGTCGCTCGACAGCGTCACCAAGCCCCAGCCGTTGACGCCTTCGGTGTTGGTCGGGCCAAACGAATGCCAGACGTGCAGTTTGGCGGGCAACAGAGTTCCTCCCATCGCCAGGGCGGGCGCGGCCACATTCGTGGTCAGCGGCGGGGCGGCCGGCCGGGAGCGCCAGGTTGTTAGAAACACCATTAGTCCCACCACGGCCACCGCTCCGGCGAGGCCCGCCAGCAGAAGGCGGGAGCGGGACTGGGTCGCCGTGGGTGGGGGCACGCGCGTCTCGTCGAGCAGCAGCCGGTAAACCTCCACCGTGGCCTGGATGTTTTTCAGCGCCGGCTTGCTCAACTGCACCAGCGCGTGATCGACCTTGTTTTCAATCTGCTCATAGACCGCCCGCGACACACAGATTCCCCCCGGCTCCGCCAGCGGTTCGATACGGGCCGCGATGTTCACTCCGTCGCCGAACACATCATTCTCCCGGCGCACCACGTCCCCCAGGTGGATGCCGATCCGGATCAACACCCGCCGCTCCGCGGACCGGGACGCATTGCGTTGGCGCATCAGTTGCTGGATTTCCGTCGCGCACTGAACGGCGGCCAACGCGCTGGCAAACTCGACCAGAAAGCCGTCCCCGGTCGATTTGATCTCCTGTCCCTGATGCTTGGGGAAGACGGAGCGCAACACCTCCCGATGCTCTTCCAGCAACTCGAGCGCGAGCGCTTCGTTCCGTTGCGACAGGGCGCTGTAACCCACCATATCCGTGAACATGATCGCTGCCAGCTTGCGATGCTCGGTGGAATGAGGAGGCATGAAGATCGGTTGACGGCGAATTTCCCCCCAGGACGTGAGGAAACAAGCAAGGAATGCTGGGGCCGGTCACTCGATCTCGAGGTGGAAATCGGTGGGAACTCACCAAAACCCCCAGAACGGTAAGACCCGCTTTTGATGAGTTCCTTAGCCAGGGAGTTCCCTCCTTACTGAGCGTCCGTAAGATGGGTCACGCTTGGTGTTCGGAGTCCCGGCTTGAGCCGGTGGAGACGTCCCTCGAGACCACGCACCGGAGAAGGAACAATCCACTGGAGAAGCTTTCCGCTCCGCCGCCTAAAGGCGGTACTCCGAACGACGGTCCTCCGTCGTCCGTCCTCCCCTCTCCTCGGCTCCTCCATTTCGCTAAAAACTGAGAGGCGCCCGAGAGGATGGGGGAAGACTCCCCCTTAACCACCCTCGCCTTGGCGGTGACGGGCCACGATCCGTTGAAAGGCCGCCAGCGTTTCCGGACTGACGTGGTGCTCCATGCCTTCGGCGTCGCGCTCGGCCACGCGCTCGGGGACGCCGATGGCGCGCAGAAAACCGATCACCGTCTCGTGGCGGGCCCGGCTTTCCTCGGCCAACCGTCGGCCTTTCTCCGTCAGAAAAATGGCCCGATAAGGTTGGGAGGTGACATAGCCCGACTTTTGCAGCCGGGCGATGGTGCGGTTGACGGTGACATGCGTCACCCCCAGCCGCTTGGCGAGATCCACCACCCGCGCTTCCGCCATTTCCGCCACCAGGCCGGCAATGGCTTCCACGTAATCCTCGGCGGTTTCGTGGGCGTGTTCCCGCCGGGTTTGGGACAAGTTCTCCGCCTGATGGCTTGCCGTTCCGGCCCGCGGCTTGCGCGCGGGATTCTTTTTGGTCGTGGCCATGATCGTAGTCGGTCAACTGAGCCAGAAAAGACGTTGACAGTCCAGGGTCAAAATGTAGCATGAGCTACTAAATGGACTTATATTCACACTGTTCAGTGAAGAATACATCTTCACGCTTCGGGCGGAATTCCTCCTTCCCAGTCTTTGCGCTGCCGCTCCTCACCCTCCTCACCGTCCAGGCCCAAGATCCGACCCCTAGTCCGCCCGACAAGTGGGACTATCACCTGTTCCGTCCCACGCCGCGGGAGCTGATGCGCGAGATGAGCACGGACCGGCCGGACCAGACCGAATCGCCCTATACGGTAGATGCCGGGCATTTCCAGGTGGAACTGGACCTGGTGGTCGCCACGTTTGATCGGGATCGGTCGGACGGCGGCGATGTGAGAACCGAGGTTTGGGGCGTCATCCCCCTCAACCTCAAGGTGGGACTACTAAACAATGTGGACCTCCAGTTGGTGCTCGACACGTATGTGCATTCCCGGGTGACCGACCGGGTGGCCAATACCGTGGACGACGCGGCCGGGTTTGGTGATTTCCAAACCCGCCTCAAAATCAACCTCTGGGGCAACGACGGCGGCCGGACCGCCTTCGGCATGATGCCGTTCATCAAGTGGCCGCTCGCGCAATCGGATCTGCGCAATGGCAAAACGGAAGGCGGAGTCATTTTTCCCTTCGGCATGGATCTCGGCGGTGGGTGGGGCTTGGGCGCGATGACGGAGTTCGACTTCGTGGCCGACGAGGAGGGCGGCTATGACACTGAGTTCGTCAATTCCCTCACCATCGGACGGGATCTGACGGGCAAGCTGGCCATGTACGTGGAATTTTTCGCGGTGGTCGGTGCGGCGGCGGACGTTCGTTGGCAGGGCCAGGCGGATGTGGGTTGGACTTACACCCTGCGGGAGAACGTGCAGTTGGATTGGGGCTGCAATTTCGGCGTCACCTCCTCCGCGCCGGACTTCACTCCGTTTCTCGGTCTCTCCTTTCGTTATTAGCCAAGGCAACTCCTGCCGTTTGAGACAGGAAACCGATCCGGCGACGACCGAAAATAGCCCACCGATTTATCGGTGGGTGGCGGAAGCGGCGAAAGCCAGTCCTGACAGGACTGCAATAAACTGAGATGCGCCCACGATTGATAGAATTGCCGGTCGCTAATGGTTCAGGGAGATTGATCGCCTGCTTCACCCGGGCCGGGCCACAGCGGGCCACCGGCCGCCAGCAAAGACCAATCGCCGTTCGGACTCCGTTACCGGACGCCACTGCCCGGCGGCCAATGAGCCCAGCTCGAATTGTCCAATCTGAACCCGGACCAGCCGCAGCGTCGGATGCCCGATGGCGGCGGTCATTCGACGAACCTGACGGTTTTTCCCCTCGGTAACCTCCAGCGCGATCCAACAGTCAGGCACGTTTTTGCGATAACGGATCGGCGGGTCCCGTGGGTCGATCGGCGGTGGGGAGTCCAGACGCCAGACGCGGGCCGGACGGGTGCGTTGTCCCGGTAGTTCAATTCCCCGGGCCAGGCGGGCGAGTTCGGAATCCGCCGGGATCCGTTCGACCTGCGCCCAATACGTGCGTGGATGAGCCTGGGTGGGATTCAGCAGGCGGGTGTTGAGCCCCGGCTCGTCGCTAAGCAGAAGGAGTCCCTCGGAATCGGCATCAAGGCGTCCGAGGGCATAGATGCCCGGAGGGAAGCCGAACTCCGCCAGCGTCCGGTTGGCCGAACCGTCGGAGGTAAACTGCGACAACACGCCGAAAGGCTTATGGAAGGCAACCAGCACGGCGCCGAGGGTTCACCTGTCCCGCCCGCGAACGCAAATCGTACCAACCCGCAGTTTCCCCCAGTTGGCGCAGGGAGAGCCGGAACCCGAAACCATCGCGGGAGCTCTACTTGGACGTCATCCGCCGGATCAGTTCGGAATCACTCGTGCGGAGCATCTGCCGGTTCTCCTGGATCAATTCACGTTGAGCCCGCGCCACGCCATCCTCAGGAAACTCGCGGAGAAGGGTATCATAGAACTCCAGGCTCTCCTCCCACCGGCCCTGTTCGCAGGCGTGGAAGGCGGAGCGAGTGAGATCGGCCAGACGTCGGGCGGGGGCCTCGGGAGCGGTTTCGGCCTCCAGACCCAGAAGCTCATGAACGACTACCCCCCTTTGGCTGCCCTTCACCGCGACCCGCGTAACGGGGCGGGTCAACAGATCGTCTCCGGCCGCCATGCGCGTCTCCTCGGAGATCAGAATCCTGGTCCCGAACGCCCGGTTCAACGACTCCAGTCGGGCCGCCACGTTCACCGGATCTCCCATGGCGGTGTAGTTCATCCGCACCTCGGAGCCGATGTTTCCCACGATGACCTGGCCGGTGTTGATGCCGATGCGGGTGCGGAAGGTGAGATCACCAGCCGCCTGCCAGCGGGCGTTGAGTTCATCGAGCTTGGACTGCAATCGCCAGGCCGTCACACAGGCGTCCAGGGCATGACGGGAGTTGGGAAGGGGGGCGCCCCAGAAGGCCATGACGCCGTCACCGATGAACTTGTCCACGGTACCATGGCCTTGCTGGATCAGGGTGCTGACGGCGGCCAAGTACTCACCCAGGTGAACCACCAGATCCTGCGCGGGGACCGTCTCTGCCATGGCGGTGAAGTCCACCACGTCCGAAAAGAGCACCGTCAGTCGGGTGTTCTGTCCACCGAGGACGGCTTCGGCGCCACTGGTGACGAGTTGGTTGACCACTTCGGCAGGGACATACTTGCGGAATGACCGGAGGCTGGCCCGGGCATCGTCGAGCGATTGCTCAAGCTGCCGGACCTCGCGGATGGAACTCAGGGGGCGGGGATGGGGCTCGAACTGCAGTTGGCTTAGGGCTCGGGCGTCGTCGCTCAATTGGCGCATGGGCTGGGCAATCCGGCGGGCCAGCGCCAGGGCGGCGAGGGTGGCGATCAACAAGAAAGCCACGGCCGAGGCGGTCGCCCAGCGGAGATTTTGTTGCACGCCGCCGGCCACTTCCGAAAGCGGCATCAGCATCAGTAAAATCCAACGCGGATCATCCGTCCCCTGAAGCCGGAGGAACGACCCGAGAAAGTTGGTGGAGCCCACGGAAAACGCGCGGCCATAGTCCGCCAGGGCCAGCTCACCGGAGGCGAATCGTGGGTCAGAGAACAGCGCTCGGACGTATCCTGCGATGACCGGTTCGGCCGGGGCGTTGATGACGACCTGCCGACCGACCAGGGAACGGTTGGGATGGCCCAGCAACCGCGGCTGTGGCCCCCGGTCCTCCTCGACGATCGCGACATATCCAGGAACCAGAACGTCGAGCTGGCGGAGATACCGGTTCAACTCGTCCAGGGTGAGGCTGGCCCCAATGAACGCCTTGATACGACCGTCAGCCCCCAAGACCGGAGCAGAGTACCGGACTGCCCAGCGCAGTTGGTTGCCGCCTTCGGTCCAAGAATAGGCGTGGGTCCAAGCCGGCCGGCCCCGATTGCGGGCATCGTTGAATCCGGCTTCACTCAACATGACGTCCGCGGGAAGGTTGGTGACCTGAAGCTCCGTCCGGTTGGTCCGCGCCCAGTTCCAGGAGCGAACCGTCAGCCGATTGGAATCGGTCCGCCAGCCTTCCCGGATCCAGATTTGTCCATCCAGCGACCGCTCCGTCTGCACGAACTCACCGGACGGCTCGAGCACATAGGTCAGGCGGGCGAGGGTGGGCTGCGCTTGCAGGGACTCGGCCAGGGACTGTCCCACGGCGGGGAAGTTGGTTGGCCCCATGACCCGTGGTCCCAGCTCGTTACCGACCTGGCGACATAGGTCCACCGCCTTTTGCAGAAACGCCTGAACCCTGGCTTCCGCATGGGCAAGCGTTTGTTCGGCGATGGTATGCGTCAGGTCTCGGAAGTTCCGGTTCCCGAACGTGGTGCTCAAGGTGACCAGCACCGCCATGGTGATCCCCAGCAACAGCAGTAGCGCACCGGTGAGCAGGGTGCGGAAGCTGACGGTCCTGGCTCGAGGTTCGGGCACGCGGACGAGACTATCTGCCCGCCCCCCGGCGCTCCATCCCGAAGACGGAGGTAACCGGAGGGTGGGAACAGGGCACCCTTTTTTGAGAATTGGGTTTTGGCCTTTGGAGCTTAGGCGCGGCCCGTCGTGGAAGGACCAATTCAGGATGCGCCCGGTTGGCGTCGAAGAGGCGATCATCCTCTAGCCGTCCGCCTCGCGGCGCTTGACCGACCGGGGCGTACGGGAACCAAATCGTGGGCTCACGATCCCTAACAGGTGGGTTCACAGATCCTGACGCCTGTCAATTCCGAGGTCCGGAGAAGGAGATCCCGCGTTCCCTCTGGAAACATGAGTATTTTCCACAGTTCATTGCACTCGCCTCCCAATCGCCCGCAGACTAGGAACTTTGGGATAGTCGTTAAACACGGTTCAGCAAATGCTAATTCGTCATCTGACAGCAATATGCTCTGACCCGCTTTCTCGACTATCGCCCACAGCTTTTCTTGCAGAGTGCTCATTAAATAAATGACCTGTCCC
>CAYYSX010000261.1:0-8612 GCA_964474315.1 uncultured Verrucomicrobiota bacterium | reverse complement strand
GATGGGTCCTTACCGCTACGGCGATGGGGTAGGGGGAACGAAAGCTCCAAAAACCAAGTTCCAAGCTCCAACGTCCGGTCCAGGTGCCCAAGTCCCCCCAAGACCTCGCTCCCAGGGACGGTCCGAGCAGAACCCGGGTGTTTGGAGCTTGGCTTTTGGAGCTTTCGTTCCCCGCGGTTCCCGTTCACGTAAGGCAACGTTGACACTGTTCGGACGACTCCCTAGCGTGAACCCGAACAGAACCTCGCCGATTTCCATGCTTCGCCTTGCCCTGATTCTCGCCCTGCTCGTCGCCATTGGCGGGCTCGTCGTCAGCCAGTTCGTGACCAAACCGAAGGTGGTCGAACTCAATGACAATCTCATCGCCACCCAGGCCAGCCTCGCCCAGACGACGGAGGAGAAGAACCGGTTCGAGGTCGAGGCCAGAACCCAAAAGGAGATTGCCGACCGGACTTCGCGCGAGTTGACCGAGGCCAACGCCGCGCTGGAGATCGCCAGCACCGAGGCGGAGCAGCAACGGGGACGGGCCGAGCGGTTGCAGACGGATCTCACTCGGATCACCCGCGAGCGGAATGAAGCGCAACAGATTCTATCCGCCTGGAATGCGTTGGGAATTCAGCCAGACCAAGTGTCCCAGCTTCGGGCGGATCTGAAGTCCGCGAGCGATGCGCGGGACGCGTTGGCCGATGAGAAAGTCATCTTTCTCCGCAAAGTCGAGGAGCTGCAAGCGTCTCTGGACCGTTACCAAGGCCGGGAACGACCGGTGGAGATGCCCGGGTTGAAAGGACAAATCGCGGCCGTGGATCCCCAGTGGGGCTTTGTGGTTCTCGATGTGGGCGAAACTCAGGGCGCCAAGGAGCGGGGTATCGTGATGGTGCGCCGCGGCGATAAGCTGGTAGGAAAGGCTCGCATCGTCACCGTCGAGCCCGATCGCAGTATCGCCAACCTCCTCCCGAGATGGCAGCAGCCTGGAACTGAGGTCCAGGTAGGCGATCTGGTCCTGTACTGAACGGCTCCGTGTAACACTCCCGATGAAGCCTATCCTCCATACCGTTTTTCGACTGTCAGTCTTCGTGGGTCTGTTGATGGTTGCCGGCTGCAAGACGGACGACACGGATCTCTCGTCCGAACGCCCCTGGAATGCGCCCAAGGGATGGGAGACGGGACTTCCCTCCGGCATGACTGAGGGACGTTGAAGGACGGTTTCGAAGGAAGCGGGAAGCCTTCACCGAACACCCAACACAAAACAAAACGCCGGTGCATCAGCACCGGCGTTTTGCTTTTCCCAGAGGAGGTCGAACCACTGAATCTGGTTCAGGCCCCCATGCCTTCCTCAAAACTTCCCGCCGCCGGCGGCCAACACAGCGAATTCGCCACGTAGCGGATGCCGTCCGCCGAGCAAAACTCCAGTTCCTTGTGCGCCGATTCCGCTTCGACCACCAGCGGGGCCGAATCGCATCCGTGCAACTTGCAGTAGCGGTCGCGGTAACCCACAGCCAGGAGGAGCTCGACGTAACGCTGCATGTTGAGGTCACCCGAACCCAGGTCGGTAAACTGCATGGCCCGACGTGGCCAGTGCGGCTCCATCGCGCGCAGGGGGAATCCCGGACGAATGACGAAGTTTTTCACATGCGCGGCGTAGATATACGGCCCGACTTTGAGGAACCGCGTTTCCCAGGATTCACCTTCCCAGCAATGGGAGGGATCGGCGTTGACCGCCAGGACCGGATCGTCGTCGGAGATCTTCCTCAACAGCAGAAAATCATCGGCACACATGGCACCCGTGCCGGGATGAATTTCGTGGCAGAGCTTGATCCCTAGTGCGCCGGCATGTTTCCGCAGCTTGGCGGTCTTTTTCACGAAGCGGTCCTGCCCTTCCTTGAGCAGGTCATATCCTGGCCCGGCCCAAAATCCCCATGGATACCCCGTGGCCAACTCCCAGCCAAACGCCACGCCCCAGAACATCGGCATGCTTTTCACCCCCAGCTCCGCCGCGAGATCCATCAGCTTGAGTAGGTAGTTTTCGTGCCATTTTTCGATTTTCTCCGGCGTGGCCCGATGCAATTCGGCGGGAATGAAGGGATGTCCCGATTTGGTTCCGGTCCAGGCGCTGGTATGAACCCAGAACGGACAATGCGCCGAAATCCCGTCGAGATGCATGCCCCGGGAGCCAAAGGCCTCCTGGATTTCCTTCACTTTGAGAAATCCGCCTTTGCCATTTCCCAGCATGTAATTGCTGGGCTGGGCGCCGGCGGCGCCGGCGGCTTGGGCATAATCCAGGAATTGGGGGAGAGATTTGGCTCCGTGTTGAGCCCCTTCGATGGAAGCGTGATAAGCTTGTTTGGGCATGGCAGTCCTCAGTCAAAAAGCGTTCAGGAACGCGCGTTCGTGTACCCGGCAGCCGCCGCGCTGGCAAGGGTTTCGGGAGTAATGGGGCGAATTTTCGTGTTCCCGGACCCAAGCGCGACCGGACTTCTACTTGTCCGATTGCCGCTCCGATTGACGGAGGCAATGCTGCTGCCGTGTCCGCCGCCCCCCTCTCCGCCGGTTCGCCCTTGCCGATGTCCGATCCGTTGCCGGTGGGCGCGCCCCTTCCCGACTGGAAGCCCGCCCGCCTTCCTTCCCGAGCTACCTTGGTCGGCCGGACGTGCCGTTTGGAGTTCCTGGTTCCGGAGCGGGATGCTGCCGGCCTCTTCCCGGTGATCGGCGGGCCTTCCCCTTCCCGACTGTGGACCTATCTGCCCGCCGAATCCCCGCCGAACCAGGCGGAACTTCGCGCTCTGCTGAATCAAAGAACGGCCGAACCGAATTCCCAACCTTACGTCATTGGGGCGCTGGATTCCGGGCCGCCATTGGGAATGACCAGCTTTCTCCGAATCGACCGGCCCAACGGGGTGATCGAAGTGGGCTGGGTCCTCTTTGGTCCGGCCCTTCAACGGACCACGGCGGCCACCGAAGCGATCTATCTTCAGTTGCGGGAGGCGTTTGATTTGGGGTACCGGCGAGTGGAATGGAAGTGCGATTCGTGCCATGCCGCCTCCCGATCCGCCGCTCGCCGCTTCGGTTTCGCTTTCGAGGGCATTTTCCGGCAAGCTGTGGTCACCAAGGGGCGCAACCGCGACACGGCTTGGTTCTCGCTGCTGGACGGCGAGTGGCCGCGGGTCCGAGCCGCCTTCGAAGCTTGGCTGGATCCGGCCAACTTCGATGAGGCGGGGGGGCAGCGCCGGACGCTCGGAGAAATCCAGGGGGAAAGCTCCAAGCTCCAAATCCCAAGCTCCAAATAAGCTCCACAGGGACAGCGCCTTTTCTGAGGCAGTGACCGGAGCTTGTGCATGGGAGCTTGGGATTTGGGTTTTGGAGCTTAACCCGCTTCCCCTCATTCTCTCACAAACTCCGCGTGCAATCGCGCATACGACCCGCCGGCCGCCAGTAGTTCGGAATGTTTCCCCCGCTCCACGATCCGCCCTTGGTCGAGCACCAGGATCAGATCGGCGTGCCGTACCGTGCTGAGCCGGTGGGCAATGACAAAACTAGTGCGCCGGGCGAACAGCCGTTCCAAGGCGTGTTGAATGACCCGTTCCGTCTGGGGATCCACCGCGCTCGTGGCTTCGTCGAGAATCAGGATGCGCGGTTCCGCCACCATCGCACGGGTGATGGTGATCAGTTGGCGTTCCCCGGCACTGAGATTGCCTCCGCGCTCCCCCACTCGAGTGTGATAACCCTCCGACAGGTGTTCGATCACGTCGTGCGTTCCCAGTTTCCGGGCCGCTGTCACCACCTCGTCGTCGGTCGCCTCGGGGCGGCCAAACTTGAGATTCTCCAACACCGTACCCGTAAAAAGGAAGTTCTCCTGCGTCACGATGCCGAGCTGATGATGCAGTGATTCGAGGGTGTGTTCCGCGATCGCCAACCCGCTTCCCGGTTCGTCACCCGCATCCACTATGATCCGTCCCTGCTGCGGCTCGTAAAAGCGGGCCAGCAGGCTGATGATACTGGTCTTGCCCGAACCGGTGTGCCCGACCAAGGCCACGGTCTGACCGGCGTGAACCCGAAAGGAAATGTCGTGGAGGACCCATTGGTTGGCTGGAGTCGTGTCGTAACGGAACCAGACCCGATCGAAGGCCACCTCCCCTCGCAACGGCGGGAGTAGCGAGGCCCCGGCGCGGTTGCGTACTTGAGGCTCGGTGTCCAGCAAGCCGAAGATCCGTTCCGCACTGGCGGCCGCGGAAAGCATGGCGTTGTACAGGTCGCCCATGGTCTGGATCGGTCCGAAAAACATTCCGAGGTACAGGACGAACGCGGCCAGCGCGCCCACCGTGAGTTCGCCTTGCTGCACCCGCCATCCGCCGTAACCCAATACGGTCGCCGTCGCGAGACCCGCCAGCAGGCCCACCACCGGCAGGTAGGTGTGGAACACCCGGGCCGATCCCATCCAACGTTCCGTGAAGTCGTCGTGTAATTCACCGAAGCGGCGCAGGTTCTCCTCCTCCCGGCCGAACGCCTGCACCACGCGGACGCCCGAGATGTTTTCCGCCATGGCGGTGGTCAGCCGGGACATCGTTCCCCGGAGGCGCCGGTAAGCTTCCCGTCCGCGGAGATGGAACCACCGCGTGGCCCAAACCAGCGGGGGCAGCACGCCGCACACCGCCAGGGTCAACTGCCAGTCGTAGCGCAGCATCAGCACGATGACCCCGGTCAAGGTGATGAGGCTGGAAAGCAGTTGGGTCACTCCCCAGGTCAAGACCCGGTCGAGCGAATCGATGTCCGTGTCCGCGCGGGCGATGATCCGTCCCTGGTGGGTGCGGTCGAAGAAGTTCAACGAGAGCCGTTGGAGGTGGGTGAACACCGCCTCGCGCAGGTCATTCATGGTTCCTTGCCCGATGGTCACCGCCGCCCGCACTTGTACGACCGTCAGTCCCCAGCCGATGAGCAGGTTCACCAGATACAGGGCGCTGACCACCGCGAGACCCGCGTTGGGCGACAACGCCCCCGTGGCCGGCTCGGACCGAAAGGCGGGAGCCAAATAGCTGTCGATACCGAACTGGATTAGTTTCGGTCCCAGCAACGTCGAGGCGGTGGCCAGAACCGTCAGCCCGAGGTTCCACCAAAACCGCCGACGGTAAGGGTGCGTGTACTCCCACAGTCGTCGCAGCAGGGACCCGCGCAGCGTGGACTGCGCGAACTCCTCATCCAGTGCGATGTCGTCGTGGGTCGCCATGGTCAGCCTCCCTCCACCGCTTCGTCCTCAGTTAATTGGGCGCGAAACAAGCCGGCATAGGTCCCTCCCCGCACGAGGAGTTCATCGTGGGTTCCCTGTTCCACCAGACGACCTTCCTGCAGCACCAAAATGCGGTCCGCTCGCCGCACGCTCGCGACCCGTTGCGCCACGATCAGCGTCGTCCGTCCGGCACATAGTTCGCCGATGGCCTCGCGAATCTCCCGTTCCGTCCGTGGATCGACCGCGCTGGTCGCATCGTCCAGCAGAATGATGCCCGGATCGCCCAGCAGCGCCCGGGCAATGGCCAGGCGCTGCCGCTGTCCGCCACTCAGAGAAATCCCGCGTTCGCCGATGATCGTGTCGTAGCCTTGCGCCAATTCCTCGATGAACCCCTGTGCGCGAGCGGCCCGGGCGGCTTGGATAATCTCCTCGCGCGACGCCCCCGGCCGGCCAAACGCGATGTTGTCCGCCACGGAAGCGCTAAACAGAAAGGTCTCCTGAAACACCAGGCCAATGCCCCGGCGCAGCTCATTCAGGTCGAACTCCCGGACATCGATTCCGTCCACCCATACCCGCCCCGCCAGCGGATCATAGAACCGCGGGATCAACGCCAGCACGGTGGATTTTCCCGCGGCAGTCGGTCCTACCAGAGCCACCGTGCCGCCCGCCGGAATCTCGAAAGAGACGCAGTCGAGCGCGAGGGCGCGGGAGGCCGTCGGAGGCGGTGAAGTCGGGGTCGGACGTTCTTCCGCCTCCTTTTCCAGGCGTAAGGAGGGCTCGCGCGGATAACGGAACGTGACTTCATCAAATCGGATGGCCGGCGCCCAGCCACTCGATCGGCTCCATTTGCGGCGACCGCCGGACATCACCCGGGGCGCATGCAGAATCTCATGCACTCGTTGGGCGCTGGAGCCCGCATTCTGGATGATCGTGGTGATCTGCCCGATCACACCGATGCGGTTGCCCACGGCCAACAGGTAAAACACCACTTTGGCCAGATCGCCGAGGGGAAGCTGTCCGGCGATCACCTGCCTTCCTCCCATCCACAACACCAGCGGCACGCCCAATCCGAAGATGAACTGCGCCAACGGAACCCGCGCTGCCCAATAATTCACCGCCTCCGTCAGTTCGATCAGGAAAGCGCGTTTGCAAGCCTGGAACTTCACCAGTTCCGCATGCTCCCGAGCGAAGGCTTTCACCACGCGGACTCCGGCGATGTTCTCCTGGATCACCGTGCTCATCGCCGCGTGGCGGTCGTGAACCTTGCGCCACCGGGGCTGGAGCTTCATGGCAAACAGGGCCAGCACGGTCACCGTCGGAATCAGTGCGGCCAGGGTCAGCCAACCCAACGGCGCGCTGGCCGCAAAGATCAGCCACACTGTTCCCACCAGACCCACGGCGACATCGATGGCAAACAAGAGGCAGACGAAGAAAAACTCCTGCAGACGCCCGATGTCGGTGCTGGCCCGGGAAATCAACTCGCCGGTTCGGGCATTGTCATGCCAGGCGAACGTCTGTCGCTGCAGCGCATCGTACACGGCGGCCCGAACGTCTCCCAGGGTCCGCTGGACCGTGGCGTTACGAATCGGCCCCAGGATCATCCCCACGACGGTCCGCAGGATCACCAACCCAACGAACAGCAGGACCGCCTCGCGGAGCGGAAAGCGGTCGGGTTCATCGCCTCCCAAGGCCGAGATGGCGCGCCCGAGGATCTGGGGCAGCGAGAGTTCGATGGCGATGTTGACCAGGAGCAACCCGATCGACAACGCGACCCACCCCGGCCGGCGGCGGAGAAACGGCAGCAATCCACCCAGCGCGCGCAGAACGCCGACGGTCGGTGACAATTGGGGAGAGGATTTGGCCATTCCGCGGGGTGAAACCGGAAGACCGCTCGACTGAACCAGGTTCTCCGCGGGCCGTCGAACATCGGATGACGCGCGGCAAAGGGCGAAAGCTCGAAGAAACCAGGGGGGTGGAGTGGCCCTCAGGTGAGGGGGCCGCGAAGCTCCAAAGGCCAAAGCCCAAGCTCCAAAGAAGCTCCAAGCTCCCAAGCTCCCTGGCCGCGGCGCAGCCCCGATTGATCCGCGGCGCGTCCGATGTTTCCCAAGGCCTACGGCAACAGCCGGCTCACCAGCGCGCTGAGTGCTTTGCCCTCCGCACGGCCCGCTGCCTTGGCTTGCGCCGCCTTCATGACCGCGCCCATGTCCTTTTTGCTGGTCGCGCCCACTTCCGCGATCACGCCCTTCACCAAGGCTTCAACTTCCTCGGGGGACAGGGCCTGCGGAAGAAACTCTTCAATGACCTTCAACTCCACCTGCTCCTTCGCCGCCAATTCCGGCCGGCCACCGCGTTCGTATTCGGTCATGGCGTCCCGACGCTTCTTCGCCTCCCGCTGGAGCACGGCCGTCACGTCGGCATCCGAAAGCGCGTCGGTCTTCTTCTCGATCTGCACGTAACCCAAGGCGGACTTAACCAAGCGAAGGGTCCCCGTTCGGTCGGCATCTTTGGCCAGCATCGCCGCCTTCAGTTCCGCTACCAGTTTCTCCTGCAAACTCATGGGGAAGAGCTTAGGATTGGGGGGTTTGGAGCTTGCGCATCTGGTCCCGGACCTGGGCGGCCCGTTCGTAATCTTCGATCGAGATGGCTTCGTCGAGCGCCCGCTGCAGTTTTTCCATTTGGGTGAGTGGCTTGCGCTGGCGCACCTCCTCCAGCCACGCCCGCAGAGAACCGATCTCGCCGCTGCCTTCCAGCAGATCCTCCCGTTCGTTGTCGCGGTAGAAATTCTCCAACTCCTCGATCCCCTCCTCGATCAGCCGGACCGCCTCGGCGTAACGCTTCCGCTTTACCGCGGCCGTCCCGCGCGCCCGAGTCCGCATCATCAGCAGTTGGGGCGCGAATTGGAGCAGCGACCAAGCCAGCTCATCTGACTCGGCGTATTCCGCGACAAACTCGAACACCCGCAGGTTCCGTTCGCAGTCACGTTCCACCGCGGGAAAGTCTTCGAGCTGGAAGAAACAGATGTACCGGTGATGATACTGGATGGATTCCTGTTGCAGTTTCCCACAGGCCTCCGCATCGAGGAAAAAATCGTCGTCGTCCCCCTGGGCCTCGACGTGCTTCTTCAGGCGATCGAGCTGAAACTCATGCCAGGATTCATATCCCATGGGATGCCGGCCATCCGGTCGTCCCGTGGCATTCATTTGCAGGATCCCCAAATCCACCCGCAACTGCACCTTCTCCTCGCCGTCCTTGCCGGTAAAGCGTCGGGCGACTACTTGGGCGGGCTGATAGTCCCAGCCAGCCAAAAGGTCGGAGATGTCGAAGCTCATGTAGGCCGAAGATGAAAACGGCCGGCTTCCCTGTCAACGAACCGTCCGCGCGTCCTGCCGTCGGG
>CAYYSX010000260.1:4639-8626 GCA_964474315.1 uncultured Verrucomicrobiota bacterium | reverse complement strand
CCACTGCTTCGGCGGCGTGCAGGTAGTTGGAAATGTGCGAAAGAACGAAGTCCCGGCCGCGACAGAGTTCCACCTGTCGTTCCAGGGCCCGGGCCGGTGGGGGGCGCCGGCGAAACAAGTGCTTGAACAACCGGGTGGAACCGCGATGTCCCACGGTTCCTCGCTGGACATCCCGCATCACAGCCCGGGGATCTGGTTCCCACAGGGGCAGCCATTCCAGGTTCGCCTCCTCGATCAACCCCTGAAAGGCCGTCACGGAAGCGACCTGCACCTGATGCCCGGCCTCCGCCAACCCCCGGGCCAGGGCGACGCACGGCTGGACATCGCCGTGAGTGCCAGTGGTGCTGACGAGCAGGTGCATCGCACACAAAGCCGGTTCACATCCGGGGCCGAATCCGATTCAGCAGGGCCGCGGTCAGGGTGACCGGCAGTCCGCGGAGCGCCCAATGCCCGCAGCCAACGGCCCTCAGCGTCGTTCCCAGCAGGGTGGTATGGTCCATCCAGGCACAGGGTTCCTCCAACACCGGACGGTATCGGCGGGCATACGCCAGGTAGGGCGACACCTCGTGCATCAACTGGCGAAACCACGCGGCCTGACCGGGCAGGGGAGCGCCATTGAGCACCACCCAGGGCTTCACGGAAATGGCATGCAGGAAAGTAGGCTGCGGCCGGAACAATCCAGCCAGGCGTTCAGAAACAGAATAGGCCAGGGCCCCGCCGCTATGGATGACGTCAATCCCGTTCCGCAACAGGCCAATGGGAACCGTGGCGAATTCTTGGGAGCCCAGCACCGCATTCAAAACGTCCTGATCGCTCGCAAACGACACGCCGCGTTCCTCGACGGGACGGGACTGAATGGCGAGATACGCGGGACTTTCCAGCAGCTCCCGCCAACGCCGTAGCAGGGGAAGATGCTGGCGAGTGACCCGAAGTACGCACGAGTTCAGCGTTTGGGGAAGCTCCCGCCCTACCGGCAGCTTCCAGTCACGGGTACGCTGGGCAGAACCCTGGTGGGGCTGGTTGGGAGGCTCTTGAGTGATGCCGAGGATGTCCGGAGTCCACGGGTGAAAGAGTGGCCGCGGGTCCCGGGTGAGCATCAGGTCCGAATCCAGCCACACCGCTTCATGGTCGTCGTCCGGCAGCGCGGGTTGCAACGCCTGGGGCTTGCAGTTCCATTGATGCGCTCCGGGCAGGGGGGCGGACACCAGCCGGACTTGGGGAAACTTGGCCAGCCACGCGGCAAACTCCGGCAACGGCTCCGGACGATACAGGACCAGGGGTACGTCAGGACAATGCTCCGCCACGCTGGCGACCAGCAGTTTGAGGCCGATTTCGGCGCCCTGGCGGTCCTCGGCGGTGCAGAACGTCACCTTCACCGGGTGAGCTCCTAGTCGCGCAACTGCGCGTTCACCGCCGACTTCAACGTCTCCACCACCCGGGCTTGGGCTGCGTTCACCTCGTCCTCCTTGAGCGTCCGGTCGGCCCCCCGGTAGGTGAAGGCGTAGGCCAGACTTTTGTGTCCGGTCGGGACCGGTTTGCCGCGGAAGACGTCGAAAAGTTCGACCGCTTCGAGGTTCGCCGGTTTGGCTCGACGGACAGCGGAGAGTACCGCGTCATGTGACACGGCGTCGGGCACGATGATGGCCAGATCCCGGCGGACGGCTGGATGAAGCGGTAATGGTTTGAAGCTCCGGCCCAAACGCGCGCGGGCGAGCAGGACTTCCAGGTCCAATTCGGCTAACAGCACCGCTTCCCGGAGATCCAGGTTTCGAGCCCGGGTGGGCTGCAGTTGCCCCAGTTCCCCCAAGACGACGCGTCCGCCCAAGGTGATCTCAGCCGATTCGACGAACCACGGCGTGGGGCTGGGGCGCGGGCTCCAGGTGACGCCACGCATCCCCCAGCGCTCCAAGAGTTCTTCCAGAATACCCTTCAAGTCGAAGAGATCGCACTTCTCGCCGCGGGAAGCTCCAGCCCAGAAGGCGGGAGCTCGGTTACCGGTCAGGGCCAAAGCCAGTTTCCAACCCTCGGTCACCGCACCATTCCGGCGGGCAAACGTGCGACCGATCTCGAACACCTGGACCTCGCCGGTCTTCCGGTGGGCATTGTGTTGCAGGATGCCCAGCAACCCGGGCACCAGGCTGGGCCGCAGAATATCCATGTCGCTGCTGAGCGGGTTGGCGAGGCGAACCAGGATGGGTTCGCTCTCGGCGGGCACCTCGCGGGAGGAAACCAGGGTTTGACCCTGCACCTCCGACAAGCCCTGTCCGATCAGAACCGAACGCAGGTTCGCCAGCTCATCCTGGCGTCGATCGAAAGAATGAGAACCAAGTCCGCCGCGGGGCGCGGTGGCGGGAATGCGTTCGACGCCATACATCCGGGCCACTTCCTCGATGAGGTCCACCTCCCGCTTGAGATCCACGCGATAGCTCGGGATGGCGATCTCCACCGAATCGCCGGCGGCGGCGTCCCCCGACCGGGCGGAAACCCGCATCAAACCGAGCCGTCCCAGAAGCGTCTCTATTTCCGGCGGGGAAAGGTTCAACCCGAGCAGTTCGTTGACCCGGCGATATCTCAGCCGGAGGGCACGCGGATCGGTCGGGGCGGCATAGACATCGACCACACCGACGGAAGCCGCGCCTCCGGCGGTTTCCAGAATGAGTTGGACACAACGCTGGCTGGCCGAATCGCAGGCCTCGATGTCCGCTCCGCGTTCGAACCGATAACTGGCATCGGTGCGAAGCCCCAGCCCCTTGCTGGTGCGCCGGATGCCGGTGGGAGAAAAATAGGCCGACTCCACCAATACCTCCGTAGTCGTCGCGCTGATCTCGGTGTTGCGCCCGCCCATGACTCCGGCCAGGGCGATTCCTTTTTCCGGATCGGCAATCAACAATTGCTCGGTGGTCAGTCGATGCTCCCGGCCATCCAGCGTGGTGAACGTTTCGCCGTCCAGGGCGCGCCGGATCACCAAGGTGGGGCGTCCCTCCGCCTCCTGGGCGATGAACCGCAAATCGAAGGCGTGCAGCGGCTGACCGGTTTCCAGCATCACGAAGTTGGTGACATCCACGACGTTGTTGACACTGCGCAACCCCACCTTTTCCAAGGTATGGCGGAGCCAGTCCGGACTCGGCCCGATCCGGACTCCCCGCACGATCCGGGCGGTGTAGCGGGGGCATCGATCCGGTGCCTCCACGCGGACCGCTATTTGCCCGGACACCGGCTCGCCGTCGGTAGGCAGGGTCGGGGTCGGCCGGCGGAGTTCTTGGCCCGTGACGGCGGCCACCTCGCGGGCGATACCGATCACGCTGTTCAGGTCAGGACGGTTGGGGGTGACTTCGAGGTCGAAGATCACGTCGCCGGAGCTGCGTCCCAAGTACTCGGCCAGGGATTGTCCCACGCGAGCCTCGGCTTTCAGGATCAGCAGTCCGTCTTCCCGTCGCAGACCGTAGTCTTCGGGACGGAGTCCCAGTTCCTCGGCCGAACACATCATGCCGTGGGATTCGACGCCGCGGATCTTTCCCACCTTGATGAGGAAGGGCTGGGTTTCGCCTACCTTGAGCGGAAGCGCATGACCGGGTTGGATCAGCGGAATCTTGTCGCCCGGCTGGAAGTTTTGGGCGCCGCAGACGATCTGGCGCTCGCCTTGCCCGTCCTGGACGCGGCACACGGACAGTTTGTCGGCATTGGGATGCTTGTCCCGGGTGAGGACTTGGGCGACCACGATGCCGGCGAATTCGCCCGCGATCGTCTCGACCCCTTCCACTTCCAGTCCGAGCTGGGTCAGGTGTTCGGTGAGTTCGGCGGGGGAGCCGGGGACATCAACGTATTGCTTTAGCCAACTAAGAGAGACCTTCATGCCAGGATCGCGAAAAACGCATCATGGGGCGTGTCGGGACATTCGGCAACGTTGTCAGGTCCGCGCGGCGAGCCTTGGACGCGGGCGCCTCTTGATTTGGTCCTTCAACGGCGGGACCGCGCCCAAGCTCCAAA
>CAYYSX010000260.1:0-4539 GCA_964474315.1 uncultured Verrucomicrobiota bacterium | reverse complement strand
CGCGGGCGCCTCTTGATTTGGTCCTTCAACGGCGGGACCGCGCCCAAGCTCCAAAGAAGCTCCAAGAACCAACGTCCAAGCGCGCCGTCAGGTCCCCAAATGGTGATGCCGCTCCACGGGCAGGGACGACCGAAGCGCTGTGCCCCCCAACGCCTACTTCGCCGCGGTCCGGACGGGAGCTTGGAGCTTGGAGCTTGGGATTTGGCTTTTGGAGCTTTCGCCCCTGCTCCCGATCACCGTCCCGGCAAGAACCCGTCCAAGATTGCGCCCCTCGGACGCCTTCAGGCAAAAACAACCTTGACCGAACCCCTCCGCGACCAAGGATGCCGAAAGTTCCCGTTTGACCCGAATACCTCTCTCTAGTGTGCCGTGTCGAAAAACAATCTGTGGCTCGCGGATTTTCCGACGGTGTTGAAGGAAAGCAACGTCCGGTCTGCCTCCTACGGTCCATCACTTTGCGCCCTATTCCCATGAAGACCTCCCTCTCGTTCGGCCCACGACGTTCCGGCTTCACGTTGATTGAACTGCTCGTCGTCATCGCCATCATCGCCATTCTCGCCGGCATGCTCCTGCCGGCGCTGGCAAAAGCGAAATCGAAGGCTCATCAAGCCCACTGCTTGGTGAACACCAAGACCTTGGGCTTGGCCACGTTCATGTATCTGTCTGACCACGGCAAACCGGTGCCGTATAATGGACAGGCGACCGCGACCATGGACAACGCGTTGTGGGTGACGGTCCTGGCCACCAACTATGGCGGTATCAATAAGGCGCGTATTTGCCCGTCGGCGCCGCCCGCCCCCAGCAAGGCCAAGCGCCGTCACCCGAACAGTGGATCCGTGAATCAAACCTGGCTGTGGACGGGTTCGAAGGGCTACGACTACGAGGGTAGCTATGTCTTCAACGGGTGGTTTTATGGCGACGACGATCCCTATTTCAGCTCGCCCGCACTCAAATCGAAGAAATATCGGAATGAGATCGATTGCCCCACGCCTTCCAACACCCCGGTCATCCCCGACGGCAACTGGATTGACACCTGGCCGCAGCCGACCGACCCGCCGGCCCAGAATCTTTTCACGGGTGATGATTTCAACGGGGCCATGGTCCGAGTCACCTTGCCTCGGCACGGCGGAGCGACGTGGGGGAGGAACCAGCGGTTCAACCCCAGGAACGATCTGCCTGGGGCGATCAACATCGCCTTCGTGGATGGTCACTCCGAATTGGTGAAACTGGAGCGGCTTTGGCACCTCGACTGGCACAAGAATTGGGTCCCGCCGGCCAAGCGGCCCGGGAAATAGGACGGGCATCCCGCTTGAGCCGGTGGAGACGATCCTCGAAACAACGCACCTGAGTCTGCCCCCTCCGCGAGAGAAGCTCACCGCTCCTTCTCGGGCCGCAAATGCCGGTCGAACCAAGTGGCAAAGGCCCGGATGTCCCAGAGCATCGTCAGCCACCCATGGCGGCCTTCTCCATGCACGACGAGTTCGACCAGGTTCCCGGCCTGGCGGGCCTGATCCTGATACCGTTGCGACTGCTCCAGAGGAACCAGGGTGTCGGCATCACCGTGATAGATCGGGATGACGGTGTAACCGCTTCGGAGCAGCGGAGCGACCATCCAAGGGTGGAAGGAATTGGTGCCTGACTTCCAACCGCCACTCACCAGCAGGAGAACACCGAGTCCGTTGGGTTGGTGGGGCTTCAACGCTTCCAGCACCAGGGCTTCCCCGTGGCGCTGGCTATATTCGCGAGCGGGCAACCGCGTGAAGCTGGGATGGAAATACAACCACAAGGCGCTGGCGAAAGCGGCGGCGAGCAGGAGCAACAGCACCAACACCGCGCCGACCCACCGGATGATGCGGAGCCCGGTCATGCCTCAAGTATGGGCGCAGGGAAGAGGGAGACCAAGTGGGTTTGGTGGCCGGCCGAAAATCCAGCGGGCCGTAGCCGAGGGCGTGAGGCGTGAGGCGTGGGGCGTGAGTTGGTCGTCAGGGGTCAGCTTTCCCCTGGGTGGTTTCCCCTTCCGCCTTTCGCGTTCCGCCTTCCGCCTTCGCCCCCGTCATTCCTGTCGGCGCCAGCGCGGCCAAGAATCCGCCGGCCTTGGCCAGGGTTTCCGCATACTCAGCCTCCGGTACGGAATCCGCCACGATGCCGGCCCCGACCTGGAACCAGGCCTGGCCGTCGCGCACCACCGCCGTGCGAATCGTGATGCTCAACTGGCTTTCCCGATTGAAGCCCAGGTAGCCGTGACAGCCGCAATACGGTCCGCGACGCACTGCGATTCTCCAGGGAAGGCCGAAGCCGCTGATGCATTGCGCACTCGGTAACGATGTGGCTACCCTACAACGATGCAGATTCACTACACCGTCCAGGTCTGGCGCGAAGGCGACCAGTTCATTGCCCACGCGATGCCGCTGGATGTCGCCAGCAGCGGTGCGACACCGGACCAGGCCCGTGCCGCCGTGGACGAGGCCGTGCGGCTTTTTCTGACGACGGCCGCTGGAGCGGGCACGCTGGCAGAGGTTTTGCAGGACGTTGGCTATCGTAAAGGACGACGCGAATGGCACAGTCCGGCCTGGCTGAGCATTGAGCAGCGCTCTTGTCTGGCGGAAGTCTAACGTCTCCATGTCCAGGTTTGCTCCGGAGCATTGGCGGACGCTGGAATCGGTGTTTATCGCGGCGGGTTTCCGCTTCGCCCGGCAGGAGGGCAGCCACCGTTCGTATGTCAAAGCCGGGGTTGCGCGTCCGGTGGTGATTCCCATGTATCGCGAGGTGCCGGTGTTTGTCATCCGCAACAACCTCAAGACGGCAGGCCTATCTCGTGAGGACTATTTCAAACTGCTCGCCCAGGCAAAATAACTGATAGATCGTCTGTCGGGCGCCTCTTGAATGGGTCCTTAAAACCGCGGGCCGAGCCCACGGGAGAAGCCAATCTGGGTCGTGAGGCGTGAGTTGGTTGTCAGGGGCCAGCTTTCCCCTGGGTGGTTTCCCCTTCCGCCTTCTGCCTTCCACCTTCCGCCTTCGCCCACGTCCCTTCCGCCGGCGCCAGCGCGGCCAAGAATCCGCCGGCCTTGGCCAGGGTTTCCGCATACTCAGCCTCCGGTACGGAATCCGCCACGATGCCGGCCCCGACCTGGAACCAGGCCTGGCCGTCGCGCACCACCGCCGTGCGAATCGTGATGCTCAACTGGCTTTCCCGATTGAAGCCCAGGTAGCCGTGACAGCCGCAATACGGTCCGCGGGCAACCGGTTCGAGTTCGTCGATGATTTCCATCGCCCGAATCTTCGGAGCACCGGTGATGCTGCCCCCCGGAAAGCACGCCGCCAACGCGTCGAGATGCGTCACCTCGCTCCGCAACCGGCCCTCCACGGTCGAAACCAGGTGTTGCACCTGGGCAAACCGCTCCAGACGCATGAGGTCGGGAACGCGAATGGAACCGTATTCGCACACCCGCCCCAGGTCGTTGCGGAGCAGGTCGGTGATCATGACCAGTTCGGCATTTTCCTTCTCGCTGCGCTGGAGTTCCCAGGCGAGCTGGGCGTCGCGAACCGGATCGGGATCCCTGGGGCGAGTACCCTTGATGGGCCGCGTCAGGATATGCTGGCCGCTCAAGCGCAGGAACAGTTCCGGCGAGGAAGAAACGAGCTGAAAATCCCCGCAGTCCAGGCAGGCCGCGAACGGGGCGGGCGACTGCGTGGTGAGCCGAGTGAAAAAGTCCCAGCCTCCGGACGGACACGGGGCGTTCAACCGTTGGGCGAGGTTGACTTGATAAATGTCACCCTCTCGGATGTAGCGCTGGGCGCGGGCGACGGCGCTCAGAAATTCCGAGCGTGACAGTGAACTCCGAGGCGGAATCGGAGGGAGAGCGGGTAGGGCCGGTGGGGACGCAAGCGAGGTCGGTTCGGCGGCGAGCCGTTGCCTCCACCAAGCCAGTTGGCGATGCAATTCGGTTTCCTGCCTCCCTCCTCCCGCGTCCAGTCCGGTGGCGACCATCCAGGTTTTCCCCAGTTGATGATCGAACACCACCAAGCTGGGAAAGAAGCCGAGATGACAGTCGGGCAGCTCCAGGTCATTGACGGCGCGTCGGGTTACCCGGGGCTCGACAAACTGTTTGAGGTCATATCCCCAGTAACCGATGCAGGCCCCCAACGGGAAGGGCAGGTCCGCCTCATCCAAAAGCTCGAACCGGGCGAGCAGGGGGGCCAGGTGTTGCCAGGGATTGCCAAATTGGACCTGCACGTTTCCGTCGGCGAACCGGGTTTCGCAAGCGGGTCCGCAGGAACGGAACGTGAGCATGGGCCGCGCGGCCACCAGGGAGTAGCGGGCGCTGGGAACGTCGAAAATTCCCGTCCGGAGCAACATCAGGCCGGGCTCACCGCGCAGCGCAGCGGCCAGGGAATCGGGCGTATGATGGGTGGACGCGGCTTCGACGACGACGCGCATGGGGGGGCGTTAAAGTTCCAAGCTCAAAGCTCAAAGTTCAAAGTTCAAAAGAAGGGTGGACCTCCAAAATCCGGACGTGAATCGAGGCCCTGAACTCTCCC
>CAYYSX010000259.1:0-8662 GCA_964474315.1 uncultured Verrucomicrobiota bacterium | reverse complement strand
CTTCTCCCTTGGGGACCGTCCAAATGTCGTGTTCCCGATGGGGAAACCATGGACCCCCGGGTCGCGCCAGGAACACTTCCAAGCCTTGCTGCCCCCACCGATACATGAGCAGCCCGGCGCTCACCCGCCCTCGGCGGGGGGAGCGGCTGTTCGATGAGTAGCGAGTCATGCTCAAGCCGGGTGTCTGCCGGAACAGGAAGAGAAATCTGGTTTTATCATTCGGGTGTCCTTGAATAGGCGAACGCCGTCCGGCTGGCAATTGCGCAGTTTGGCGTACCTCTCGAATGAGGAAGGAGTTGCATCGGTGGTTCTCAGCGCGCCGCCTCCGGCCTTGGCGACTGGTTCCGGGCCGATCCCACATTCCGACTAGCCCCGCCCACCCGCCGGAGCTCAGACTGCCGCATGCAACGGGTACTGCTGATTTGGATCTGCCTGATGACGGCGGCCGTCGCCGACGAGGGACGGTCGCTGTTCGACGGACAGACATTGGCCGGGTGGACCAAGGCGCCGTTTGGCGGCTCCGGCGAGGTCGAGGTGATGGACGGAGCCATCGTGCTGAACCAAGGCATCCTCACCGGGGTCAACTACACCAACGCCTTTCCGGTGACCGACTACGAGGTCGAAGTCGAGGCGCGCCGGGTGGTGGGAAGTGACTTCTTCTGTGGCTTGACATTTCCCGTGAAGGATTCGTTTGCGACCCTGATTATCGGTGGATGGGGGGGGAGTGTGATCGGTATTTCGTCGTTGGATGACCAGGACGCCGCTCACAATGAAACCACGCTTCACCGCCGCTTCGAGGCGGGGCGCTGGTATCGCATCCGCCTTCAAGTCCGCACCGACCGCCTGAAGGTCTGGCTGGATGGCGACCCGGTGATCGATACGGACATTCGGACCAAGAACGTGTCGCTGCGACCGGGTGACATCGAGCTGTCCAAGCCGTTCGGCTTCGCTAGTTACAGCACGACCGCCGAGCTCCGGAACATTCGGATGCGGTCACTGGCTGCCCCGGTTTCGTCTCCGACCCCACCGATCGATCGTCCGGCCACGACCCGCCCCTAAACAGGGGAGCTGAGTTATCCTAATTCTGCTCTCACCTAAGGTGAGCCAATCTGAACAGCCGTCGGCTTGACGCATCTGGCCTTCCCGGTAGGGTGCAAGTGAACGAAGCGTCCGCGTGTCCGTCTGGGATTCTCCCGGTTCGAGCACGCGGCATTTTTCAGCCGAAAGACAATTCATGAGTGCAGTTGCAGAGGCCCCGGCGTCCGCCGGTGGCCAGTCCAAGTTGACCAAAATCAGCGAGGCCGTCATCCGTATCGCCGGCAACTCCCAAGACGGCATCCAAGCCATCGGTGGTTTTCTCGCCCGACTCGCCGGCCGCAGTGAACAGGAGGTCATGACGTTTATGACGATCCCCTCCACGATTTCTGGAGGGCCGTCGATCTTCCAGGTCCGCATTGGCTCGGGCGAAGTTCTCTCCCCAGGGGATGAGGCCGATATGCTCCTGGCCTTCTACCAGCACAGCTACGAGGACCACCTCAATTCGTTGAAGCTGGGTGGGGTCGTTCTCTACGACTCCGATCATGTTACCCCCCGGCCGGAGTGGCTGGAGAACTATCGGCACGTGGGCGTGTCCATCTCCGCCAAGACCGTGGAAGCCATCGGTGGCACCGGGAGGGACAAGGGCAAGAACATCTTCGCTCTCGGGTTGCTGGCCCGGATTTACGATCTCGATGTACCCAAGTTGAAGAAGCTGATCGGAGAACGCTTCGGCGGGAAGGACGCCACGGTGCTGCAAAATGCCCTGACCTGCTTCGAGGCGGGTTACAGTCATCAGCTCCAGGACGTCTTGCGGACCTACCAGTTCCAGCACGCGGAACTGAAGGGAGGGAACCAAGTGGTGATGATGGGAAACGAGGCCCTGGCGTACGGACTGATTGCCGCGGGCGTTCGGTTCGGGGCCGGTTATCCGATTACCCCGTGGTCCGACATCATGGAGCTCTTGCGCCGCGAACTTCCGAAATACGGCGGCACCTTTGTGCAGTGCGAGGACGAGATTGCCTCCATTTCGATGGCGATCGGGGCCAGCTACGGCGGTCGGGTGGCGGTGACCGGTTCCTCAGGTCCCGGAATTTCCCTCAAGACGGAGGCCTTGGGATGGGCCTCCATGGCTGAGATGCCGTTGATCATCGTGGACGTTCAGCGGGGGGGGCCGTCCACTGGCATGCCCACCAACGTGGAACAATCGGATCTGAACATCGCCTGTTTCGGTGGTCACGGTGACAGCCCGCGCGTGGTGATTGCTCCCAGCGGCGTGGAGGACTGTTTTTATACCGCCATTGAAGCGGTGAATGTCGCCCGGAAATACAGCACGCCGGTGATCATTCTCACCGATCAGGGGATCGCGACCCGCATCGAGGCCTTCCTCGAACCGGACCTTCAGTCGCTCTGTCAGGACCTGACTCCGGACCTGACTCCGGTCGCCGAGCACAAGCCGTACGACTTGCAGGCGGCGGATGGGATTACCCGCCACGTGCCACCAGGGACCCGCATTACGAGCGGAAAGTATCCGGTGGTCACCGGATTGGAACACGACGAGCTGGGACACCCGACGGGATCGTCCAAACTACATGTGGCCATGACTGCCAAGCGGCGCAACAAGCTGCGCAAGCTGGCCGCGGATCTTCCCATTCCCCAGACCTATGGCCCCAACGAAGGACAAATCCTTCTCGTTGGATGGGGCAGCACCCAGGGACCGTTGCGGGAGGCCGTGGACCGTTTCCGCGCGGTGGGGGATGCGGTTTCCAGCCTCCATCTCAAGTACGTCAATCCGTTACCCAATGGCCTGGAAGAAATCTTAAAAGGATTCCGGCATGTCTTCGTGGTGGAGCTGAACGACGAGGGGCTTTACGGCTATGGCCAGTTCGCGGCGATCCTGCGGGCACGTTATTGTGACCCCAAGATTCGCGGCGTCACCAAGACCGACGGCCTGACCTGGAAGGTGAAGGAAATCATCGACCGCGTCCGGGCCGCCGTAGCCGACCCGAATTCCGTCCCCCAGCCTGAACCATGAACTCATCCCCGATTTATCCCGTCCCCATGAACGAACTCAGTTTCCCTTACGCCGTCCTGCCGAGGACCGGCGGTAATATCAGCTCGGTGCCGGTGCCGGTCCTGGCTGACTCCGACCGCAAGCCTCTGACCAAGAAGGAAGTCTCCGCCGATCATCCCACCTGGTGTCCTGGTTGCGGTGATTTCTCGGTGCTGGCCTTGTATTTCAAGCTGATCGAGCGCCGGAAGATGTGGCATGAGAAGATCACCACCGTGGCCGGCATCGGGTGCTCTAGCCGGTTCCCGTATTTCGTTCAGGCCCACGGAGTGCATTATATTCATGGCCGCGCCCTGCCGTTCGCCAGCGGTATCTCCCTGTCGCGTCCCGACCTTCACGTTTTCGTTTTCGGTGGCGACGGCGATGCCTTTTCCATCGGTGGCAACCACTTCAATCACACCGCTCGGAAGAATATCAAGATGACCTACGTGGTCATGGATAACTTCGTGTACGGGCTCACCAAGAAGCAGACCTCGCCTACCTCGCCCATCGGTTTCAAATCAAAGACCGATACCTGGGGTGCCACGGATCAACCGATCAATCCGATGAAGCAGGCCATTGCGGCGGGCGCCACCTTCGTGGCCCGGACCACCCACACCAATCCCAACCACGTTCTGGCAATGATGGAAGCGGCGATGGACCACGATGGGTTCAGCTATATCGAATGCCTCAGCGAGTGTGTGGAATTCTTTCCGGGTGCGTTCGATGCCGCGAATCCGCGCAAGGGCGGCAAGTTCGAGCTGGTTCCCCCCGATCACGACGTCACCGACGAGTATGCGGCTTACAAACTGGCCGATGCGGAATGGCCCGGATACTTCGGGATCCTCTACCGCAATCCGCGTCCGACCAAGAATGCCAATGAAGCCAAGCTGATTGCGGACCATCGGGCCAAGGTGACTGGACTGGCCGACTGGCAGATTCTGCAGAAGAGTTTCGATCGGATGAAGTGATCGGGAGACGGCGCGGTGCCTCTCCTTTTTTTGGAAGCGAGGGACGGTGTAGCGTCGGCTGTCCTCAGCCGACCCCCTTTGGCCGTCGAGAGCGTCTGGCGTCTCCTTCTCCACGCCCGGTCGGCTGAGGACAGCCGACGCTACATGCCTTCCGCTTCGGTCCTCTCTCCCCGGCTCCACCACCTTGCTAAAAACGGAGAGGCGCCCGAGACGGCGCTGCCGCCGGTTTTTAACTTGCCCATCCCGGTCCATTGGCCGGTTGCAAGCCTGCGGAACTTCACTTCGGCGTCGGTGCAAACGTTCGGAGCTGGAACCCGGTCGGATTCCAGGCCCCGGCCGACACGGCGATGCCGAAGTGTTGGGATACCTGTTCGAAGGGGGGTAACAGACTGAAGTCGAGCCACTCTGCCGCCTCGGTGGCGGCTTTGGGGGTGATCGTTGGAATAAGCTTCTCAATGCTCCCGCCTGACCGCAGGGCCTCCCACGCCGCCCGGACTGATTCGCGCTGGTTTTGAAAGCTGAATACTCCCGTGGACATGCCTCCGGCTTCCTGCGCGGCCTCCGTGAGTCCCGGCAGGTCCTTCAGCGATTTGGCCGTGCTCTCCGCGCTGCGGAGATACTCCTCAAGAATGGCGGCATCGTTGGCGAACGCGACATAGCCGCCGCTCGCCGAGATTTCAATCACCCGAGGTGGTTCGCTGGGAAGTTTCAGGGAGAAGATCTTCTTACCCTCGACCTCGCGCTCCTTCAGGTCTTCGCTTCCCCCCGGCAGGAGCTCCGCCAGAGTGCGCAACGCCGACAGCATCTGATTCGCGTCCACCGCGCCGATCAAGCTGAGCGATGGCGGATTTTCCAGATCGGCCAAGGTCGGGCCACGAGGCGTCTTGGCGAAGGAGACATAATCATCTCCCAGGTTGCCAAAGAACCGTTTGCGGAAATCGAAGCTGGGATCCTTGTCCTTGCCGAGTGCCCCCAGCGACATGTTCAGGAGCACTCCCAATTGCGGGGAAATTTGCTGCACCATCGCCTCGATCCCGTTCCAGACCTCCTGCCCGTTGATTCGCATCCGATCGAACTTGACGGCATCCGCCGGAACGAAGGCCGGAGGGGAGGAATCCTTCGTCTCAAAACGGAGAAGCTTCACCAGTCCGGCGCGCTGCGATTCCGGCACCACGAACAGGGTCTGGCCGCTCATTCCGGCCTCCGTCTGGCGAACGGAACCCGAGATCGACTTCAGCGCGTCCAGTCCCAGCCCGGTGATGGCCTGTCGCGGTTCGATGCCGAAGGCGCCTCCCTCGCTTTCGGCGGCAGCGGCCTGGAACGCATCCAGGACGCTCCCAGCCTGAAGATAGACATACGCCGTTGCCTCGCGGAACGCCGCCGGTCCTTCGGCCGTCTGAAAATCCGTGGTCTCACCGATCACCGGTACGGTGCCCCCCGTCAGTCGTGCCACCACCCGGTCCAATCCGGCCGTCGAAGTGGCCACCACCAGCGCCGAGTCCGCCTGACCAAAAGTCAGTTCCATCTTCTTGGGCGGCCCGGCCTCCTGATCGTCTTCGGATCCCCGGTCTGCTGAATCGTCGCTCTCCGGCACCGTCGGTTCAATGGTCACCGTCGTGAACTCCAGGTCCCGGATCTTCTCCGAGCGTACCGACTTTTTCGTGTCGCTTAGTTTCTGGCGAACCTCGGCCAAACGCGCCTTCAACTGGTCCGCTTGGTCGCGAGTATCCAGCACCAGAACGAAGGTGGGATCGGAATCCTCGTCGCGCGGATCCCAGTCCGCCTTGAGGGCGCCGAAGGAAAGTTGTCCCTGGAGGAGCGACAGATAATCGTCCAGTTTCAACCCCAGATCCTTCTCCAGCGATCCGAGGAATTTCTCGCGGAATTGGCCTTCCAGTTTGTCGCGGAACGGCTTCATGGCCGGATGAGCCCAGAGCTGACCGACGTTCGCCGATCCCACGCTGGTGCGGGCGGCCGTCCAGTCGGGCACCGTGGCCAGCAGTAGGGTATCCTGCGGGAAGAGTTGGGGTGGCGGAGGAACCGCGGCCTCCACCGCCGCCGCCGCCGTCATCCCAATCGCCAGAATCCGAAGCAGTTTCATCGGCCCGAACGTTGCGTCCAGGTCGATAATGGCAAGCCCATTTGCTCCGCCCGTTTAAGAACAAAATCAAGAGGCGCCCAAAAGCTCACTCACCAGCGCCTTCTCCTCCTTCAGCTCGTTTTCGGTCGCGACGATTTTCGACCGGCTGAAGTCGCCCAAGGGAACGTCGGAAACAATCTGCCACTTCGTGCCGTCGCTCTGGATCGGGTAACTGTAGATCAAGCCAGACTCGATCCCGTAGCTGCCGTCGGAGCAGACCGCGACGCTGAACCAACCCGTGGACGACGTGGGATGGGTGAGCGCGCGGACGGTATCGACGACGGCGTTCGCCGCCGACGCTGCGGAGCTGAGCCCGCGGGCCTCGATGATCGCGGCGCCGCGCTTTTGGACCGTGGGAATGAAGGTGTCTTTGAACCAGGGCTCATCGGTGATGACCTCCGGAGCCGGTCGGCCGCTGATCTTCGCATTGGGATAGTCGGGGTACATCGTTGAGCTGTGGTTGCCCCAAATCGCGAGGTTCGTGACGGCCGTGACCTCCACGCCGGCCTTTTTCGCCAACTGCGTGGCCGCCCGGTTTTGGTCTAGCATCGTCATGGCAAACCACCGGTCCCGGGGCACCTCGGGCGCGCTATTCATGGCGATCAAGCAATTGGTATTGCAGGGATTGCCCACGACCAGGGTGCGGATATCCGGCGCGGCGTTGCGGGCGATGGCCTGTCCCTGGCCGGTAAAAATCTTGCCGTTGATGGACAAGAGATCCTTGCGCTCCATCCCGGCCTTGCGAGGCACACTGCCGACCAGCAGCGCCCAATTCACTCCGCGAAAACCTTCGTCGAGATTCGCTGTGGGAATGATGCCCTTCAGCAACGGAAAGGCGCAGTCATCGAGCTCCATGACGACTCCGTTCAGCGATTTGAGACCGGGCTCGATCTCGATGAGATGCAGGATGACCGGCTGGTCGGGGCCGAACATCGAGCCGGAGGCAATGCGGAACAGGAGGGAGTAACCGATTTGACCGGCCGCACCGGTCACCGCGACGCGCAAGGGAGCTTTCATGGCCAACAAGACGGGAAGCGTGAGAGAGGCTCGGCATCAGCGGAAGCGAAAAGGGCGCCAAGAGAAGGGAGAATTTTCAGCACTGAAGCCGCTCCTAAAACGGAGCAGACGCGCCCAAGCTCCAAAACCCAAATCTCAAACAAGTTCACTGGTCTGCAGCGCCGCCCCGAGTGGGACGAGGAGCTTGGGCGCTTGAACGTTGGCCCTTGGAGCTTCTTTGGAGCTTGGAGCTTGGCTTTTGGAGCTTTCACCCCCCATCTCGGTCCCGGTAAGGACCCATTCAAGAGCGCCGCCGCCGCTTCAATCCCTCCATGCTGAACGTTTGACGGGGGATTCCTGGCTTCAGTAGGCTCCTCCCATGCATTCGGCGATTCTTTCGGCGATTATCATCCTGGTCTTCTGTTGCGTCATCACGGGCATTTACATGTACATCGTGAAGGAGCAATTGGACGAATCCGAGCGGGGCGAGAATTGACCGAACGACCTCCCGGATCACCGGGACCGACGACGTTCGGCGACGATCCGTTCGAACGCCTCCACCGCGGTGTTCACCCCGTCTTCCGACCGAATTCTCCGGGCCATCGCCTGGAGCCGTCCCGGGAGCCCGGAGTGATTCAAAGCCAAGGAAAGACGCTCGACCAAGGCCGCCTCGGTGAGTTGTGAGCGCGGCAGGGGAGGTGGGGCGACCCCCAGGCGATGAAGGCGGTCGGCCCAAAACTTCTGTTCGCCAGAGTAAGGAACGGAAACGGAAGGAATTCCCGCCCGCAAGGCCTCCGCTGACGTGCCCGCTCCGGAGTGATGAATGATCGCCTGCACGCGCGGCAGGAGCCAGGGAAGAGGCACCCAGTCTGCGTAGTGCAGGTTCCCGGCCGGGGAGGTCTCCTCCTCCTTTCGCCATCCGGCCAGTATCAGCCCCCGTTGACCGGAACGATGGAGAGCGGAAACGAGGTGGCGTCGGAGTTCGACGGGGTGAGGATCCACCAGGCTGCCAAAGGAAACGACTACGGGCGCGGGACCGGCATCGAGAAACTGCTCCAAGGCTGGGGGAGGGCGGTAGCTGCCGGCCGTATCCAGAAACCAAAATCCCGTGACCACGGCGTCGGGAGGCCAGTCGGAGGGGCGTGGTAACAGAGCCGGACTGTAGCCGAAGAGATAGGGAATGCCCCGCCGGCAGGCATACGGATGAGGCCCCGACCAACCCAATGGAGGCAATCCAAGCTGGCGTCGCCAGGCGTTCACCCAATGGAGATCCGGCACCCAGAACAGTTGCCGAAAGACCACATGGGTCAGGCGGTTCAACAGGCCGCCCAGGGATCGGTAGATGCGCGATAAATGATGAGGGAAACTTCGGGTGGGCAGCGTGGGGTAGGCGGCCAGAAACGCGAAGGGAACACCCACTGCTTCGGCGGCGTGCAGGTAGTTGGAAATGTGCGAAAGAACGAAGTCCCG
>CAYYSX010000258.1:0-8680 GCA_964474315.1 uncultured Verrucomicrobiota bacterium | reverse complement strand
GTGTCGCCGACCAATCCGCTCACCGCGCGGGTGTGGGTGAACCGGGTATGGCAGCAACATTTCGGACGCGGCCTGGTGGCGACACCGAACGACTTTGGGCTCGCGGGCGAACGGCCCAGTCATCCGGAGCTGCTCGACTGGCTGGCCGGCGAATTTGTCCGGAGCGGCTGGTCGGTGAAACAACTGCATCGCCTGATCGTGACCAGTGCGGCCTACCAGCGCGTGTCAGCCCTTCCTGGACCCGCCTCCCCGTGGGAACGACACGCCGAGCTGGATCCGGACAACCGGTTGCTCTGGCGACAGAATCCCCGCCGGCTTTCCGCCGAGCAATTGCGCGATGCTCTGCTGGCCACGTCAGACCTGCTGCAACTGCCGCCCGGAGGACCTCCGGTCTGGCCCGATCTGCCGGCGGATATTCTCCAGGCCAATCCCGCCTTCCTCGATGACAATGAAACCAAGACCAAGGGCTGGTATCCGTCGGCGCGGTCCGCCCAGCCCGTCCGCAGCGTGTACCTGATTCAAAAGCGGACGGTTCGGGTGCCGTTCATGGAGACGTTTGACCTCCCGGAGAACTCGACTTCCTGTGCGCTGCGGAATGTGTCGGTGGTCGCACCGCAGGCCCTGACGCTCTTGAATTCGCCGCTGGCCGTGGAAGCGGCACAGGCTTTGGCGGCCCGGGTGCAACATGAAGCCGGACCAGCATTACCGGCCCAAGTCAGCCGCGCTTTCCGGCTCGCGTTGCAGCGACCGCCCTCTCCCGAGGAACGGGAGCTGTGCCGACAACTCGCCGAGGAACGCAGTCTCACCGAACTTTGCCGTGCGCTCCTCAACTTGAACGAGTTTGTCTATATCGACTGAGCTGCGCCCCGAGGAAGGGGGCGCAGCTTGACACGGTCCTTACCGGCAGGAGCGCGGGCGGCACGCCCGCAGAACAGCCCCCCGGGGAAGCTCCAAGTTCCAAAATCCAAGCTCCAAAGAAATCCCAAGCTCCAAGCTCCCGGATCCCGTGCGGACCGCGGCGAAGCAGGCGTTGGGGCACAGCGCTTCGGTCGTCCTTGCCCGTCAAGCGGCATCACCCATCTGGGAACGGACGAAGCGTTTGGACGTGGGTCCTTGGAGCTTCCCATGAACCGTCCCTTCCCACCTGGTAGAGTCGTCTGTCCCCAGACGACAGTCGTCTCGGGAGAGACGACTCTACAGGGGAGAGTTCAGGGCCTCGATTCACGTCCAGATTTTGGAGGTCCACCCTTCTTTGGAACTTGGAGCTTGGAGCTTTCGCCCCTGCTCCTGATCGCCGTCCCGGTAAGGACAGATGCAAGCTGCACCCGAGGAAGGGCTCAGCGCGGATGAGGATTGCCAGCCGTACCGCTCCTGACTAACAAGGAACCGATGAGGCTGCACCGGAACCAGTTACCTCTTATTAGCTACGGGTCACCCCTTCCTCGGGGTCGCCTCCTTTTCGAGCGGACGGGCCGTCCGCGCTCCCGAAGTTGCGGGTCATTCCCCCTTCGAGGCCGCCTCCTTTCCCATGGTTTTCTCACTACCCCATGACCAAGGCCCCTCGGCTCGGCATTGAGATCGGCGGCACCAAGCTCCAGCTCGTGGTGGGCCAGGAAGACGGCGTGATCCTGGATCGTCGCCGGTTCGTGGTGGACCGAACGGCCGGTGGCGAAGGCATTCGGAAGCTCATCGCCACCGCGCTGGCCGAGTTGATCGCACTTCGTCAGCCGTCAGCCGTCGGTGTCGGGTTCGGCGGGCCGGTGGACTGGCGGAACGGTCGTATCGCTTGCTCCCACCAGATCGCTGGCTGGCACGACTTTCAATTAGGAGAATGGCTTCATGAGCAGTCCGGTCTGCCCGTGTCGGTGGATAACGACGCCAATGTCGCCGCGTTGGGCGAGGCCCGACACGGCGCCGGTCGTGGATTCAATCCCGTGTTTTGGATCAATCTGGGCAGCGGGGTCGGTGGTGGACTCGTCCTGGATGGACGTATCTATCACGGAGCGTCCCCCGGCGAGGCCGAGATCGGCCACGTGCGGCTCGACAAGGCTGGAACGTTGGTGGAGCAACGTTGCTCCGGCTGGGCCGTGGATCAGCGTATTCGGGAGGCGGCCGCGCTGCATCCCGGATCCGCGCTGGCCGGTTTGATCGGTGACGCCCGCGAGGGTGAGGCCCGGTTCCTCGCGTCCGCGTTGGCGGCGGGCGACGAACTGGCTCATGCCATTCTCAGCGAGCTGGCGGATCATCTGGCTTTCGCACTTTCCCACGTCGTCCACCTCTTTCATCCCCGGGTCGTGGTCATCGGGGGTGGGCTTTCTCTGGTAGGCGAGCCATTGAACGAGGCGGTTTCCGATGCCCTTCCGCACTATCTCATGGATGCGTTCCAGCCGGGCCCAGCGGTCGTGCTCGCCGGATTGAAGGAGGATTCGGTTCCCGTGGGAGCTCTGGTGCTCGCCGGAGTCGATTTGTGATTTGAGCTTTTCGAGCGGGATCGGAAGTCTCTCGCCGATGATCGATTGGATTTCCGCCTACCTCGCCGCTCAGCAACGTGCTCTGGCCGCCCTCAATCCGGCCGAATTGGCGCCACTCATCGCCACGTTGCAGGAAGCTCACCGAAACGACGCCCAGATCTTCGTGATTGGGAATGGCGGGAGCGCTGCCAACGCCAGCCACTTCGCGGTGGATCTCGGCAAGGGCGCTTCCGACGTCCTTCCCCGTCGCTTCCGCGTCCTGTCGCTAACCGACAACGTCCCCTGGATCACCGCCATCGGGAACGATTACAGCTACGAGGATATTTTCATTCGCCAGTTGATGAACTACGCGCGGCCGGGCGATGTGCTGATCGGCATCAGCGTCAGTGGCAATTCCCCCAATTGTGTGCGGGCCTTCGACTGGGCCAAGGCTACCGGGCTCAAGAGCATCGCCCTGGTCGGAGCCAAGCGGGGGCAGATGGGTGAATTGGCTGATCAGTTGGTGGTCATCCCCGATGGGCACTATGGCCGGGTGGAAGATGTGCAAATGAACATCCTGCATCTGTTGGCCTATGCTTTCTGGGAGAACCCCAACTGGGCTGCCTGAACGGCTACGGGGCCGCGGACGGAGCGCGGGTCTGTGACCCGCAGCAACGTAACCACCTGGAAGGCGATGGAATTCCCCCCGCTCGATGCTCTGTCCCATAGGGTTCGGGATGAGCTGGAACGAGCCGGCGTGACGAGAAGAGTGCGCCTCGTGCCTTCGGACGCGCTGACGGTGGAGCGCGAGTGGAGTCGTCGGGGGTCGGAGCGCGGGTCTGTGACCCGCAGCAACGTGGCCACTGGGAAGGCGATGGAATTCCCCCGATCGATGCTCTGTCCGATAGGGTTCGGGGTAAGCTTGGACGAAGAGGCGGGGCGAGAAGAGTGTGCCTCGTGCCCTCGGCGGCTACGTAGCCGATCCCGACGGTGTGGTACAAAATCGGGCGAACGACCCACCGAGGAGTTCGCTAACATCGCGTTGGATTTCTTCGTCGGTGACTGACCAGCCAGCCGCGTCAAGGGCAGTGTATTTATCCGATAGACAACGGGCGAGGATGGCCCGGGTGTGACGCCACTTATAAATGAGCTGGTCGAGAACGCGGGCGTCGCTGTGCTGCGGAGTGAAACTGGTGCCCAGCAGTTCGAGACGCAGGGTCGTGATTTCGGAGATGAGTTGCGGCGTGTTGGTGAACCACCAGCAGCCGAACGGATGCAGGGTGCGGAATTTCCGCGCCAGCACCACTAACTGATGTTGATTCTCGCGTGCCAGACAGGTCACCAGGAACCGGTTGTCCGGATGCGCCGCGCACAAGTTCTGTAATGCATCCAGATCACTGGACCCCACCCCATCTCCGGCCAGACGGAGTTGGGGATTTACGGCGCGTTTGACCCCAAGCATCAACGCGAACGGTTGGTTGAAGTCGCGGCAATGCGGCAGCACGACCTGGTCGATGAGCCAGGTGAGGTCGTTCGCCGTCGGATAAGTGAACGCGGGCGGAAGCGACACCATGCAGTAACGCGCCTCGATTCGATTCGTCCAGTCAGCCAGGAACCGGCGCACTTCCCCTGCGGTGGCGGCATTGAGATCCTGGCTCACGGCATACCCCCACGAACGCAATCGGGCGGCGGCGTCCGGCCAGGCCAGCAGGAGCGGATCGATCCGGAGGGCCGCCTGGAAGCGGGGATCGCGCGGAGGCCGGGCTTCCCAATAGGCGCGCTCCTCGTCATCGAACGGTGAATTGGTCATGCAGACCGACTGCACGTTGGCCAGGCGCAGGACGCGTTCGACGTGGTCGGCCGGCTTCTGCGCCGCAAACCAGCTCCGCAACGCGGGAAGGTCCTGCTTGCGCGGCTCCAGTCCGAAGGCGTGCAGGGTGGTCAACACCCCACGGCACGATTCCGACATCGGCGAATGCTCCTGAAACAAGGCCTTCCAAATCCATTCCGCCTGTTCCGTTCGGGCGGCGGACCAGAACCGTTCATAGGGCAGATCCATCTGCCGGAAGGCCTCGCTGACCAGGTAGTGATAGACGAGCAGTTCATCGATTCCCCGGAGCAGCAGCGAACCAAAGGCCGGATCGTACAGGTGGGTGTGGATGTCCTGCGCGGGGGTCGATTCCACGATCCGAGAGACACGGTGATGGAGGGATTCGGTGGGCGGCATGGAGGGATTCAAAGTTCAAAGCTCAAAGTTCAAAGTTCAAAAGGCAGATTCGTGTGGCCCGCGAGGAAACCGAAGGACAGTCGTGCCAAGTGGGAACGGGGACGGTGGACATGGGAACGGTGGGGATCGGTCAACCCTTTGGGCACCACAGCCGCCAGTCGAGATCGGGGAACAGGTTGTGTCGTGCCTCCAGGTCAGCGAGAGCGGCAGGTTCCACCGGGGACGGGGCTGATTCCAGTGCGGCAGCCAATGACTCGAAACCGGCGAGATGCTCGCGGATGCGTCGCGTTGGATAGGCTCCGGCCGTGTTTAGCTTGACCAGAAACGGCCAATCACTGGCTTGGGCCAGCAGCAGTTCCCGACCCGCCTGACGCAGCAGCCGTTCGGTCAGTGAATCAGGCGTCGTGTGTCGGAACGAAGTCGCCAGGCGTTCGAATCGCCGGCCGGCTGCGCGAAGCGGCGGTTGCATCCAGGCGTTGGATTCGTCGAGCCAAACGGCGAAGTGACCGCCTTCGCCCCAGGTCGAGGCGGCGGGTTGGCAGACCTCCAGTTCGGGATGATCCCGCAAGTCTTGGGAAGGGGTCACGAGCTCAATCCGGTCTGGCTCGGCGGCGGCGCGCCGGGCCACGGCATCGAGAAATTCCGGTCCTTCGAACCACCAATGACCGAACAATTCCGCGTCGTAGGGTGCCACGAGCAGCGGGGGGCGGGACATCAAGGCGGCGGCGGCGGCACCGGTGCGGATTCGTTCGGCAACAAAATGGTCGGCGTGTTCCGCGACCGCGACCAGGGCCTCCCCACGATGGTACAATTCTTTGTCCAAGGTGGATCCGGTGACCCGGTGAAACTTCAATCCTGTGAACGCGCGTCCCACGGCACCGTGAAGAAATGGGCGCACATACTCCCATTCCGCATCGTGGGATACATCGCGGTGAAATTCGCGGTACCGCGGGTCGCCCGGATACCCGCCGTGCCGGCTCCAGACTTGTCGGGCGCTCGCCGGGTCGCGGGCGAATACCGCCAGTCCAGCCGGCGTGAGCACGGGGGCGAAAATGGCCTGACGGGGCCGGGGTGAGGCGTTGAGCAAGCCGTGGGTTTCCACGACGAACCAGCGGATGCCTGCTTCCGCCAACAGGTCATCCAGCTCGGGCGTCCAGGCGCATTCGGGCAGCCAAAATCCCTCCGGTGCGGTTCCGGCCCATTGGGCGTGCTGGGTCCGGGCCACTTCGATCTGCGCTTTCACGCACCCCGGCTCTCGTCGCAGGAGGGGAAGAGTGGCGTGGGTCGCCGAACAGGTGATCAATTCCAGCCGGCCGTTGACTCCCGCCCGGGCGAATCCGGCCAGCAGGTCTCCGTCGAGTTGCTCATATTGGTCTTCCTGGTCCCGGAGCCACTGTCGGTAGAACTCCGCCACCGAACGCCGCGCGGGTTCAAAGTGGGCCCGGACTTCCTCGCGCTCCGCCAATTCGCGAAGGCGACGCAGATACCGGCGGAAGCGCGTCTGGAGCAGATCGTCGCGGAGCATGGCCGCGAGGGTCGGCGACACGCTGAGCGTCAGGCGTCCGGGAATTCGGTCGCGCTCCCAGCCCGTCAGGAAGCGGAGCAGGGGAAGGTAACATTCCAGGATCGCCTCGAAGAGCCAACTCTCTTCGTGGAACTCCGGTTGTTCCGGATGACGGACAAACGGCAGATGGGCGTGGAGCACCAGAGCCAGCCGGATGGCGGGAAGCGGGGCCGGCAACGGTTCCATCCACTGACCTCAACGAATCGCCTCGGCCACCGGTGGCGAGAGCGAAGGATCCTGGGGATGAACGCCCACGTCGTCGCCCAATTGAGTCGCACGCCGAAAGGTCAAGGAAGCGCGGCGCTGCGCCGAGCCGTCCGCCTTGACCGCCTGCGCAGGAAGGTCGAACTGGCCGTCGGGCAGGGAAAAACGGAACGTGAAGGAACCGTCGTCACGCAGTTTCACCGGGCGTCCGGCAATGGTCACGGTCGCGTCGGGTTCCGTGCTTCCGTAGAGGATCAATTCTGCATTGATCTTGAACCAAAAGTCCGACGGCAAAGGAGGCGTGGGGACAGCCGGACTCGACGGGGGTTGTTCCACTGCGGACGGCCGCGTGGGTAGCAGGGCATGTTCTGGGCTGGCGGGTGACGGTGGAACACCGGGAGGGACGACGCGCGCCGTCGTTACGAGCTGCGCCACCCATTGATGGACGGTGGCGGAATTGCCGGCGGACACGACCACCGGAGTGGGTTCCCAGACTAGTGCGGTAAGCTGCTCGGCCGTCTCTGTTTCTTCCAGGTCCGATTGGGGCGATCCGGGCGCTGGATCTTCGTAGTTTGCGTCACTCCTGGGCGTCGGCGCCGGAGGCCTCGGGGAATGATCGGTCACTGGAGCCGGACGATGACCTGCCGTACTTGGAACAAACCGACCGCGTTTCCGGCTCCAATCCGGGCGGTGTGAATCCGGTGGGGTGCTCAAGGGAGCCGAGATCGCCAGAGATTTCCAGACTCCAGCCGTGTCCACCCATCCCAGCTCGGCCCAATAAGGGGTGTTCGAATACAGGACGGGAACCAATCGCTGTCGCACCGACGGAGTTACCACTTGATCGGCCATCAGGGCGCCGCCGTGGCTGCGGGCGAAGACCCGCAACCGGAGCGATTCGGTCGGCCGGTGGGCCAGGAGTCGCCTAAGGACCTCCTCATCAGCCTCCCATTGGGCGAAAAGTGAAAAAGGATCCCGTGCATCCAACCAGACGGCGACCCGGCGCGGTATCTGTTCAGCGGGGGGAGCGGGTGCCGGTTCATGGGAAGGTGGCGGTGTGGCCAATGCCTCTTCCGGCACCTCGTGACGGGGAGGGGCAGAAGACTCGGGGGGATGGGAGACTGCTGCGGGCAACGGATCAGCCGGGGCCGCGGTGGGCGTTATCCACAGCGTGGGGTCGGGGTAGTCGCCGGACAACAGGATGTCTGGAATGGGCGGGGTTGAGAGTGTCGCCAAGCTTCGTGGTCCAAGCGGCATGGGGACATGAGGAGCGAAGACCGGTTCCTCCAGGAGAGAGGGAAGCAAGCTGAGCGGTGCCGGGATGGGGGCCAATGCAGGCGGCAACGGTGACTCCGGAATCACTGGCGTCGCCGGGATGGAAGCGGGGACGGCTTCGACACGAAGGGGGGGATCAGACGCGGCAGGAACGATGGAGGAGGAAGGGGTCCGGCGGGGAGTTCGCTTCGCCGGAGCTTTGCGGAGCGGGCGGGCGGATTTGGCACCCGGGGCGGCAGTCGAGGCAACGGCGGGTTCGACGGGGCGGCGGCGGGGCGTGGACGCGGTTCCGCGTTTCAGAGGGGTTTTGACCGGGGAGGTTCGGCCGGATCGGGCCGGCGCTGGTTTAGGTGTAGGTGTAGGAGGGGAGGGAAGGTCGGAAGCAGCCGGTGGCGTGAGAGTAACCTCGGTTTCAGACTGGGCGGGGATGGCCTTGGTTTTCCTGGCGGTTACGGATTTCGGCCGGCTCGACTTCGCCACGGTGGCTTGGGCAACACCGATGGTGGCCGTCGCTTTAGTCGCGATGCGGGCCGGCTTAGGGGGTTTTGCCCGATCCGCTTCCGAAGCGGCCAATGACGGTTCCAGGGCCGCTTCGGTGGGAACGGGTGCGGTGAGCGGCTTTTTTCGCGGGCGGGACGGGCGGGAAGAAGGCTTCATGTCGTTGTCATAGTGACCGCAACGCCAGTTGGGTGCTGACGGACAGAATTCTGATCCGCCGGGAGGAGGTCGGGCAAACGGATTCGCCCGCCGGCGACGTTTCGGGGGGATTTCGTTTTCTGGGCGGGGCATGAGAACCAAGCTCCAAAGACCAAAACCCAAATCCCAAAGAAGCGGTCCCAAGCTCCATGAGCTACCGAGCGCCTCCCAGGTGGGCACGTCGCAATGCCTTGAAGCTCCGATCTTGGAGTTCTCCATGAACCGTCCCTTCCCACCTTGTAGAGTCGTCTGTCCCCAGACGACAGT